>JACQGM010000202.1 GCA_016199585.1 Armatimonadota bacterium
ATCCACCAGACGTAGGGGCCGTCCTCTGTGCCGGCCCGCTCTGCGCCGATCGTACTCATGAACCCTGAACAGTTACACCGAAAGGATACTCTGTGAACGAACGTTACCGACCGATTCTGGAGCAGTTGACCGCTCTCTCGCTGCGCCTGGGCGATCCGGCGCGTGACCTGGTGATCCTGGGGGAGGGGAACACCTCGGCGGCGGTGGACGAAGATGTCTTCCTCATCAAAGCGAGCGGGCACAGCCTGTCGAGCATCACGCCCGAGGGGTTTGTCGCCATTCGCCGCCGGCCGGTCCTGGACCTCCTGGAGAAGCCGTCGCTGACGGACGCGGAAGTGAAGGCGGGCTTGCGCGCGGCGGCCGTGGACCAGAGTGCGCCGCCGCCCTCGGTGGAGACCACCTTCCACGCCTGGCTGCTGGGGCTGGAGGGCGCGCGCTTCGTGGCGCACACCCACCCGACGGCCATCAACTCGCTGCTGTGCGCGCGCGACGGCGAGAAGATCGTGATGGGGTCGCTCTTCCCCGACCAGATCGTGATCTGCGGGGTGGCCCCGGTCGTGGTGCCCTACACTGATCCGGGTGTGCCCCTGGCGCGCGCCATCGGCGACGGGGTGAGAGCCTACTGTGATCGCTACGGCGAGGTGCCGCGGGCGGTGCTGGCTCGCAACCACGGGTTGATCGCGATCGGGGAGACGGCGGCGAAGGTGGAGAGCATCACGGCGATGTGGGTGAAGACGGCCCGGGTGCTGCTGGGGACACTGGCCGCCGGGGGGCCGCAGTTTCTCACGCCGGAGAACGTGGCGCGCATCCACACGCGGCCGGATGAGGAGGCGCGGCGGAAGCTGCTCTTCCAGGGCTGAGCAGTGACCAACACCGGCAAAGGCATCGGCATGGGGCTGGTGGCCGCGGCTTTCTGGGGCAGCACCCAGGTCGCCATCAAGCTCCTCTACGACGCCTCGCTCATGGGACCGGTCGCGGTGACCTTCTACCGCTTCGTGATCGGCGGTGCGGCCCTCGCGGCGGTGTTGGCGGCGCAGCGCCAGGGGAGCCGCTTGACGGGCGCCGTCCGCGACCCGCTTCCGTTCGCGTGGCTGGGAGTCACGGGTATCGCCGGGATGGGCTTCCTGGTGGCTCTCGGAACGGAGCTGACGACGGCCACGAACGTCAGCCTGATCATGAATGCGAATCCGGTCTTCGTGGCTCTCCTCGGTCCCCTCTTCGGCGAGCGGCTGTCCGGATGGCGGCTCGGAGGCACGGCGGTGGGCCTGGCAGGGGTGAGTATCGTGGTTCTGGGCGCCGCGCACTCGGGCGCGACGGCGGAGGGCGCCCGGCACGTTTGGGGGGCGCTGGCCTCGGTGGGAGCGGCGCTCGGCTGGGCGTTCTACACCTTGCGCGGCAAAGCCGTCGTCGCCCGCTACGGCGGGCTGCTGACCACCACCGGAGCGATGCTCTGGGGCGCCCTCCTCATCGCCCCCCTCTTCCTGGCCGCGCCAGCGACCTACCGCCTCTCGCCGGGATCGGTGAGCATCCTCATCTACCTGGGGCTCGCGCCCTCGGCGCTCGCATTCGCGCTCTGGTACCGGGCGCTGGCGCTGGTGGATGCCGCGGCTCTGGCGCCCACTCAGTATGTCGCGCCCCCCGTCACGGTGCTGCTGGCGTGGCTGCTGCTGCGGGAGCGCGTTGACGCCGCCTTCATCATCGGGTTGGTGCTCATCTTCGCGGGCATCGCGCTGGCCTCTCGGGAAGCGGCGCAGCGCCCATCTCCCGAACGACCGTAGCCCGGGCCGCCTACCCTCCGGGCGGCAGGGGCGAACACAGCGGTTCGCCCCTACGCCTCCGGTGCCGGAGGGAAGAGGAGCGTGAACGCGCTCCCCTGGCCGGGCGCGCTCTGGACGTGGATGGTGCCCCGGTGGCCGCGCACGATGCCCAGCACCGCCGCCAGGCCGAGCCCGCGTCCGGTGAAGCGGGTGCTGAAGAAGGGGTCGAAGATGCGTGAGAGGGTCCCCGGATCTATGCCGGAACCCGTGTCGGCGACGCGCAGGTAGACGTAGGGACCCTCGGGGAGGTCCGAGTTGGGCCAGGTGCGGGCGAGGTACGCGCGGTCGGTGTGCTGCACGCCGGTGCTGAGGATGATGGCGCCGCCGGAATCGGGGAGGGCCTCGGCCGCATTGGTGACCAGGTTCATCACGGCTTGCTGAATCTGGCTCGCGTCCGCCTCGATCGGGGGCAGATCACCGGCCAGGCGCACGTGCAAGACGGCTGCCGGGGGAACAGCCGCCTTGAGGAGCGAGGCGATCTGCCCGATGATGGCGGATACGTTGGCGCGCACGACCACGAAGCGGCCCTTACCGGAGTACGCGAGCATCTGGCCCGATAGCTCGGCCGCCTTGCCGGCGATCTCCTGCAGCCGGTCAAGGTGGAAGTGGGCCGGGGAATCCGGGGCGAGCCGCATCGCGGCGAGCCCCGCCTGGCCCATCAGCGCGGTCAGCAGGTTGTTCAGGGTGTGCGCGATTCCCCCGGCCAGCGTGCCCAGGCTCTCCAGCCGCTGGCTCTCAACCACGCGCTCCGCCATGCGCTCCTGCGCCTCTCGTGCCTGCCGGGCCTCGGTTTCATCGTGGAGCAGCGCCACTCGACCGACCGGGCGGCCGCTCTGATCCGTGATCGGCGACACCCGGATCTGCCAGAATCGGCGTTCCTCACCGGCTTCGAGAGTGGCATCGCAGCCCTCCGGGGGCACGTTGCCAGTGATGCAGGCGAGCACTTCCGGGAGATGGCCGAGGGCCTCCGCCAGGGGACGCCCGACCAGCACCGCCCCTTTGATGCCGAGCATGCGCTCTCCGGCGGGGTTGAGGTCGGCCAGGCGGCCCGGGGCGTCCACCACCACCATCCCGTCGCGCATTCCCTCCACCACGAGATCGCGCGCCACGGGCAGGATCTCGTAGAGGCCCAGCCGCAGCACGGCGATCGCCACCAGCACGATGCTGATGCTGGCGACGGCCGGCGACAGATCCATTCGGGGAGAGAGCGTGCTTCGGGAGAGATAGAGGAAGTGCCAGACGACGGGAAGCACCAGGGCGGTGAGGAGGACCGTCGTCTGGGAACGATAGGGCGTCCGGGTGCGCAGGACGGAGGAGGCGAGGATGCCGATGCCAGTCGCCATGAGCCCGTAGGAGTAGACAGCGTGAACCCATAGCCAGGGACCGTAGGTCTTGCCCAGGAACACCAGGCCCGCCACCGGCTCCGGGTGCGGGTCCCGGCGCATCAGGTGGTGCAGGTCGTTGGTCCAGGCGGCCGCCACCGTGAGCGCGGGGATGATCAGCAGGAGGACGACGTGGCGGCGGTCGCGCCAGCGGTGGATGCCGGTCTGCTCCAGCGCGAGCGCGAGGTAGACCACCGGGAGCAGCGCGTAGCCCACGTACTGGACGTTGACCCAGAACTCCTTGCCGCGGAGCGTCGCCGCCATCGGCTCACCGGCGCTGGCGGCGGCCAGGATGGCGACGGCGATGCCGCAGACGCAGAGCCAGCGCGAGCCGGGACGGGCGCGTCGCCGCCAGGCGATGGCGGCGAGCGCCAGCGAGGCCAGCGTGGAGACGCCGAGAGAGAGAATATAGATCGCGCCGGTCCAATTCATGGCGGTGTGCATGCAGAGACGCAAGACGGCAGGCGCTGGGCAGTCGCCCATCAATACATTCTGCGCCTGGCCGACCGATTCCTGCCGGATTGCGAGGCCCGACGGAAGCGAGCGGGCGCCCCGGGGCACGCGGAGTGGGTCCCGCGCGGGCAAGGGCTGCCGCGCGCCCGACCGGAACGCTGCGAGGGCTTGCGGGTATCTACGGGATGAGCGCCCCTGCCGGCGGGTGAGCGGCGAAGAAGGCGCGGATGAGCACCAGAGAGGCGATGTTGAGTCCCACCAGGATCGCGCCGAGCCCGGCGTAGCCGGCGACGGCGCGCCGCGGCAAGGCGAACAGGCCGATCACGCCCCCTGAGACGAGGTAGGCAAGCGCCGGCAGGTAGGTGAAGAGGTACCGGCCGGGGGAGAGACCCACCGCCAGATCCACGAAGAACGTTTGCTGGTAGATCCCCAGGATGCACGCGGCGAGGGCCAGGATGGCGGCGACCGCCAGAGGCCGGGCGGGCGTTCCCGAGGCGCTCCCCTCGGGCGAGAGCCAGCGGACGATGCCGGCGAGGAGGGCTCCCGAGTGCGGGACGAGGCCCAGAAACGCCGGCACCTCTCGCAGCGCGCTTCCCCACAGGAAGAAGGGCACGTAGCCGCCGATGAGGATCTGCACGGCGAGGTGGATGAGAATGCCGACGTGCCCCAGTGTGAAGGGCACCCCCAACCCCCAGATCGGGGCGCTGAAGGCGCGCGGCATCGGCGTCCCGTACAGATTGCTGCAGCGGATCCACCAGGCCGCCGGGATCAGGAGCGCCGGCAGGACGACCAGGAACGCGCCCCGACGCCGCGCCATGCCCGTGACGCCTTCGGCCCGCCCGGCCACAAGCAGCGTCCATGCCGCCGCCGGCCACCACCCGAGCGTGGTCGCCTTGGTCAGTGCTCCCAGGCCCAGCGCCGCGCCGAGCAGCAGCAGACTGCGCTCGCTGAGCGGGCCGGCCAACAGCCGTGCCATGGCGTAGAACGCCGCGGCGCCGAACGCCGCGGCCAACGGCTCGTTGTTGGTGGTGCTGGTCGAGTAGAGGAAGGTCGGGAGCAGAGCGATGAAGCCGACCATCCCCGGCGCGTAGGGGTGATCCCGCGCCCAGATCAGTGTCGCCGTCCGCCAGCAGAGCCATAGGATCACCAGCCCCAGGAGGACCGAGAAGAGCCGCAGGCCGACCCACACGGCGTGGCGCCCGAAGGGCGCCAGGAGCAGGTAGAGCGGCGAAGCCACGACGTAGTAGAGCGGGGGGTGCTGCGCCTGGGGGGTGGCGATCCTGCGGCCGGACTCGTAGCGCAGCGGCGCCATCTCCGGGATCTCGCGCCGGGAGGCGACCGAGGCCACGTAGGCGAGGTGCGCGGGCTCGTCGGGACCGGAGATGAACGGCGTCAGGAAGACGTACTGCGACTGGAGCGCCAGGTAGGCAACGGCGATCACCAGGAACGGCGGCACTCGCCGTCTCGCCTGCCCGCGTGCCCGGGCGGGGGTGGCCTCAACCATCGGAGGCATCCACCGACTCCCCGCGCGCGGCGGCGAGCGCGACCGGCGGGTGCTCGGCCGGCTCGAAGAGCGGGCAGCGCGCAATGCCCCTGCGGTGGATCCAATAGGCGAGAACCACCCCTAGCGTGCCCAGCCCGTAGCGCACGCCCTGCCGGAGGCCGACCGAGGAGGCGTCATCCGCGTAGCGGGCGGGCACCGGAATCTCCCCCATCCTGAAACCGAGTTGGTGGAGCTGGAAGACCACCTGGGTATCGAAGACGAAGCCGGGGGCGTTGCGCTCGAACGGCACGCTCTCCAGCAGGCGGCGGGAGTAGGCCCGCAGCCCCGAGTGCAGCTCGGTGAACCGAGTCCCCAGGGCGCGGTTCTCGATCCAGGTGAGAAAGCGATTGGCGAAGACCTTATAGCGCGGCATACCGCCCGCCCGGGCGCGGCCATCCGCGAGGCGCGAGCCCATCATCGCGTCGGCCTCACCCCTCGCGATCGGCGCCACCAGCGCCCCGATCCGGGTGGGGTCGTACTGGTAATCGGGGTGAAGGAGAACGACGATGTCGGCGCCGCGCGCCAGCGCCGCGCGGTAGCAGGTCTTCTGGTTGGCCCCGTA
>JACQGM010000010.1 GCA_016199585.1 Armatimonadota bacterium
CCCCGATCCGCATTCACTCACCCTCCTGGTGAGTATCAGTTCGACACTCGGGGGCTTTCGTCCCGCGGGCAGCAACGGTTTCTGGCCGCTGAAGAAAAACCTGATGGCGGATCAGGGGAGTGCGTACCGTTTGACTCACCCCCCGGCCCTGTGTTACCATAGGCCCGGGCTGGCCGGTGCGGGCTCCGCGCTTCTGCCATCCGTTCCGCGCCGGACTCCCATCTGTGCCCGACGCGTATAGGAAAGCGTTCGGGGACGTTGACGGCGCCGCCGCCCGGGGAACGCTTGCCGGTGGCAGGCACGGCAGGGGGGCGGCAAGCGGTGGCGGCTGGCGTCCCCGGAGCACTGCTCGCAATGACGGGCTGGGGCGCTACCAGCGCCGATGAATATGGAGGTGGGTCTATGAGGAGAGGAAGCAGTTCGACAGGACCACGGCGCCGCTCGCGGGGCGGAAGCGGGCGGTCGCGGCGCCAAGTGGAGACACCCTCGCGCTATTGTTCGCGCTGTGGGCAGCAGATGGAGGTCGTGCGGGCCGTTCCGGGCGAGCCGAGCTGGCGCGCGATCTTCCGCTGCGCCAATCCCGATTGTGAGGCGAAGTAGCAGTTGGCCTGTTGGCAGGGATAACGTGGCGGGCACGGCAAAATCAGGTGGGCGGCGTTCCAGCATGCACGGCCAGATCGCGGCGAGCAGCGACACTCAGTTCGCCTTGGCTGGCGGTGGTCTTGTGCGGCTGGTGGTCGCACGCTCGTGCGAATCTGGTCGCATACCCGGCTGCCTCCCGCACAATGACACGATGATCACTTTTAGTGACGGTTTGGCGCGCCCCGGTTCGGCGCCGGCGGGCCGGTCGGTCCGGCCCGCCACCACAGGATGGGGCCGGCGGGAGCACTCGGCCCGTTTCACGTGCAACGGGTGGACGGGCAGCTCCCGGCGCCCCTTCGGAGAGGGCTCCGGGTGGGCGCTCCGGAACATCCCGTCAGCTCCGCTACTCGGGCAGGGGCATGGGAACGCGGGACTGCAGCGCCTCGGCTGCCTGGATGAGCGCCGCCAGCTCGTTGCGCAGGCGCCGTGCGGCGTCGTCCGCCAACGATACGGACGGGAACGCGGCGATCGCGCGCCGCACCTCTGTCAACCCCGAGAGGAGCTGCTGAATATCGCCAGCGGTGATGGCGGGCACCGCGGCCTCCGGCAGCTTCCGCGCGGCCTGCCCCTCGAGCACCCGCTCGACCGTGCGCTCGACGCGGGCGCGCACTTCCTGCGGTGCGATTGTCTCGCCGGCCGCTCCCGGCCGCACAGTGAACCCGGGTTCACTCCCCAGCCGCTTGACGGCCTCCGCTGTCTGCTGCGCGTTCAGGCGCAGCTCCACGATCAGCTCCGCCAGCACCAATTGCGCGGCGCGTTCCTTCACGTAGGCCAGCAGACGCCCGTGCTTGGCGGAGAGCCGGCCCTCGCGGAGCAGGCCCTGCACCGGATCGGGCAGACGGGTCAGCGAGACCAGGTGGAGCACGTGCCGGCGCGTGATGCCCAGGAGCTTGGCGATCGCTTCCCACGTCTCGCCCGTGGTCTGCTTCAGGGCGAGCAGCCCCTCAGCGCGCTCCACCTCGTTCAAGTCCGTGCGCTGGATGTTCTCCATCAGCGAGACGACACGGGCGTTCACGTCGTCGAGGTCGAAGACGAGCGCGGGGATGGTGGTGAGCCCGGCCTCGCGCGCCGCGCGGTAGCGGCGCTCGCCGGCGATGATCTGGTAGCGGCCCTCCGCCGCGGGGCGCACCAAGATCGGCTCGAGCACGCCCTGGGCGCGGATGCTCGCCACCAGCTCGGCCATCTTCTCGCTCGGGAAGCCGCGTCGCACCTGCCACGGGCCTGGCTCGACGTGGTCGAGCGCCAGCACGCGCGCGTTCTCCAGCGCCGCGGCACCGAGGGCGCGCGTATCGCGAGCGACGTCGAGCCAGTCCGCCTTCTCACGCACCCGCGGCGTCTCGGAGAGCTTGAAATCGAAGACGGGTCGTTTAGCCACCGAGAATCTCCTGCGCCAACCGACGATAGGCCAGGGCCGGCGGCGAGTTCCGCGCGGTCTCAAGGACCGGCATCCCCATCGCCGAGGCCTCGATCACCTTGGTGTTCTGGCGGATGACGGTCTGAAACACCTTGTCGCCGAACATCGTGCGCACGGCATCCATCGCCTGGTTGCTAACGCGCGTGCGAATGTCCACCATGGTGAGCAGGATGCCGAGGACCGCCAAACCGGGGTTGAGCTTGTCGCGCACCAGGTGGATCGTCTCGACCAGGAGCTGCATGCCCTTCATGCTGAGGTAGTGCGCCTGCACGGGGATGAGGACCGAATGGGAGGCCGTCAACGCGTTGATCGTGAGCAGGCCAAGGCTGGGCGGGCAGTCGATGAGGATGTAGTCGTAGTGAGCGCTCACGTCGCGCAGCTTGTCGCGCAGCACTTGCTCCCGGCCGATCGTGCCGCTCAGGCGGCTCTCCGCTACGGAGAGGTTGATGTCGGCAGGGGCGAGCGCCAGGCCGTCCAGCACTTTCACCAGGATCCCGGAGAGGCTGAAGGCCGGATCGGTCAGAACGTTGAAGGTGCTGGCGTCCAGGTCGTCCGGATTGACGCCGAGACTGAGAGCCAGGTGCGCCTGGGGATCGAGATCAATGAGGAGCACCCGCTGGCGCGCCTCCGCCAGGGCCGCGCCGAGATTGACGGTGGTGGTGGTCTTGGCGACGCCGCCTTTCTGGTTCGCCACGGAGATGATCTTCGCCATGCTTACCTGGCCTTGTCCAGGGAGGGCATCCGGGCACGAGGTCCCGAGAGAGGGCCGGTGAGCCATCCGATGCCGCAGCCATCTGTGGTGGCACCAGTATAGCACATCACCGTGCGCGGGGCAAGCGTCGTCCGCCACCGGCTACTCACGCAGGTGGTAACGCACGTTGGTGACGATCATATCCTTGCGGAAGAGGAGCGCCAGCTTCAGCAGCAGGCTCGACTGGTTGTGGAGCGCCTTGTGCCAGAGTTTCACCGGCACGAACTCCGGCAGCACGACGGTCACCACGTGTTCGCGCTCGGTCTGCACCTCATCCAGGTAGCGGAACAATGGGTCCACCAGCGAGCGGTAGGGGGATTCCAGGATAATCAGCGGGATCCCCTGGCTCCAGGGCTCCCACTCCTCGCGCAGCCTGGGCGTATTCTCCGGATCGAGTTCGATGTGGAGTGCCCGGGTGTCCTGCCCGAGCGCCTTGGCGTACTGCAGGGCCGGCACGATTCCTCGGTTGACGGACGGCACCAGCACAATGACCGTCACCACCGGCCGTGGCGATGGCTGATAGCCGATGAGGGTCAACTGGGCCGCCACGGCGCGGTAGTGGGCGTGGATCCGGTGGAAGATCCAGACGATCATGGGGATCAGCAGCGCCACGAGCCACGCGCCCGCCCGGATGCTGTTGCCGACGTATGGAAGCGCCACAGGCAGAGAGAAGAGCCGGTTGGCGT
Source organism: Armatimonadota bacterium (assembly GCA_016199585.1). Lineage (GTDB taxonomy): Bacteria > Armatimonadota > JAAZEB01 > JAAZEB01 > JAAZEB01 > JACQGM01. The sequence goes on from JACQGM010000010.1 coordinate 3,494, forward strand.
CGGCCGGCATGAACTTGCCGACCATCAGTACCCACAGCACGACGAAGGTGGTGACGGCGCCGACCGCGTTCATCGCAGCACTTCGCCGCCAGCCGGGCGTGCGCAGCCGGAACCAGCGAGCCACCATGCCGGCCTGCGAGACGGTGAAAGAGAGGAACACGCCGACCGCGTAGAGCGGCAGCAGTCCGTGAACGCTGCCCCGGAAGAGCACGATCAGCGACCAGGAGAGGAGCATCAGAATCAGGATGCCGTTGTTGTAGACCAGCCGGTCGCCGACATTGGCGAGCTGGCGCGGAAGGAAGCGGTCGCGCGCCAGAATGGCGGTCAGCCGCGGGAAGCCGGCGAAGCTGGTGTTGGCCGCCAGAACGAGGATCGCCATCGTGCTGAACTGCACGAAGAGGTAAGGGAAGGTCCGCTTCCCACCCCACACCGTGGCGGCGACCTGGCTGAGCACGGTCTCGCCGACGCCATGCCCTTCAGCGGTCACATCGGGCACGATGTAGAACCGATTCGCCATTACGGTGATCCCCAGGAAGAGCACGAGGAGGATTCCCGCCATCCAGAGCATAGTGGTCGCTGCGTTGCGCCCTTCAGGGGGACGAAACGCCTGCACGCCGTTACTGATCGCCTCGATTCCGGTGAGTGCCGCGCACCCGGATGCATAGGCGCGCATGATCAGGAACAGGCTGAGCGATCCGACCGCGGCGCCCGGAGTCGTCGCCCAATCGGGCGCAGCCGGACCCAGACCACGCTGCAGGCGCACCGCGCCCCATACCAGCGTCAGGAACACACCGACCATGAACGAGTAACTTGGCACTGCGAAGAGGAAGCCGGACTCTCTCACCCCACGAAGGTTGGCCAAGGCGAGTAGGGCAATCGCCGCGATCCCCATGGGGACCGTGTAGCTCCGCAGTGGCTCGAAAGCGGAGGTGATCGCCTGGATCCCCGCCGCCACACTGACCGATACCGTGAGGACGTAGTCAATCATCAGGGCTGCGCCAGCCACGGTGGCCGCACCCACGCCCAGGTTCTCCTTGCCGACGATATAGGCACCGCCGCCGGTCGGGTAGGCCAGCACCGTCTGGCGATAGGAGAGCGCCACAATGATCAACAGCAGCCCGATGCCCCCCGCGATCGGCAGCGACGCGGGGAGCGCTCTCACCCCAACGGATGCCGCCATCAGTGCGAGCAGGATCGCCTCCGTGGCGTAGGCGCTCGAGGACACCGCGTCTGAGGCGAAGATGGGCAGGGCCATCCACTTGTCCAGACGCTCGTGCGCCGCGCGCGCGGTCGCGATCGGTTTCCCAATCAAAGCGCGGCGCAATGAGACACGCATTAGACATCATCTCCTACAAGGCCGGGCGCCGCCGCAGAAGGCGCTGAGCGTTCCCGCCATCCCGGGTCGACACGAGGCCCCTGGCGGCCCCGACCGGCACAGATAACCCTATTCTACGGGGGACCGTTACCTCCTGTTGACGGTTCCGACCGGGCGTGCTATGATGGTCTCCAGGCGAGGCGCCGCCTCGTCGGAAGGAGTGGGCATGGCACACCCTCGCGCGTGGCTCCTGTGTGTTCTCCTGGCGGCCCATGCTTTCCCCGCACCCGCCTCCGCGGCAGTCTCCTGGCTCTCTTCGGTGGACGAGGCGCTCGCACTGGCCCGCGCACAGAAGAAGCTGGTGCTGCTGGAGATCATCAGCGCCCGCAATCCCGCCTGCGCGGAGCGCGAGCGGTTCTACGAGGATGCCCGCTTGCAGGCAGCGCTGCCGTCCTTCGTGCCCGTGCGCCTGGATGCCGACCGCGAAAGCGCACACGCGGAGAGATGGGACCCTGCCGGATACCCGACGCTGATCGTGCTGCAGGCAGACGCCAAGGAGGTCGCGCGACCGCTCGGCAGCCTGGCGGCCGGCGCGCTCGCCGAGCGCCTAGAGGAGATCCTGAAGGACGAGCACGCGCTGCTCTCCCTGCGTGGGCGGCTGGCAAAGGAGCCGGACCACGTGGCATCCCAACTGGATCTCGCCCGCGTCTTGCTCCGGCGCAACAACGCCGAGGAGTCGCAACCCCTGGTCGAGAAGCTGTCCCACGCGCCGGACCCCGCCGTGCGCGATGCCATGCCCTCCCTACTCCTGAGTCTGGCGATGGCCCTCGGCAAGGGCGGGCCGACTCCCCAAGGCCGGGAGCACTTCGAGCGTATCACCCGCGAGTTCCCTGATTCCAGAGAGGCGGAGCAGGCGCACTTCCTCCTCGGCATGCTCTACTTCATGCAGGGCGACCGGGCAGCCTCCGCGCGTTCGCTGGAGAAGGTGCTGAAAACCTCCCACGATGAGTACCTGCGCGAGCGTGCCGAGCGCGCCCTACGCCGCGTGAAGCCGGCGAAGCAGGAGTGAACTCTGCCCGGCGATGAATGTGCGCGTCAGCCAACCACCGGGATCGGCGGGGTAAACGCGCCCGCATGTCGCCCGGCGATGAATCGCCGGGCTGAGGAACAGCGCCGGATGAATCCGGCTTGGAAAGAGGCCGCGGCCGACAGGTTCTGCCCTCCAGCCCCATTCATGGGGCGCCGTTTGGCAGCCCGGCGATTCATCGCCAGGCGTGCTGCGGGCGCCCGGGCACCGCCGGTATTGGAGGTTCACCGACGCTCACCTTCATCGCCGGGCGTGCTGCGGGCGCCCGGGCACCGCCAGTTCCGGTCGTTCGCCGACGCTCACCTTCATCGCCGGGCAGGTGACCACCGGTCTCCTTTCCTGTCGCCCCGGGGCCGCCCCGGGGGTTGCTCAGCATGGCACGGCCGGGAACACGGCTCGCGCGCCGTGCCCCCACCCCCATAGTGAAACCATTCCCTCCGCGTAGAGTCTAAGACAACGGCATGACAGCCGTGGAGAGCTACAAGCGGATGTGGCGGATCCGCCTCTTCGAGGAGGTGGTGGATCGCTTGTTCGGTGAGGGGGTGCTGCGCGGCACCTCCCACCTGTGCGTGGGCCAGGAGGCCACCGCCGTCGGCACGTGCGCCGCCCTGCGCCCCGATGACTACGTCACCAGCACGCACCGCGGGCACGGGCACTTCCTGGCCAAAGGAGGAGACCCGCGCCGCCTGATGGCCGAGCTCTTCGGCAAGGCCACCGGCTACTCGCGCGGGCGGGGCGGCAGCCAGCACATGGCGTGCTTCGAGATCGGCTTTCTCGGCTCCAACGGGATCACCGGCGGCGGCATCCCGGTCGCTACCGGGGCGGCGCTCGCGCTCCAGCGCCGCCGTGAAGAGCGGGTCGTGGCCTGCTTCTTCGGCGAGGGCGCGGCGAACCAGGGCGTGTTCCATGAGTCGCTCAACATGGCGGCGCTCTGGAAGCTGCCCGCGATCTACGTGTGCGAGAACAACCTGTACGCGATGTCAACCCCGGTCGGTGGCGCGCTGGCCGGCCCTGGTGTTGCGGCGCGCGCGGCTGGCTACGGCGTGCCGGGCGCGCTCGTGGACGGCAATGACATTTTCGCCGTCCGCGCCGCGGCCAGTGAGGCGGCGGCGCGCGCGCGCTGCGGCGAGGGCCCGACCCTCATCGAGTGCCGCACCTACCGGCTGCTGGGGCACTCTCGCGGCGACCGCCGGGTCTATCGCACGCGCGAGGAGGAGGCCGAGTGGCGCGCGCGCGACCCAATCCCCCGGCTGCGTGACGCCCTGCTGCGGTCTGGCGAAGTGACGGCGCTGGAGGCGGAGCGGATCCGGGAGGAGGTGGAGCTGGAGATTCGGGATGCGGTGGCGTTCGCGCGAGAGAGCCCCGCGCTTCCCGTCGAGGCGGCGCTGGAGGGTGTGTACGCATGATGGAGGTGGCGGCATCGGAAGTCAGGGGCGCGCCCGAAGCGGCCGTGCCGCGCGCCAGAGAGGTGTACTTCACGGAGGCGCTGCAGGAGGCGCTCGCCGAAGAGATGCGCCGCGACCCGGAGGTGTTCCTCCTGGGGGAGGACATCGGCGTCTACGGCGGGTGCTTCGGCGTCACCCGGGGGCTGCTGGCGGAGTTCGGCCCCGAGCGGGTGCGCGACACCCCCATCTCCGAGGCGGCCCTCGTCGGGATGGCGGTCGGCGCCGCCATCCTGGGCGCCCGGCCAGTGGTCGAAGTCATGTTCATGGACTTCGTCACCCTGGCGATGGATCAACTGGTCAACCACGCCGCCAAGTTTCGCTATGTCTACGGCGAGCAGGCGCGGGTACCGCTGGTGCTGCGCTGCCCGGCCGGGGCGGGCCGGGCCTACGGCGCCACGCACTCGCAGTCGCTGGAAGCATGGTTCCTGCACGTGCCGGGCCTGAAGGTCGTCGCCCCCGCCACCGCCGCAGACGCCAAGGGCCTGCTCAAGAGCGCCATCCGCGACGACAACCCGGTCATCTTCATCGAGAACAAGGTGCTCTATCAATCGCGGGAGAGGATCCCCGAAGGGGAGTACGCCATTCCGCTCGGCCAGGCCCGCCGGGTCTGTGAAGGTGGCGACGTGACCCTCGTGGCCTACTCGCGCATGGCCCGGGAGGCAGAAAGGGCTGCCGTGCTTCTGGCAGAGGAGGGCGTCAGCGCCGAGGTGATTGACCTGCGCACCCTGGCGCCCCTGGATATCGGCACGGTGGTCGAGTCGGTGGCGAAGACCGGGCGGGTGGTGCTCGTGGAGGAGGGGACGCGCACCGGGGGCGCCTGCGCCGAAATCGGCGTGCAGATCTTCGAGCACGCCTGGGACTCCCTCGACGCCCCGATCCGGCGCGTCACCACGCCGGACATTCCGATCCCCTTCGCTCCCGAACTGGAGGCGGCCGTCATCCCCGCGGCGGCCGACATCGCCGCGGCGGCGCGGGCGCTGGTGGAGACGTAAGCATTGCAGATTGCAGCTTGTAGATTGCAGCTTGCGGAGTGCGGAGTGCCGGCCGAAGGCCGGAAATCCGCAGTCTGCAAGCCGCAATCTGCAATCCCCGGGGGCGTGCGCGCGTCCGCGGTGGTGCTCAGCTACAACAAGCGGGAGTACACCCGCCGGTGCCTGCAGAGCGTGGCCGCCACCGACTTCGGCGGCCTCGAGATCATCGTCATTGACCAGGGCTCCGCTGACGGCACTCGCGAGTGGCTTCAGGTGTTCGCAGCGGAGTGCGCCGGGCGCGGCCTTCCCGTGCGCCTGATCCTGAACGAGCGCAATGTGGGCGCCTGCACCGGGCGCAACCAGGGGATCGCCGCGGCGAGCGGCCGGTTCCTGGCGTTCCTGGACAACGACGTGGTGGTGGCGGACCGGAGCTGGCTGTCGCGTCTCACGACCCGCCTGGAGGCGCAGGCGGACGCGGGCATCGTCACCGCGAAGCTCGTCTACCCGGACCCGCCGCACCGGATCCAGTTCGCCGGCTGCGCCGTGTCGCCCGGCGGCCGCATCCTCTACCTGGGCCGGGGTGAGGCCCGTGACGACCCGCGCTTCAACGAGGAGCGCGAGCTGCAGTGCGCCATCAGCGCGTGCATCGTCGTGAAGCGCGAGGTGATCGAGCGCGTCGGCGGCTTCGACGAGGCGTTCAACCCGGTGCAGTACGAGGACCTGGACCTCTGCTACCGCGCGCGCGCCGCCGGATACCGGGTACGCTACTTCCCGGGCGTCGAGGCGCTCCACTATGAGAACGTCACTACCGACGGCTCGCCGGACCTGAACTTCCGCTACCTGACGATCAAGCACGGGCTGCTGTTCAAGGAGCGCTGGCGGCACATGTTCGCCCACGAGGGTGGCCCGGACGACCGGGAGGCACATTGGAAAACGATCGATCGGCCGCGCCTACCGCCTGACGGGTGAGGAGAAGTGCGATTGGACCGGAGTATCGAGGACACAATCAGGGACCTGATGGTCGAGCGGCTCTTCCTCAAGGTCTCCCCCGAGGAGATCGGAGACGAGGAGCCGCTCATGGATACCTACGGCCTGGACTCGGTCAACATCTTCGAGCTGGTAGCCGGCCTTGAAGAGGTCTACGGCATCACGTTCGAGGATAGCGACTTCGAGCTGGATCTCTTCGAGAACGTGCGCTCTATCGCCGCGTGCGTGCGCGCGAAGCTGGACGCGCAGGAGTAGCCGTGCAAGAGGAGGCCACGATCATCGCCGGGGGCGAATTCCGCCTCTTCGGGGTGCTGCACCACCCCACCGCTTCGGGTCGCGCGGACGTGGGTGCCCTCCTGCTCCCCCCCTTCGCCGAGGAGAAGAAGGGCGCGCACCGCCTGCTGGTGGACCTCGCCCGCGAGCTCTGCCGCCGAGGCGTGCCCACGCTCCGCTTCGACTATCGGGGCACCGGCGATAGCGAAGGCACCTTCACCGATTTCACCCTCTCCGGGGCGCTGGCCGACGCGCGCCGGGCCATCGCCTTCCTTCGCGAGCGCGCCTCCACCGACCGTGTCGGCCTCGTGGGGGTCCGCCTCGGCGGCACGCTGGCCGCCCACCTGGCGCGGGAGACGGAGACGCGCGCCGCCTGGCTGGCCCTGTGGGAGCCGATCACCAGCGGCCGCCGCTATGTCCAGATGAACCTCCGCCAGATGCGCATCCGCGAGATGATGACCGCGGCCGAGGGGTCTCGGACCGGTAGTGTGGGGGTGTGGGAGTATGGGGGTATGGGAGTAACGGGAAGCGGGGGTGCCATTCCCAAGACCGATGAACCCATCCGCGGACGCCCGATTCCCCACACGCCCACACCCCCACACTCCCACACTCCCACACTCCCATACTCCCACACCCCCACACCTCCCCGAGAGGGCTATGACTTTGACGGCTACTGGATCACCCCGGCGCTGCACGCGGAGCTGGGGGCGCTCACGCTCCCGACACCGAGGGATGAAGGGGGGCCGCCACGAGTACTCGCCATCGCCGTCAACGCAGCGGCGCGCGTCTCCAGCGAGCTGGAGGCGCTCGCGTCCACCTACGGCTCCGCCGGCGCCTCGGTGGCAGCCATCGCCGTCGCCGCGGAGCCCTTCTGGAGCCTTCAGGACACGGTGCCGGTGCCGAAGCTCATCCGCGCCACCGCCGACTGGGTGGTGCCGCGGAATTCGCCACTGGCCGGGTGAAGAGACCGTCGCGGGCGTCGAGTGAACCCGGGTTCACAGGCACCCCCCGGAACAGGGAAGTGAGCGGCCATGACCGGAAGTGAGCGAGAGCAGGCGAAGAATCTCGGCGCCGGCTGCCCATCGGAGCCCACTCGCGACACCTCGGATCCCACCCCGGCACCCGCCCGGTCGCCCGCTCCCATACTCCCGCGCTCCCACACCCCCACACCCCCACACCCCCACAC
>JACQGM010000194.1 GCA_016199585.1 Armatimonadota bacterium
CATCCCTAACGTGCGCAACCCAAAACCGACACCGCTGGCCGCCGCGCTGCCCGAAGAGGAGGAGAAGGGCGACGACGAGAACCAGTAGAGGGGTGCCGGAGAGCCGGGAGGCAGCCTCGACGACCCCCGAGTGCCGCGCGTGTGATGAACGGCGACGACCGCCGGAGGTGACCCGCGAGTGCGGTTCTTCGTCAGAAGGGAGCACGCCATGAGCGTTCAGACCCACCACGTGCCGATCGTGGCCGCGGCGATGCTGGCCGCGTCGGGAGGGAGCGGATCCGGTCAGACCCTGAGCCCCGGAGGCACTCCTCCGCAGCCGCCGCAATCCGCCGCCGTGATGCGGATCCAGCCGCGCTATCTCCGGCTCTATACCGATCCGGGCGTCGAGCTGGCGGAGGAGAACTACCGCCATGCCACGCTCGATTGGAAGATGCCCCTGCGCGAGGCGGCGCTGATCTCCATTGACGTGTGGAACTACCACTACTCGCGCGACACCCTGGAGCGGATCGAGGAGATCACCCGCGAGAAGATCGCCCCGTTCCTGGCGGCGTGCCGTGCCCACGGCTTGCAGGTGATCCACACGCCGGCGGGTCCCGTGGCGCAGAAGCACCCCAACTTCATCCGCATGCGCCCGGAGGAAGCCCGTCCGCAGGTTCCCTGGCCCGATTCGCCCCGTTGGCCGCCGGCGGACTTCGCGTGGAAGAGCGGCGCCTACGCCCAGTACGCGCGGCCCCATGAGCCCTGGGACGAGGCCCGCGTCAAGCACCGCACGACCCAGCGCGACTTCCACGAGCTCGCCAGGCCGGTGGGCAACGAGCCGGTGATCCTCGACGGTGAGGACCTGCACCGCTATTGCGCCGAGCGGGGCATCCTCCACCTCTTCTTCATCGGGTTCAACACCAACGCCTGCATCATCGGGCGCGACTACGGCGTGCGGGCGATGGGCGGCCGCGGCTACCACATCATCCTCGTGCGCGACGCCACCACCGGCATGGAGACCGCCGAGACGGTGAAGGACCTGACCTGCACCAAAGGAACCATCGCCACCTTCGAGCAGTTCACCGGCTACACGGTGACGACCGCGGAGCTGATCCAGGCGCTGCGCGACAGCGCCCGACCCTGAGACGATCCCCCCCGGGGGAGAGAGAGCAATGGTGAGTGAATGTCGGCTTCAGCCATCGAGCAACTGGCCATCAACGGCGGAACCCCCGTCCGTGACGTGAAGAGCCGCCCCTGGCCGCAGTGGCCCATCTGGGACGAGCGGGACGTGCAGGCGGTCAACGATGTGATCCGCTCGGGCGCCTGGACCGGCGCCACCCAGGTAAACGCCTTCGCGCAGGAGTTCGCGCAGTTCCACGAGGCTCGCTTCGGCGTCTGCAACGCGAGCTGCACCATATCGCTGCAGAGCGCCCTGCGCGCCGCCGGCGTCGGCATGGGCGACGAGGTGATCGTGCCGCCCTACACCTTCATCGCCGTGCCCACGGTCGTTCTCCTGGTGAACGCCGTCCCCGTCTTCGCCGATATTGACCCCGATACCCACACCCTGGATCCGAAGGCCGCGGAAGCCGCCATCACTCCCAGGACCCGGGCCATTCTCGTGGTGCACCACGCCGGCTGCCCCGCCGACATGGATGCCTTCCCCGAGCTGGCTCGCAAGCACAACCTGGCGCTCATCGAGGACTGCGCCACCGCGCACACCTCCGCCTGGCGGGGCCGCAAGGTGGGCGCCATCGGAGACATGGGCGGCTTCTCCTTCAACGCCAGCAAGACGATGACCGCCGGCGAGGGCGGCATCATCGTCACCGACAACGAGGAGTACTATGAGCGGTGCGCCTCCATCGTCAACGTGGGGCGCCTGGTGCCGGGAGCGAAGTACGAGCACACCCTGGCGGGCACCAACCTGCGGATGACCGAGTTCCAGGCCGCCCTGCTGCGCGTGCAGTTGACCCGCATGCCGGAGCAGGCCGCCCGGCGCTGGGAGAACGGGCTCTTCCTCAACCGGGAGCTCGCCAAGATCCCCGGGATTCGCCCGATGAAGCTAGACGAGCGCGTGACGGGCCACTCCTTCCGCAACTACCCCTTCCGGTTCGATGCCGCGCAGTTCGGGCGCATGACCCGCGCCGAGTTCACGAAGGCACTCTCCGCCGAAGGCGTGCCCTGCGGCGGCGGCGCCCGCCCCCTCTACCGCGATTCGCTCTTCCGCCCTCAGAACACCTACGCGGGCACCCAGATGGATTACTCGAAGGTCTACTGCCCGGTCGCCGAGCGCGCCGCCGAGGAGGAGGCGGTGATGCTGCGGCAGACCCAGCTCCTCGGCACTCGCGAGGACACGCAGGACATCATTGACGCGGTGGCCAAGGTCCAGCGCGCCGCCAGCAGGTGATCCTCCCCGCGGGGGCGCGGCGCTCCGCGTCGCGCCCCCACGGTCGTGGCGCCGGCGCGATGGCGGGTCGCGCCTTACGAGGGGCGCAGGCCTCGCGTCGCGCCGGTGTCCTCTGCTCAGGGGGCTACGGCGTGTTGACCCGACGCCCCACGCTGTCGGCCAGCCATTCCGCGAGCTGGATCCAATCGCCCTGGGTGATCACCCGTTCCGCAGGCTGCCCGCCCGGAGCGAAGAGGCCGCCCGTCTTCTCCGCGTAGATCGGATCGAGCGTCAGGCCCCGTTCCTCCATCACCTTGCCGGCGACGACCGTCAGCGGCTTCGCGCCGGGCGCGATGCTGCGGCTGCGGGTTTGCGTGTAGTCCCGGTTCATGGTGTAGGGCGTGGACGGATCGGGAGCGGGGAGCGCCGCGGCCTCGGCCGACTTCAGTACTTGCGACTGGAACGCCACGGGCAGGATGCCGGTCCAGAGGAGCGGCGCCCCGTTCCGCTTCAGCCGGGAGACCAGCGCACGCAGGCTCTTCTCGAACTCCCGGGGCGGGGTCTGCTCGGCCAGCTCCGTTGTCCCCCGGGAGAAGGTCACCAGCGCCCACTTCTGGTCGCCCAGCCAGTCATCCACTCCTTCCAGGGCCTCGCTCGCCAGGCCCGGACCCGAGGGGGCGAAGATCACCTCGGCGTTTCGTTGGTCCAGCACTCGCTGCCGCAGGGCCTGCCGGTAGTCGTCAATGTAGGGCGCACCGATCACCAGCACGCGCGGCTTCTGCACCAGGGCGGGCACCTGCCCCCGGGCCAGCGCCGCCTGGCGCTCGGCAACCATCCGGCGCCACTCTTGGAGTGAGTCCCAGGCGGTTCTCTGGAGGAAGAGCGCCTCGTCATCGGTGAGGGTCAGCTCCTTGACGTCGCGGGTCTTGACGACGCGCAGCGCCGAGCCCTCCGGGCTGCGGTTGAAGAGCACGCCATATACCATGCAGGCCTGCAAGTAGACGCACCGGGAGCCGGGATGGAACGGGTCGCCGGAGCCGAAGTTCAGGTCCATGTCAGGCCGCGCCCGCTTGGCGTTGTAGCACGCCAGGTAGGAGGGCACCACCTCCACGTTCAGCTCGGTGGCGATGCGAAGACAACCGTTGTTGAGAACCCGCAGCTCCTCCCGGGCGGCGGCCTCGCTCTTGAAGGAGTACATGAAGTTGTGCTCCGACGGCCTCATGCCCTGGTGCGAGATGTAGACCAGCGGCTTGCTCTTGATCCCGTGCCTCGCGAACGCGTGGCGGTACAGGCGCACCCAGAAGTAGAGGCGATCTTCGTCGTACTGCTCACCGGAGATCGGGTTGATCATCGCGCGATCCGCCCGACGGCCATCCCATCCCCGGAGGGGTCCCGGCCCCGGCGGGTCCGGGTAGCGGATCCAGGAGAGGACGTGCCCGTTGTTCGCGGGCAGCGGCGATTCCTGCCAGAGCGAGGAGATGCCGCGCCCGCCGCGGTAGTAGAGACGCGTGGTCACCGTCTCTGCGGGTGCCATCGCCGCCGCCAACTGCTCCACCACCGGCGGGATGGGGGCGGTGTGACTGGCGCCCACGTACAGGACGACGGGACCCGCGCTGGAGGGGCTGGGCGTCGGTGCCGCCGAGACGGCGGACCCCGCGAACAGACCCGTGACGACGATGCCCTGACAGACCGGTGACAATGCCGTCGGTCGCATAGACGATAGTAGTGTTCTCACAATTCTCCCCTACCTGATGAGTGCCAGGCCCTCTTGCTCCTGGACCCGGCTTGCCAGGGCCCTGTCCACCAGTACCTTACCGCCCGCGACGATGCGGATGTGCCCGCCCACGTCCCCCGCCTTGTTCAGGGCGATGGTGTAGGCGCGAGCGTTCGCGGTGAACGTCAGCTCTACCCGATCCCCGTTCTCGCTCGCCCGGCTCTCGACCATCTTCTCCACCGTCTGGTCCGAGGTCTGGATGAGGTGCAGGAAGACATCCCCCGCTCGCGCGGCGCCGGGCTTCACCTCGACGCGCCAGCGGCCCATCGCCTCGGGTGGCTCGGTGTTCCCGCGCCCGAACCGCTGCCACCAGTTGCCGGCTCCCGGTTCCTGCATCGCGTCCGTGATCGCCCAGTTGCGCCCATCCGCCCAGAACTCCTTGCCCGGGCCACCGATCGTCTCCACCACGGCGTCCAGGGGGTAGAGCGTGCGGCAGAAGAGGCGCCCCTGGTCCTGGTCGGCGCGGAACTCCTTGCCGGCGACCACCGGCTCCCTCCCCGTATGGAGCAGCCAGGTCTTGGCGTATTCGGCCTTGTTGGAGACGACCCGGTCGAAGACGACGAAGTGGTCCGGGGGCAGGTAGACGAACTGGCGCACCATCTGCGCGCACTTCTCCGGGTTGTAGACCGGAGCGGCATCTACCGCCGTGTAGGCATAGAGGGGATCCGTCTCGAAGGCGAGGGGCGTGGCGTTCTCCGGGGGGCGGTTCTGGCCGCCGGCATTGGAGATGACCGGTCCGAGGCTATTGGGGAACCGCTCGCCCGGCATCCGGATCAGGACGGCGTTGTGCGCCACCGTCTGGTGCCGGTAGTTGGCCGAGTGCGGCATCGCGAAGCGCGTTCCAGTGTCCAGCGCCAGATGGCCCTTCTTGTAGATCGAGAAGTGAGTGGCGTCGTAGTCGTGCCGGTTCCCCACGAGCCGCCCGCCCTGAGAGAAGAGGGCGTAGGCATCGTCGGGACCGAAGCCGGAGGACATGAAGACCATGCCCACGCTGCGGAAGTAGCGTGCCGCCGGAAGGCCGGGGGGCAGGGCCGGCGGCGGCGCATTCTCCAGACCCGTCTCCAGGAACCGGAGCACGGGGAACGCCCCGTTGGAGGGTCCGGCGCCGGTTTCCACCATCCGGCCCCGCAGGTAGCTCGCGATGGCCGCCTCTTCCGGATGGGTCTGGCCGAAGAAGTGGATGTACTGCCCCAGGAAGTCGTACAGCGCGTCGGATCGCATCTGCCCGAACCCCCAACAGCCGTTGGAGTGGCCGGCGTAGTTCATGTACTTCATGTGCCGCGGCCCCATGCCGACGACTGCTCGCAGCGCGAAATGGGGAGATACGCCGACGGGGGCCCAGTCTGCCGGGATCTCCAGGCCAGTGAGCGGCTGCCAGGTGTGGAGGAAGGCGAAGATCGGGTTGGGGACCTCAGCCAGGTCGTAGTCGGGATTGGTCTGCCAGACGCCGTCATCCCCGGCTCTGCCGATCAGGTCCTTAAACCGCTCCTGGTAGAGCTTCAGGCCAACGGCGAGGAGCGAGAGGGCTCGGGCGTGCGCCACGTCATCGGCGCCCGCATCCAGCAGCGCGGCGCCCACGAACCAGAACATGCTCCGCGTGTAGTAGTGCGGCCATCCCGCCAGTTCCCCGGCTGCTCTGCTCTCGCAGATGTGGGCGAAGGTGTAGTGCGCCATCGCGTCGGCCAGGGAGTCACGCTCGGCAGCGGGCAGGTCGTTCCAGACCCAGTCGAAGGCGGCGGACCACGCGATGCGAGGGTAGGCGGAGTAGTCGGTCGGCCGGCGCTCCAGGAAGAAGTCCACCGTGAAGCGCAGCATCCGCCGGACCTTCTCCAGGAGCACCGGGTCGCCCGTCATCCGGTAGACGAACGCCGCGTCCATCACCCCGACCTGCCCCGAGCCGTAGTCCGGGCTCGCCCAACTTCCGGGCCGGATCTCTTCGAGGGGAATGGCGTCCACCTTCGCCTTCATCTGATCGAAGAGCGCCTTCTCAGCCGTGAGCGCCCGTTCCTTGACCGCCGGCCAGGTGTCGGCGTTGAAGAAGAGGCGTGGGTGCTGCGCGCGGACGCGGGGGAGGAGAGCGATGGCGCCGAGCAGCGCTTCCGCCTCCCACTTCGCCTGCTGCTCCAGGCCCTCCATCGCGAGCAGCCGCTCGAACTCTCTCTGGGCGGCCGGGTAGTCTCGTTCCTGCAGGCAGGACCGGGCGAGGAGCATCTGCGCCCGTGCTGCCCAGAGAGGATCGTCGGTGGCCGCGCGCGCCCTGGCGCAGGCCTCCCGAGAGCCGCCATACTCCTTCTCCGCCAGGTGGATCTCTGCGGTGCCGAGGCACGCTTCCGCCCGCTGCCGGGGCGTGAGCGTCTTCAGCGTCAGGATCCTGGCGTACTCCCCGCGGATGGCCGCCCGACTCGCCGGATCGCCGCTCGCTGCCACATCCGCCAGGAAGGCGCGACCCATCCCCAGCACGGCTTCGGCCTTCTCGCCGTCGGTCGCGGCGAGATCGAGCGCGCGGCGGAACTCCGCCCGGGCGGCTCCAAAGTCGGGGGAACCCGACCGGGGCGGAGGCGCGTATTTCCGGTTCCCGGCTTCCAGGGTCTCCCGGAACGACGGCCGGCTCTGCGGCGCGTCCTGCGCCCCCGGCGAAGCCACGAACGCCGTGACGAGCACGGCGGCCGCCGGCACAGCAGCGTACCAACCCACGTGTGGTGTCATGCTGATCCTCTCACTCCTTGGCGTTCAGCGCCAGCCCGCTCTGCGGCGTGACCTCGCGTGTCAGTGCGCGGTCCACCAGTACCTTGCCCTCTTCGATGATTCGGATGTGTCCGCCAATGTCACCTGCCCTGTTCAGGGCGATGGTGTGGGTGCGCCCGTTCGCCGTGAACGTCAGTTCGACCTGGTCGCCCTTCTCCCGCAGCCGGCTCTCGACCAGCTTCGCCACCGTCTGGTCGGAGACCTGTATCAGGTGCAGGAAGCAGTCCTCGGTGCGCGCGGCGCCCGGCTTCACCTCCACCCGCCAGCGCCCCATCGGCTCGGTCGGCTCCGTGGCGCCATGCCCGTAGCGCTTCCACCAATCGCCGGAGCCGGGTGTCTGCCACCAGTCGGCGATCGGCCAGTTGCGCCCGTCGGCCCAGAACTCCTTGCCTGGGCCGCCGAGCTTCTCGAGCGCCGCGTCCAGCGGATAGAGCGTGCGGCAGAAGATCCGACCCTCCGCCTGATCCGCGCGGAACCCCTTGCCCGCGATGACGGGCTCATTGGCCGTGTGCAGCAGCCAGGTCTTGGGATACTCGGGCCTGGTGGAAACGACCCGGTCGAAGACGACGAAGTGGTCCGGCGGGAGGTAGAGGAACTGGCGCACCATCTGCGCGCACTTGGCTTCATTGTAGACGGGGGCGGCGTCTATCGCCGTGTAGGCATAGAGGCGGCTCGTCTCGAACGCCAGCGCCTTCGCCTCCTCAGGCGGGCGGTTCTGACCGCCGGAGTTGACCGTCGCGGGTCCGGTCTGCGTCCTGGGGAACTGCTCGCCAGGCATCTGGATGATGACGGCGTTGTGGGCGACTGTCTGGTGCCGGTAGTTGGGCGAGTGCCCGGCGGCGAAGCGCACCCCCGTGTCGAGGGCGAGGAACCCCTTCTTGTAGAGGGTGAAGTGCGCGGCGTTGTAGTCGTGCCTTCTCCCCGCCACCCCGCCGCCCTGGGAGAAGAGCGCGTAGGTGTCGTCGGGGCCGAAGCCGGAGGACATGAGCACCAGGCCCACGCTGGTGTAGAAGCGGGCCAGGGGAAGGCCCCGGGGGAGCACCGGGGGCGGCGCCTTCTCCAGGTCCGCGGCAAGGAAGCGGAAGACGGGGTACTTCCCCTCCGCCGGTCCCGCGCCGGTTTCCACCATGCGCTGGCGCAGGTAGGCGGCGATGGCCGCCTCTTCCGGGTGCGATTGGCCGAAGAGGTTGATGTAGTTGCCCAGGTGGTCGTAGAGCGCGCTGGAGTACACCTGCCCCCGGCCCCAGGCGCCGTTGGAGTGCCCGGCGTAGTTGAAGTGCTTGAAGTGGCCCGGCCCCATCCCGACCAGCATCCGCAAGGCGAAGCCGGGAGCCACACCGACCATCGCCCACTCCTCGGGCATCGCCTGGCCGGTGGCCGGCTGCCAGGAGTAGAGGAACCCCCAGACGGCGTTCGGGACCTCCACCAGGTCGTACTCGATGTTCGTCTGCCACACGCCCTGGTCGCCCGCAGTCCCGATCAGCGAGGCAAACCGCTCCTCGTGCTGCTTCAAGCCGATGCCAAGGAGCGAGACGGCTCGGGCGTACTGCACGTCGTCGGCCTCCGGGTCCAGCAGCGCGACACCGACATACCAGGGGACGCTCGGGGGATAGTAGTGCGGCCAGATTGCGAGACGACCAATCACCTTCCGCTCGGAAGTCAGGGAGCAGACGTTGCGAGCCATCGCGCCGGCCAGCGACGTCCGTTCCTCGGCCGTCAGGTCGTTCCAGACCCAGTCCAGAGCCGCCGACCAGGCGACCCCGTAGTAGGCGCGATCGTCTTCCGGCCGTCGTTGGGCCAGAACATCCACCGTTGCCCGAAGCATCCGCCGAACCTTCTCCAGCAGCGCCCGATCGCCGGTCACGCGGTACACGAAGGCCGCATCCATCGCCCGCAGTGCGTAGTTGCCCGACCGGATGTCCTGGATGGACAGGCGATCCATCTGTGCCGTCATCTGGTCGAAGAGGGCCTTCTCAACCGTCAACGCCCGTTCCTTCGCTGCCGGCCAGGTATCGGCATTCAGGAAGAGACGTGGGTGCTCCGCGCGGATCACGGGCAGCACGCGGATGGCGCCGAGCAGCGCTTCCGCCTCCCACCCCAACTGTGGATCCCCGCCCTCGATGTCGAGCAGTCGCTGCAGCTCCAACCGGGCCGCCGGCAAGTTGCGCTCCTGCACGCAGCACCGGGCGAGAACCATCCGGGCGCGAGCTGCCAGAACGGCCTCGGCGGACGCCTCCCGCGCCCGGGCGCAGGCATCGCGAACCGCCTCGTAGCTCCTGTCACCCAGGTAGGTCTCGGCCATCCCCAGATGTGCCTCTGCGCGTTGCGCGGGGGTGAGCGCCGGCAGCGTCAGGATCCGCGCGTACTCTCCCCGCAGGGCGGCCCGCGCCGCCGCGTCGTCGGTGGCGGCCACGTCCGCCAGAAAGGCGCGGCCCAGCCCCAGTATCGCCTCCGCCTTCTCCTGGTCAGTCGCGGCCAGGTCAACGGCCTGGCGGAAGAGCGCCCGGGCCGCCGGGAAGTCCGGACCGCCCTCTCGCCGCGACGGAGCGTACTTCTGTTGCGCGGCGTCGTACGCCTCCCGGTACGACGCGCTCTGGTCGCGCGCGGCCTCAGCGGCCAACACCCAGGGGGCCGCCGCCATGTCCAGCACCAGAGCGCCTGCCGCCACGCAAGCGATCCCGAATTGAGCCCTGTGCATGGTCATTATGACTCCTCTCTCTTTCATCCCCGGCTACGGGGTCGCGTCGAAGCTCGGGATGGTTGACCGCCGACCGCCCTCCAGGGCGGATCGGCGCGTCACGATCTCGAACCGGGTCAGCGCGCGTCCTCCATGAAGCTGGCGAGCAGCTTCTCCAGCTCCTTCTGGAGGTCCGGGGAGTACTTCGGCCGGGGCTCGGCCTTCTGGAAGACCTGCACCACCCGCTCGTGGGCGCGCTCCTCGATCGTCTTCCGCCCCGCCTTGTCCCATTGCGCGTACGACTCGCGCGACGCCAGCTTCGGCAGGTAGAGCTCGCCGCGGAAGCTCTGCGCCGTGTGCATGAGCCCGGAGAAGATCCCCGCCTCCACGCCCTCCTTGAAGGCGTCCAGGTCGAGCGCGTTGTCATCCACCCGGACGCCCTCGATGATCCGGTTGCCCATCTCGAGGAGCTCGTAGTCTATGATCGCCTGCTCGAAGGAGAAGTACTCGTTGGTCGCGAGCTCGCCCGGGTACACCGGGCCCCAGTTGAGGCCCGCCAGGAGCGGGAAGACGGTATTCAGCATCTTCTCGTAGCCGCACTGCGCGTCCCACAGCTTCGACTCGCTCTTCCCCGGCCCGTAGTTCTGCCGCTGGTCGGGGAGGTTGAGGTGCTCCATCATCTGGGAGATGGCGATGTGCCCGAGGGTGTTCTCCAGGGCCGAGCACGCCTCCCGCGCGAAGCGCAGGTCCGCCGGCACGAAGGAGGGGTTCATGCGGAAGGCGTAGTGCGCCGTGCCGGTCATCTCCTTCTCCACCATCTCCAGGAACATCCCCCCGCCGAACGTTTCCGCGAGCGACTGGGCGATGCAGCCGGCCAGCGTCACCATGCCGGTGAGTCCCTGGAGAGGGAGGGTGGTCACGCCCCCGCCCAACTTCTTGTATTGCATGAGGAGACGGGTTCGGTCCGTCACGAACTTGGTCAGCTTCATCGGGCTGGACATGTCGAAGCCCTGAAGCCCCATGCCGGGGTTCTTCATGTAGGCCTCGCGGCCGCCCGCGAGGACGCACCCCATCGCCTCCCAGTACTTGTGGTTCCGCGCCGTGAGCTGCTGCCCCCCGCCGAACCCGGGGGCCTTTCGTGTGTACTTGGAGGCCTCCACGATGAAGGCGATGGCCGCCAGATCGGAGGGGACATCCGCCGGGAGAACCGTGATATAGAGGCTGTTCACATAGTCGAGACCGTTGGCGAAGAGGGCGGAGGTGCGCGCGTCGTCCAGCCGGCCCCGCCGTTTCCGTCGGGTCTCCCAATCCAGGATGGCGACGTCCGCCAGACCGAGGGTGACCGTCTTGATGGGAGATCGCTCCGCGTGCCGGCCGGGCGGCTTACGGGTTGAGTTCCGCGCGTAGTTGTCGAGAAAGGCGGTGGTCTCATCCGGGGTCGGCTTGAGGCGGTGCCCTTCCATGCGGTAGCCGTGCCGCTTCATCATGGCGACGACTTCCGGACACTCGATCCAGATGCCGACCTGGTGGAGCATCTGCAGCATCGTCTGCTTGATGCGCGCTTTCTCTCCATCGTCGAGCACGTCAATCCGAGACTGAGTCTTCATTGCGGATCCCTCTCACATCCTATCGGCTCAGGTTCTGTCGGCAGCCGGCGGTTCTACTCCGGGAAGTAGCGCCGGATGAAGCGCCGCATCGTGTCCAGATTCTCGCACAGGTCGGTGTTGAACCCGCCGGTCCCGTGCCCGCGCCCCTCACGAACTACCAGCTCCGACGGCACCTTCAACTCCTGCAGGCGCTGGTAGGCGGCACGGGCGGACCGCAAGGGGCATGAGGTATCCTGGTCACCGTGGATCATCAGCACGGGTGGCATGCCGGCCCGCAGGCGGTGCAGCGGAGAGGCCTCCCGGTAGCGCTCCGGCATCTCCTCCAGCGTCCCGCCCATGATCTTGGACCCGAAGCCCTGGCGCCCGAAGTCGGTGACGAAATCGCACATCGCCGCGTTGAGGAGGGCCAGGTTCAGGTCGCTGGAGTAGCCGTCGTAGCCGCCGCTCCCCTCGCACTCCTTTGAGCCATTGGTAGCGGCCGCCAGCCAGGTGTACTGCGTGCCAGCGGAGCTCCCCAGGGCGATGAGCCGGTCGGGAGCGATGGCGTAGTCGTCCGCGATCGAGCGCAGCCAGCGCAGACAGCACTTCAGATCCTGCAGGGCGGCCGGGAAGTAGGCATCGGTGGGCTGGCGGTAGTACAGCGAGACACAGAAGAGGTTCTCGGTGAGCGCCAGGTAGGCGCACTGGCGCTCGCCTGCCGACACCGGCTGCCGGAAGCCCGCGGCATCGTGCACGAAGACCAGGGCGGGCCGCCGCTTTGCCGGCTTCCGCTCCCGGTAGAAGGTGTCCCCGTACAACGTGAAGCCCTGGTCCAACCGGGCAATCGTTTCGTGGTAACGGTAGGTGACGCTCTGCGGGATCTTGCCCATGACCGCCTGGGGATCGTTCCTCAGCATGCTCAGGAAGACCTCATCGGGCACGTGGATGAAAGGGTCCTTTGGAGTCGCCGCGGGAGCGCTGGGAAGGCCCGCACCCACTGCGGGCTTGCTCGGATCCGGGGACCCGGCCGCGCTGCCAATCAGCCCAAGGATCACGGACGTGATGAGGATGCTCATGCTCCCTTTCTCCTGCCCGATCACTTGCCGGGCGCGGGCGAAGGCCACTGGTCGAACTTGCAGTAGCCCTCTGCGTTCGGGTCGTAGTCGGAGGGATTGGTGGCGAGCCACTCCTGGACCCGCTTCCTCAGGTCCAGGCGCGGGTACTCCAGGCGGCGGTGGCTGTTGGGGTAGACCGGACAGGCGCCCTCCGCCAGGTTCAACTCCACGATCTCGTGGATGTGGAGGCGGGGGATCGTGATCACGGCTCGCCCGTCTCTCTCTACCATGCTCAACACCTCGCCGGCCGGCTGGAGCACGGCGGAGCGGATGTCGCCCGACTTGAACAACGTCTCCAGCTCGAGGCCGTGTACCGGGAGGACGCGCTGCGGATCGGGGGTTCCCGCTTCAGATATCGGCATCCGGCCCGGAGCAGACTGCAGGTTGACCAGGTGTACAAGGATGCGGCTCCGGTCCGCCTGCGCCCAGGGCATCATCTCCACGCTTTCCGGCGCCCTCAGCTTCAGCAGGAGCTTCCCCCGGATCTCCTCCCGGATCATGTCGCGGCAGACGGCCCTCCGCAGTACGGCGATGCCGCTGTGCAGGTAGGCGGAGAAGACCTTGGCGGCGACGTAGACGCTCCGCCCCCGACCGAAACGGTTCACCACGATGGCGGGACCGGCAGGCTCCTCCTTCATGAAGCAGTGCGGGCCGTACAGGTCCGGGATCTCCGGCGACCGGCGGTAGAAGTCGTGAACCCGGGCCAGCGCTTCGGCGCCCGGCCGCACGGTGCAGAGGAGCGCCGTCTGCGGGAGCACGGCCGCTCGGTCCTCCCACGGCTCGCAGTCGAACGCCCCCTCCGGGAGCACCAGGAGGAGCGGTCTCTTGGCGGCCGGTTCCAGCTTCTCCCCGGTGTAGTGAACGCCGAAGAGTTCCCCGAGGCCGAAGTCGCCGCGCGGGTCGCCCCATTCGTCGCAGAGGGAGGTGCGGTAGGAGCTGACGAGAGTTCCGCCGGCGCTGACGTATCCACGGAACGCTTCGATCTCCGGATCGCCGAGGCAGACGGCGTTGGGAAGGAAGACCACCGGGTATTCGGCGAGGCGGGGAAGGTCGCGGAGGGTGAGCGCGTCGCACGGGAGGTGTTCCTGCTGCAGCATCAGGTGCGCGCCCCGGAACTCATCCATGTAGCGGGCGTCGAAGTTGCCGCCCGCGTAGAAGTCGTGGGTCGTCTGCGAGAGGTAGAGCCCGGCGAAGCGCACCGGCTCTCCCTCTGCGGACCACGGTTGGCGCTCTCTCTCCAGGGCGATCGCGGCGCCGGCCACCGCCACTGCGGTGGTGCTCAAGCGCCCGTGGTGGTCGAGGAAGCACCCGGGCTCCGCGGCGCCGCCACGGGCCAGGATCGTGGCCGTGACGGCCGCGTACGCTTCCGGCTGAACGACCGACGGGTACGGGTTGACCATCTGATCGGCCAGGAGTCGGAAGCGATTGCCGCCCCGGGTGATCGCCTGGTAGACCGAAGCGAGCACCGGAACGCGGTCCAGCCCGTGCTTCTTGCTCCGGATGCCGATGCCGGGATCGTTGTAGGGGTAGCTGACCGCTTCCGCCGTCTCGTGCAGGTCGTCCTGGTAGAACAGGAAGCAGTTGTGAGTGAACGTGGCGCCCGGCTGAACCGAAGCGACAACGTCCCGGAGCTCCCGGAGCTGCCGCGCCAACTCCCGATAGGACCACGCCCTGAAGACACGGTAGAGTGGCGAGCTCATGTCTCTGACGGTGGGCGGCGCGACCCCGACCGCCTCCTTGAACCGCTCGGCGCACTCTCTGCAGCAGAGCACATCGCCGAATGTCAAGCCATCCACGAAGATCCCGTTCAGGGGGTAGCGCCGGGCAAGCTCCTCGATCACTTGCCTGAAGTAGTCGCCGAATCCCGTGTTCATGCACCACGCAGTGTGGGAGCCGGGGGCGACCGTGGGGTGGTAGTGACACCATTCGGGATGCGTCTGCAGGAGCGCCTGCACGCCGCCCGCGCACGCCCCCACGAAGCCCAGCCCCTGCCTGGCGCACTCGTCCGCCACCTCCCCGAAGAAGTCCCGGCCCCGGTGGAACGGGCTGAGGTGGCCCGGAGGCAATTCCGTGGCATAGTGCCAGGTCAGGCCATCGCAGGCGTACATCGCGATGTAGTCCACGCCGATGTCCGCCAACTGCTTGACCATCTCTCTGGCATCGAGTTGGTCGTAGGCGTGCTTCAGCGCCGGCGTTGCGCTGACCATGTGATTGCCGACGTAGAACCCCAACAGGTAGTCGTTGGGCCACGTCCTGGAGGCACTGCGCATGGGTGTCTTCATGGTTGGCTCACCTTCCGGTTGCGGGAGAGAGGATCTCTCCCGAGGATCGGAGAGGGCGGCCTTGCCCGACCCGCCAGGGCCCGCATCGCGCGGCCGCCCCCCCTTGCGACCTTACACCGCTTCCGGCGGCCGCTTACTTCAGCAGGGCGAGGCCACTCTGCGGCAGGATCTCCTGTGTCAAGGCACGGTCCACCAGGACCTTCCCCGCCTCAGCGATCTGGATGTGCCCGCCCACTTCGCCAGCCTTGTTCAGGGCCACGGTGTAGGTGCGCCCGTTGGCGGTGAACGTCAGCTCTACCTGACTGCCCATCTCGCTCACCCGGCTCTCGACCATCTTCTCCACCGTCTGGTCCGAGGCCTGGATGAGGTGCAGGAAGTAGTCCTCCGTGCGGGCGGCGCCCGGCTTCACCTCCACGCGCCAGCGGCCCATCGCCTCGGGCGGCTCGGTGTTGCCGCGCCCGAACCGCTTCCACCAGTTGCCGGCGCCCGGTTCCTGGAACGCATCGGTGATCGCCCAGTTGCGTCCGTCCGCCCAGAACTCCTTGCCCGGCCCGCCGATCTTCTCCAGCACGGCGTCCAGCGGCAAGAGCGTGCGGCAGAAGATCCGCCCCCGGTCCTGGTCGGCGCGGAACTCCTTGCCGGCGACCACCGGCTCATTGGCCGTGTGGAGCAGCCAGGTCTTGGCGTATTCGGCCTTTGCGGATGTCACCCGGTCGAAGACGACGAAGTGGTCCGGCGGCAAGTAGAGGAGCTGGCGCACCATCCGCGCGCACTTCTCCGGGTTGTAGACTGGAGCGGCGTCTATCGCCGTGTAGGCATAGAGGGGATCTGTCTCGAAGGCGAGGGGCGCGGCGTTTTCCGGGGGACGGTTCTGGCCGCCGGCGTTGGAGATGACCGGGCCGAGGCTGTTCGGGAACCGCTCGCCCGGCATCTGGATCAGAACGGCGTTGTGCGCCACCGTCTGGTGACGGTAGTTGGGCGAGTGCGGCAGCGCGAAGCGTGTTCCCGTGTCCAGGGCGAGGAATCCCTTCTTGTAGATCGAGAAGTGGGCGGCGTCATAGTCGTGCCGCCTTCCCACGATGCCGCCGCCCTGGGAGAAGAGGGCGTAGGTATCGTCAGGGCCGAAGCCGGAGGACATGAAGACCATCCCCACGCTGGCGAGGAAGCGGGCCACGGGGAGGCCGGGGGGCAGGGCCGGCGGTGGCGCCTTCTCCAGGTCCGTCGCCAACATGCGGAACAGGGGGAATCTCCCGTCCGAAGGCCCGGCGCCGGTCTCGACCATCCGGCCCCGCAGGTAGCTGGCGATGGCCGCTTCCTCCGGGTTGGACGCCCCGAAGAGGTGAATGTAGTGCCCGAGGAAGTCGTACAGACAGTCGGAGTGGACCTGGCCGAACCCCCAACACCCGTTGGAGTGCCCGGCGTAGTTGAAGTACTTGATGTGGCCGCGGCCCATGCCCACGGTGGTCCGCAGCGCGTAGTGCGGAGAAACGCCGACCAGCGCCCAGTCGCGCGGCATCTCCGATCCCGTGGCTGGCCGCCAGGTATTGAGGAAGGCGAAGACCGGGTTGGGGACCTCGGCCAGGTCGTAGTCGGGGTTGGTCTGCCAGACGCCGTCCTCGCCCGCGGCATCGATCAGCGAGGCGAACCGGTCCTGGAACTGCTTCCTGCCGATGCCAAGGAGCGACACGGCTCGGGCATACTGCGCGTCGTCGGCGTCCGCGTCGAGCAAGGCGACGCCGACGAACCAGAACATGCTGTGTACGTAGTAGTGCGGCCACACGGCGAGCTGCCCGAGGGCCTTCGCCTCCGAGACCCGGAACCACGCGTATCGGGTCATAGCGGCAGCCAGGGATCGGCGCTCCGGAACGGGGAGATCATTCCAGACCCAATCCAGGGCCGCTGCCCATGCCAGGCTGCTGAAGGAGTACTCGCCGCTGGGCGGCTTTCGGGCCTGGAGGAGCCCTTCAACGGTGACCGGCAGCATCCGCCGGGCCTTCTCCAGCGCCGCCTGGTCGCCGGTGGCGCGGTAGACGAACGCCGCCTCCATCGCCTGCATCCCGTAGTTGTCGGATCGAATATCCTCCACGGCGATGGCATCCACCCGCGCCTTCATCCGGTCGAAGAGATCCCTCTCGACGGTCAGCGCCCGGTTTCTCACCGCCGGCCAGGTGTCGGCGTTGAGGAAGAGGCGGGGGTGATCCGCGCGGATCCGGGGAAGAAGGGCGAGGCCGCCCAGGAGGGCTTCCGCCTCCCATCTCAACTGCGGCTCATGGACCTCCCCTTCGAGGAGCTGCTCCAGCGTGGTGCGCGCGGCGGGGATATTCCGCTCCTGCAGGGAGCATCGGGCGAGGAGCATCTGAGCCCGAGCCGCCTGAACGGCCTCGGTGGATGCCTCCCGCGCCCGGGCGCAGGCATCGCGCGCCGCTCTGTAGGCCCTGTCGCCCAGGTAGGTCTCGGCCGTGCCGAGGAGGGCTTCCGCCCGCTGTTCGGGGGCGAGCGTCGGCAGTGCCAGGATCCGCGCATAGTCATCCCGCAGGGCAGCCCGGGCTGCCGGGTCGTCGCTCGCATCCACGTCCGCCACGGAAGCGCGGCCGAACCCCAGGATCGCCTCCGCCTTCTCGCTCTCCGTTCCGGCGAGCGCGAGCGCCCGCCGGAACGCCTCCCGGGCCGCCGGGAAGTCGGGGGAGCCCGACCGGCGCGGCGGAGCGCACATCCGCTTCCCGGCATCCAGCGCCTGCTCAAACGGCGACCGGTCCTCGTGTGCCTGCCCCGCTCCCGCAGGGACCGCGAATGCCGTAAGAAGCGTGGCAGCCGCGGGCACAACGGCGTGCCAACCCACGTGCAATCTCATCACGGAACCTCCCCAAGGGCTCTTCGTGCTGGACGCCGCAGCGAGGCACATGTCACACCGGCAAGGCAGCGGGCGCCCAGCGTCAACCTGGTGTCGAAACCACCTGACTATCCGGTTAGGCGCCATTGTAGCACGGGGGTGCCTGCCTGTCAAGGGGATGGGCGGATGGCGGAAGCCGGGTTGCTGCCGCCCCTTCGTCTGCTCGTCAACCTCCTCCACCGACGGCCGCCACCGCGCCCAGGTAGGCGTCCACGACCTGGTCGGGGTGGCCGTCGCCGGCGATCCGCCCGTCGCGCAGCCAGATCACCCGGGTGGCGACGCGGCGGACCACGGCCATGTCGTGGGAGACGAAGAGGATGGCGCAGCCGCCGCGCTGCAGCGCCTCGATCTGACGGTAACACTTCGCCTGGAAGTGGTCGTCGCCGACGGTCAGCACCTCATCCACCAGCATCACCTGCGGCTCGTAGTGGATGGCGATGCCGAACCCGAGGCGCATCGCCATTCCGGAGGAGTAGTTGCGCAGCGGCACGTCAATGAACTTCTCCAGCTCGGCGAAAGCGATGATGCTCTCCCGCTTCCGGTCCACCTCGCGCCGGCTCATGCCGAGGATGCACCCGTTCAGGTAGAGGTTCTCGGTGCCGGTCAGATCGGGGTGGAAGCCGGCGCCCAGGTCCAGGAGCGTGGAGACGCGCCCGCGCGCGACCGCGGTCCCGCGCGTGGGCCGCAGCACTCTCCCGAGGAGCCCCAGCAGCGTGCTCTTCCCGGTGCCGTTGGGCCCGATGACCGCCACCGTCTCTCCCGGGAACACCTGGAAGGAGATGCCCTGCAGCACCCAGAGGTCCTCCGAGCGGTTGCGCCAGAGCTGGAGCAGCGCCGACTTCAGCGTGCCGTAATTCTCGTGATACAGCCGGAACCGCTTCCACAGGTCCGCGACTTCGATGCTCGGGATCATGTCAGCTCCGGGAACTCCCATTTCCGCCAGTTGAAGAGCGCGTAGCCCCCGACGAGCATCGCCACGGCGAAGACGGCGAGGCGCGCGAGGAGCTGTCCCTCCACACCCATGCCCCCGTCCGGCACCGCGGCGTTGGTCAGGATCGCTTGGCGGTAGAGCGTGACCAGGGGCACCAGGGGGTTGATCCAGGCGACGAACCAGAAGGGCGAGTCGGAGAGGCCCTTCACCACCGTGCCCCCCTGGTCGTAGGAATAGAGCGGGTAGAAGATGCACGACGCCCAGTAGAGCAGACTCAGCCCCACGGTCACCAGGTAGTGGACGTCCCGGTAGTAGACGCTGGCGCAGGAGACGGCGAGGCCGAGACCGGTGACCAGGAGCGTCTGCAAGAGCACGATGAGCGGCAGGAAGAGGAGCTGCTGCCAGGAGAAGCTCACTCCCACCCAGAAGGCGAGGTAGGCGAAGAGGACGACCATCGCCATGAGGAAGTGGATGAGGTTGGCGCCGATGTTCGCCAACGGCAGTACCTCACGGGGGAAGTAGACGCGCTTCAGGATCCGCACGTTCGAGGGCACGGCCGTGCTGGCGTCCATCACCGCGAGCTGGAAGAATGTCCAGGGCAGGAACGCCACGAAGAGGAACGGCCCGAAGTTGGCGGGGCCGTAGCGCATGATCATCTTGAAGACGACGGTGAGCGTGGCGATCTGCACCAGGGGGTTGAGGAGCGACCAGAAGAAGCCGAGCACGGAGCGCTTGTAGCGCGCCTTCAGGTCGCGCGCCACCAGGGTGATGAGGAGCTCGCGGTAACGCACCAACTCCCGCAGGTCGTTCAGCATCCCTCTTCCTATCGGTGGCCGCGGCGCGCGCCGGCCAGGCGCACCAGCTCTGCGAGGCTGGAGATGACGGTGAGATCGGCGGCCGGCGCCGGGCCGCCGCTCCGGTCGAGGAGCGCGGCCTGCACCCCCGCTGCCCGGGCGCCGAGCACGTCGTGCTCGTAGGAGTCGCCCACGTGCAGCGCCGCCTCCGGGGGCGCGCCCGCCCGGCGCAGCGCCTCGCGGAAGAGGGCGGGATCCGGCTTGGCGTGCCCCGCCAACGAGGAGACGGCCACCACCCCCAGGCGCTCCTCCAGCCCCAGGCGCCGCAGAATGCCCGGCAGCGTGCAGTCCCAGTTGCTAATGACCCCCGGGCGCAGGCCCGCGTTCCGCAGTGCGTCCAGCGCCGGGAGCGCATCCGGGTAGAGGCGGAAGTCGAGGGAGTCGAGCAGCGCCCCGATCGCCTGCCGGGGGGTGAGCGTCAGGACGCGCCCGCGCTCGTGGAATCCCTCCAGGAGGACGGCGCCGCACTCGGCGCGGAGCCGTTCCAGCGAGGTATCGTCGCGGGCGAGGTGGCTGTTCGCGGTGTAGTGGGCGAACTCCCGGCGCGTCGCGTGCGTCACGTCCGCCAGCGGGAGATCCGGCCCCAGCTCTCGCAGCCGGGCCTGCACGCGCTCGAAGACGCGGTCCAGGTAGATGAGCGTGCCGTGCGCGTCCAGGAAGACCCACTCAAGGAGCAACGCCAGTGACCCTCTCCTTCTCAGCACATTCTACAATGGCCGGGGGAGGGACGTCAAATGGCGGTCGGGAGAGCGGATCGCCGGGGGCGCACGGCCGGGGCCATTTCATTACTCCCGCACGGTGCGCCCCGGGGGGCAGGGGAGGGCCTGCGTCCGCCCGGACCTCTGCCCTGCGAGAGCGCTGGCACTTGGTCCGAAGTGGGGGTGCGGGCCGTCTGCCTCGGAGCGCCGGTGCCGAACCGGCTGGAGGTGGGGTGAG
>JACQGM010000203.1 GCA_016199585.1 Armatimonadota bacterium
GCCGGACAGGCGTCCGGCCCTCACAGCGGGATTCTACCACTGCACGCGGCCGGCGTCAAACACTGGCTGCTACCGGCTGATCGGGATCTTGCGCGGGGCACTCCTGCGGCCAACCAGCCCTTGCGCCGACGCAACTAATGCCTTTCCACCACCCGCTTCCGCAGCCGCGCCCACGCCGCGCCCGCCTCCGGGAGGCGCAGCAGCAGCGCCATCCCGACGAACACCACTCCCCCGGCGGCCGAGCCGACAACGCACTGGAGGAACCCCACCGCCACCGGCGGTAGGGCGCCGCCGCCGATGCCCGGCGCCGACCCCGCGGCGCCCGCCGCCGCCCACGCCGCCAGCGCCATCGGCACCGAGGCGAGGAGCAGCTTCCCCACCGAGACCACCAACTCTCGCCCGCCGATGCCGCCCAGGTGACGGCGGAGCACCTCCGTCATCGCCAGGGCGATCGCCAGGCCGGAGAGGGAGGTGGCCGCGGCCAGACCGGGGCCACCGAACGGGGCCACGAAAGCCAGGTTGAGGAGGACGAAGATCCCGAACACCGCCAGCCCGGCGAGGACCGGCGTGCGGTTGTCCCCCAGAGCGAAGCAGGCGCGCGCCACCACCGCCTGCACCGACCATGCGGCCACCGCCGTGGCGTAGACCGCCAGGATCGGCGCGGCCACCGCCGTATCCGATGCGGTGAACCGCCCGTGCTCGAACACCAGGCGCACCAGCGGCTCGCTCAGGGCGATCATCAGCGCCGAGACGGGCACCGTCGCGAAGAGGATCGCCCGCAGCGCGCGGTTCAGTGTCTCACGGAACTCCGCCGTATCGCGGCGTGAGGCGTGTACGGCGAGGGTGGGCAGGAGCGCCACGGCCAGCGCCTGCCCGAACATCGCCAGCGGCGCCTGCATCAGCCGGTTCGTGTTCACCAGCGCCGAGATGACCCCCTCCGCCAGGCCCCGCGCGAAGACGCGGTTCAGCTCCACGAGGATCTGCGGCAGCGCCAGGCTGAGCGTCACGGCCCCCATCATCCCCGCCACGCGGCGCACCCCGGGGTGGCGGAGATGGAGCGCCGGGCGGTAGGCGAGGCCCATCCGGCGCAGCACGGCGTACTGCAGGAGCACGTTGCCCGCCACGGCGCCCGCCAACGCGCCCCACGAGAACCCGGCGATGCCGAGCGCCGGCGCGAGGAAGACGCCGCCGGCGATGATCGCCGCGTTGTAGATGAGCGGGCCGAGCGCGGGCACAAGGAATCGCTGCTGCGACTGCAGCGCCCCCATCATCAGCCCGCCCAACAGGAAGCACACCTGCGCCGGGAGCACGATCCGCATCAGGCGCGCGCACTCCGCCACGTCCGCCGGGGTGAACTTCGGGTCCGAGAGGAGCAGGCGCACCAGGGGCACCGCGAAGACCTCGCCCAGGAGCACCAGCGCCCCCACCACCAGCGTCAGGAAGGTGCCGATGGTGCTGAACACCCGCCAGGCATCAGGGTGGTTGCCCTGCGTCAGGTAGTCGGTGAAGACCGGGATGAATGCCGCCGTCAGCGCCCCGCCCGCCAGCAGGAAGTAGAGGAGATCCGGCACGACAAACGCCATGTTGAAGAGGTCGGTGGTGCCGGACTGCCCGAAGAGGTGCGAGATGGTGGCATCGCGCGCGAAGCCGAGCAGGCGACCGAGGGTGATGGCCGCGAACATGATGATCGAGGCGCGGGCGACCGTGCGCCGCGAGTCCGCGCGCTCGTCCTCAGGCTGAGGTTGCATTCCCGGTCCATTCATGCTATAATCACCAAGTACATGGTTGTTGAGGCAGGCAACTGCCCACGTCGCGCCCGGGACCGTAGCCGGGCGGGGATAGAAACGAGCGTATGCCCAATATCAAGTCGGTGAAGAAGGACGTGGAGCGGTCGCGTCAGCGGCACACGCGGAACCAGTCCTACAAGTCGCGCATGAAGACGATGATCCGGAAGACGCGCACGGCGGTGGCGAGCGCCACCCTGGACGATGCGCTCCTTCGCGAGACGGAGAGCACGATTGATAAGCTGGCGCAGAAGGGGATCATCCATAAGAACGCGGCGGCACGGCGCAAGTCGCGGCTGATGAAGCTGGTGAACCAGCAGCGATAATTTACGCACGATGACAATAATGCGCATTATTGTCATCGTGCGCATCAATTGGCCAGCTCCAGCACCAGCACCTCCAGGATGAGCCGGGGGTCGTCCACCTCCCCTTCGATGCCCTTCATCGCCAGGTCTGCCGCCAGCACGCGCTCCAGGCCCTGTCGCACCGCGGGCCAGGAGAACGCCGCCGCCTGGCGCAGCAGCTTCTCGCGCAGGAAGCTCTGGTGGATCTGGCTCATGATGCTCGTGGCGCGCTCGCGCGGCAGGAGGTCGCGCACCACCTCGAGCGGCACCTGCGCGCCCCCGCGCTTCAGGTAGCCCTGCTCCGCCAGCCACTTCGCCTGCCAGATGAGGCGCACCTGGCGCGCGATCAGGGCCAGGATGCGCTGCTCCGGCTCCCCGCCATCCAGCAGGATCTTCAACGCCGAGAGCGCCCGGTCGGGCCGGCGGTCGCCGATGGCGTCAATCAGCTCGAAGACGGTCGCTTCCGGCGAGCGGCTCACCACCAGCTCGATATCCGCCACCGTCGCTCGCCCGGTGCCGCCGATGTAGGCGACCACCTTGGCCAGCTCGTTGCGCAGGCGGACGAGATCGGCGCCGGCGAGGAGCACCATGTGTCCGGCCGCCTCGGTCTCCAGATCGATTCCGGCTTCCTTCGCCTCGGCCAGGAGCCAGCGCTCGGCGTCGCGCTCGCTGAAGGCGGGCGCGGCCACCGTCACCCCCGCCTCGCGCACGGCCGTCTCCAGCTTCTCGCCCAGCACGCGGCGCCGCTTCGTGCGCGAATCGTAGGTCGGCTCGCCCGCCATCAGCACCAGCAGCGCACCCATCGCCAGGCGCGGCACCAGCGCGGCCAGGCGCGTCTGCTCCGGGGCGCGCATCCGCTGCGCCTCGCGCACCACCACCACCTTCCCCCCGCCCAACAGCGACAGGTTGGCCAGCTCCGAGGCGATCACCTCGCAGGTGGCGGCGCTCCCGTACAGCGTCTGCACGTCCGGGTCGGCCCCGGCGTCCTGGCGCACGCCGGCCAGCAGCTTCCCCAGCGCCTCCTCCAGGAGCACCTGCTCCCGTCCATATAGCAGATAGACCGGACGCTCCGGCACCAGCACGGGCCGGCGGGCGATCCGGGCGTATTGGAGTTCCATGCGTAATGCGTAATGTGTGATCCGTAATGCGTAATCCGTAATGCGTAATCCGTAACCTGTTGTGCATAGGGCTGCCGAGCTCCTGATTACAGGTTACGGATCACGGATTACGCCTTACCCACCACTCCTCTGCTTCCGTACGTAGGTTTCCGGGTAGGTGATCTCCCCCTCCAGGCGGAAGCCGCGGGTGTTCTCGCGGTTCCGGGCCGCCCGGCGCCCGCGATCCGGCTCGGCCGCCTCGATCTCCCGACGGCGCTCGGCCAGCCAGTCCAGATAGCTGACGAACTCATCATCGAAGAGGCGCTCGAGGTCGCGCCGGAGGATGCCGGACAGGCCGGGGCTGGCGGCGCCGGTGCTGATCGCCAGGCGGAGGCGGCCCCGCCGCACCAGGGCCGGCATCGTGTAGGTCGAGAACTGCGGCTGGTCCCAGGCGCCGACGAGGAAGCGCCGCTCCCGCGAAAGAGCGTAGAGGCCGGCCGACAGATCGGGGTCGCCCTTCACGCAGTTCTGCACCAGGAACACCCCCTCCACGTCCTCGGGGCGGAAGGGGCGGCGGCGCACCGCGATCCGGCCCTCCTGCTCCCGGGCTGCCAGTTGCGGCGCCACCTCGGGGCTGACCACCGTGACCGCGGCCCCGGCCTCCAGGAGGCGCTCCGTCTTCTCCACGGCCTCCTCGCCACCGCCGACCACCAGGCACGGCTTCCCCTCGACGTCCAGGGCGATCTGGTAATAGTCCTTCATGGCCTCATGCTTCGGGCACGGCGCGGCGCTGATGGGGGTCCGATCGGATGGATCGGTCGGAGCCGACCGATCGGTCGGAGGTACCGAGTTGCGCCCCATCCCCCTGCCTTCGTGCGCATTATAGCACGCCGGCCGGGGCGAGTCCAGTTGCTTGCCAGCGAACGGGGCATTTGGTATAATGGCCGCGATTGGCCCGTCTGAATGTCTGGATCCAATGACCCATACCGGATAGCGAGGTGCCGTTGTGAGAATCGCCTGGATTGTGCCCCTTGTTCTTCTCATGTCGCTGAGCGCCGCCGCGGCCGCGCCGGATCCCTTCCAGGCCGGCGTGGATGCCGCCCGCCAGGGCAATCTGGATGCCGCCATCGAGCAATTCCAGCAGGCGGTGGCCACCGATCCCACCGATGCCACCGCCATGAGCTGGATCGGCTACCTCCACCTGCGCGCCGGGAGGCCCCGCGACGCCGTCACCTGGCTCGACAAGGCCGTGAAGCAGAACCCGCGCGCCGCCGCCGCCTGGAACAACCTCGGCAACGCCTACGTGGAGTTGAAGGAGTTCGATAAGGCCGTCGCCACCTACAGCGAGGTGCTGGCTATCGGTAGCGACGACTTCGACGCCCACTACAACCTGGCGAACGCCTACCTGGCTCAAGGATCGCTGCAGCCCGCCATCAAGGAGTACAAGAAGGCGCTGGCCCTGGATCCGAACAGCGCCGACGCGCACAACAACCTGGGGCTGGTCTACTCGCGCGTGGCTCAGTCGTACTTCACGATGCGCCCGAAGTACGCGGCGGAGGGCGACGCCGAGCGCGCTGAGCGCGCGCTGCAGGAGGGCATCCGGCTCTACAACCAGGCCGCCGAGGAGTACGGCGCGGCGGCGAAGATCACTCCCGGCAAGGACATCTACTGGCTGAATATGGCGCTGGCCCACCGCGAAGTGGCCGCCGCCAGCGGCGCCGCCGCCGCTCGGGAGAAGGCGATTGATGCCCTGAGAAAGGCGGCCGCCCTGCGGCCCGACGACTACACCGTCCACATGGCCCTCGCGGACCTGTACTCGGAGAGCAACCTGCTTGCCGAGGCCACGGCGGAGTACGCGGCGGCGGCGCGCATCAGCCCCGACGAGTTCGACCCGCACTACCGCCTCGGTCTGATCTACTACAAGACGGGCGCCTACGAGCCGGCGGTCGCCGCCTACGAGAAGGCGCTCGCCATCCGGCCCCGCGACGCCAGCACGCTGAATAACCTGGGATGCGTCTACCACAAGACGAACCGCCACCAGGAGGCCGTGGATGCCTTCACCCAGGCCGCCGAGGCCGACCCGAAGTTCGCCACCGCCCACGCCAACCTCGGCGCCGTCTACACGGTGATGGGGAAGAGCGAGGAGGCTCTGGCGGCCTGGCGGAGAGTCATCGAGCTGGATCCGGGCAACGCCGGGGCCCGCCTGGCCCTGGCTCACCACTACCTCAATGCCGGCGACACGGAGCGGGCGGAGAAGCTCTACCGCGAGGTGACCACCATCAGCCCGCAGAGCGTGGAGGCGCACAACGCCCTGGGCATGATCCTCTACCGGCGGGGGAAGGTGGACGAAGCGATCGCCGCGTTCAACCGCGCGCTCCAGGTGAACCCCCGCTACGCGCCAGCGTTGAACAACCTGGGCGTGATGTACCAGGAGAAGGGGCAGACGAGCCGCGCCGAGCAGATGTACCGCCGCGCCCTGGAAGTGGATCCCGGCCACGCCGACGCGCGCCAGAACCTGGAGCGCCTGGGAAAACCATGAGCTGCGCTGCGCCCCCCTCCGCGCCGGCGCGGACGTTGGGCATCGTCGTCAACGAGCAGAAGGCGAATGCGGTGCGCCTGGGCGAGGCGCTCCACGCCTGGCTCGATGGCCGGGGCGTTCCCTCCCGGGTGATCGCCCTGGCCCGGGAGTCGGGCGCCGACCAGCAGTGGCGCACCGGGGGCGCCTCGCCCCCGTCCCGTCTCTTCGGCGATGCCCTCGTCGTGCTCGGCGGCGACGGCACGCTCCTCGCCACCAGCCGCATCGCCGCGCCCCACGGCCAACCGATGCTGAGCGTCCACCTGGGGGGATTCGGGTTCCTCGCCGAGTGCGAGCCGGATGAGGCGCGCGACGGCGTGGAGCGCCTCCTCGCCGGGGACTACCGCGTCGTCGAGCGGGTGATGCTCCAGGCGGCGGTGCAAGGCCCCGCGGGCGGCGACCGGATCTTCGCGGCCCTGAACGACGCCGTGATCGCCCGGGGGGCGCTCTCCCGCCTCCTGCACCTGCGCGCCTACGTGGATGGCGACTTCGTCGCCGCCTACGCCGCCGACGGCGTGATCCTCTCCACCCCGACCGGCTCCACCGCCTACTCCCTCGCCGCGGGCGGGCCCCTTGTCCACCCCGACCTGGACGTGTTCCTGCTGACGCCCATCTGCTCGCACGGGCTGAACGTGCGCCCGCTGGTCCTCTCCGCCGCCTCGCAGGTGCGGGTGACGGTGGAGAACGCCTCCGACTCCGAGGCGGTGGCGACCTTCGACGGCCAGATGGCGGTCCGGTTGGCGCCGGAGGAGGCCGTGGTCGTCAGCGCCGCTCCGCACCGCGCGCGGCTGATCCAGCTCGGCAAGACGCGCTTCTACCGCAAGCTGCGCCAGAAGCTGGGGTGGGGGGAGCGGTGTTGAGGGGGTGGACTGACGCAGGACAGCAGACCAGGACGTCCGCGCAGCACGGCGTACGTATGGGAGCCTGTCTACGGGATCGCCTGTGGCTGTGCCGGTGTACGTTGGCGGAGGCCTCGCGTTCGTAGTGTGGTCTCGCTGCCCAGACCGCTCTACTGAAACACCGTAGGCACCACCGAGCGTTTGCCACAAACCGGCGTGCATGCTATAATGCACCTATAGCCGCAACATGGCGCCCGCAGTTTGGGGGTGTCGGAAGCGTGTATGACCGGTGCGGGATGAAGGCCCAGGACCAAGCGGATTCCAAAGCGAAGACTGTCCTCTGGGATCAGCCGAGGAGCCGCGACTGCTCTGCGCTGGGCAGTCCGGATCTCTATGCTGAGGTGCTGCAGTTCGCCAGAGCAGAACGGAGCGTCTCTGAATCGAAGCTGAAGTCACAAGAGGATGGGCTTCGCCAGCGACTGCGAGGTCTGCTACTTGTTGAGAACCCGACCACGACGGCGATTCGGGGTGCATTGTCAGTACTGCAGGCATTCGGTTGGCTGGCCGAGTCTGCACACGGGCAGTATGTCCTCACGGCGGACGGTGATAGGATCGTGTCTACTCTGGCAAGAGACAAGAAGCGTTTCCGGCGTGAACTCGCCGTGCGCATGCAGTGTCGCTACGTGGTACCGGGGTGGCTTGTTGCCAGGTTGTGGGCGCTGAATCGGGAGGGGCAAGGGGAGGTCGTCCTGCCATCTCCACCACGTAGATGGTCTCCTGCCTCTCAACAGCGGGACCGTTGTGAGTGGACAAAGGAACTGGCCGACAGAACCGTGGAGTCGGCGGAGCAAGCTCGGGCAGCCATCGAGGGGTCGTTCCCGATCACGAACGACACGTGGCTGGATGCCGTGAGACAGGAGTGGGACCGGCTGGGCACGGGAACATGCAGTCCGGCGGCATCCAGGCGCGAGGAGAGTGTCCGGCACACCTTTGCTCCGCGGGGGCGTCTGGCGCAGGCGATGCGGGAGGCGGCCGTGAAGCTGCTCTTCGACCGTGCATATCCGGCAGGAGCGATGCCTGATTTCCCAGGCTCCATGCTCCCGGTGCCACCGCGGTCCTTCAAAGCGTGGAGCCAATTGCAGAAGTCGGCAGCGCCGGGCTGACAATGCCACGGCGCCGGCCGTTTCACCGAAACGCGGGCATCCAGAAGGCGTCTGATGCTCCTTGCGTTCGTTCTGGCGCACGGACAGCC
>JACQGM010000195.1 GCA_016199585.1 Armatimonadota bacterium
CCGTGCGCCAGAACGAACGCAAGGAGCATCAGACGCCTTCTGGATGCCCGCGTTTCGGTGAAACGGCCGGCGCCGTGGCATTGTCAGCCCGGCGCTGCCGACTTCTGCAATTGGCTCACACCTTTTGGTGAAACCTCATGGCCAGTGGTGACGCGGGGGTGACCTACATCTACTTCGGCGCGAGCATCGACCCAGACTGGCCCATGGAGCAGTGGGTATCCCTCGTCAACCTAGCCCGTGTCTTCGCTGGCGCGCGTAGAGCAGGACATCGCTGAGGCGGGGGCGAAGGTTCAGTACAAGGTGGGCAGCGTGCTGATCCGAAGAGGCCCGCCTCTCCCTCCCGTGCCTGATCTCCGGCACCCCTGAATCAGGCGGCGGCGTAGCGACAGCCAGAGATGAGTGTGGAGGGCTTCCTGGCCAAGGCACAGACGGAGACGGCGAACGTTTCGCCAGACACACGGTAGCGGCACGGTTGGAGGGAGAGCACACCCCCCAGGGACAGCATCGCTTAAGGATATCCGATGGGAGGGGGCATCGTTGGAAGACGCACAGAACGAAGACGCACCATTCTGGGGTAAGTTCACGTACACCATGGACTCGAGCGGGCGGGTCGTTATGCCCCGTCGTTTCCAGGCGCACCTCGGCTCGCCGTTCATCCTCACCAAGGGCATCGGTGGCTGCCTCCTGGCCATGTCGCGCGGGCGATGGGATCCCCTCGTGGTGCGCTTTGGTTCCAAGAGCATCATCTTCCAGCGGTTCTACAGTGCCGCTGCCGCCCTGTGCAGCCCCGGCCCTCCTTCGGGGAGATTCGTCATCCCCCCAGATCTACGCCAGTTCGCCGAGATCCTTCCGGGCCAGGAAGCCGCAATAGTGGGCGTGGGCCAAGGCGTGGAGATCTGGAGAAGACACTGCTGGGAGTCCGTACTGATCAACTGGAACCTCCGCCGCCAAGACGATCTTGCCTCCGAGCCAGATCCGGCACCGATTCCCTCCGACCCGACCAATCCGGAACCGCGTGAGTTCGATTGGTCTGCGTTGGACGCGGAGCTTTCGACGATTCCATCGGGATCTGCCGCGGCCGCCAGATACCACGAGTTCATCGTGAGGGCATTGGAGAGCATCTTCCACCCCCAGTTACAGAATCCCGTGGCGGAGCAGAGGATCGACGAGGGCAGGAAGCGGATCGACATCGTGTTCAACCACAAGGCGACCAGTGGCTTCTTCTACGATCTACACTTCCTCCACGGCGTTCGGTGCCCCTACGTCTTCTTCGAGTGCAAGAACAAGTCAACCGATCTCGCGAACCCCGAGTTAGACCAGTTGACCGGTAGGTTCAGCCCCAGGCGTGGCGAGTTCGGCGTGGTCGTATGCCGGCACGTCGCTGACCGCGCAACGATGTTGCGGCGCTGCCGAGACGCACTCACGAACGGGCGCGGATGCGTCCTCGTACTCGATGATGCAGACATTCACGCCCTCCTGGATCTCAAGTCACGTGGCTGCCACTGCGGCATCGACTCGTATCTGGACGACAGATACCGCCAACTCGTCCTGTAGCAACTCCCTCATCCGTGGGGCTTGCTAAGGCAGACTGGCTGGGGGATGTTGGCGTGGACCCGCAGGTGTGCCACGGCCGGGCCTGCATCCGTGGGACCCGCGTCATGGTATCGGTGGTACCGGACAACCTGGCTGCCGGAGTGCCAAGGGATGAGATCCTCAGCAGCTACCCGTCGCTGCGGCCGGAGGACATCGAAGCGAGCCTGTCCTATACGGCGGAACTGGCGCGAGAGTGCTCCATCCCGCTGCCCATTACGCGGGCTGCGGGCCTGGCGAAGGTGAAGTCAGCCAGTTCTCCACGGAGATGCCGGGGACGCGCTCGAAGTGCCCCGTGTTGTTGGTCACCACCGTCAGGCCATGCGCCGCCGCTACCGCTGCGATGAGGATGTCGAGGTCACCAATCGGCGTGCCAGCGCGCCGCAAAGTGGCCTTGAAACGCCCGAACTGCTGTGCCGAGGCTTCATCAATGGGTAGCACCGCCGGTGCAGGAGGGGTGAGGAATGCACGCACACGGACCAGGTTTGCCCCGACACGCGCTGAGTTGTAGGCGCCGAAATACAGCTCCGCCACCGATGGAATCGCCACTGATAGCGTGTCTACCCCAACGGCGGCGACCCACTCCTTGATCCGGGAATTGCCGTTGAGCAGGTAGATGCAGATATCCGTGTCCAGAAGGTACCGCAGCGTGCTGCTCATCTCACCTCTCGCTAAACGCGTCGGCGCCTCTATCCGACGCCGTGCGCGCGCCGTAGATGTCGGCAACGATCTCGTCCGGGGTCCGGGTATCCTCCCATCCTCCGCATTTCTCGAGAAACGCCCGGGTGGCGTCTCGGGCCGACTCGTCCTGCCAACCCTCCACAAGAGCCCCCCTGAGAGCAGCTATCTCCCTCGCGACCCCATCGAGACGCCGTATCGCTTCTTCCCGCGTGATCATGAGCGTCGCCCTCCTGTCTTCCGCGCTATCGTCCAGCGGCGCTGGAGATAGTATGGCACAGGCGGCGGGAATCGTCAATAGCACCCCGTGGCATTCGCCCCGTGGTATCGGCGGTGCCGGGCAACCCGGCTGCGGGCATGCCCGGGGACGATTGACCAGTCCTGCTTGCCCAACATCATCGCGCAGTTCGGGCGCCTGCTGACCGATACCAGGTTCAGCACCAGGCACTTCATGTCCACCGGCTCAGCCGCGGCGTCGATGCCGCCGCGCCCCTCATCGTTGACGCAGCCCCCACCGTCTCGAAGATCCCTCCAGCGCCGGCCCCGGGCGCATCCGCGTGCCTCACCGGATTCGGCACGCCGCGGGGAACCGCGCGCCAACCGGAAACCACCCGCTCGTGGGACGGCCGCTCCCGCGGCGTTGCGGCAGGCATCATTCTGTGATATACTCCATGCCGTGGCAGAGAGGCACGGTCAGAACGCTGAGGAGGAGAATGCGAGCACCCTCATCTTCCAATCCGGCGGCACAGTGCGCCGCCGCTCCCGCCGAGGCCGATGTGCGCTCGCCGGCGCACGCGGCAGCGGCCCCTCCCGATGGCGACTCCCTGAGGCGCTCCGGGATCGACGTGGTGGGGCGGATCCCCTGGGGCACGCACTTCTGCCAGTTCTATGAGGACCCTCGGGATCTGCTCGAGATACTCGTGCCCTACTTTCGGGAGGGCCTGGCGGCAAACGAGTTTTGCATGTGGATCACCTCCGAGCCGCTCCGCGTGGAAGGAGCGAAGGCGGCGCTCGCCCTGGCGGTCCCGGACCTGGAGCGCCGCATCGCCGAAGGCCAGATCGAGATCCTGGATTACAGCGAGTGGTACGTGCGCTCGGGTCGGTTCTCCTCGGATGAGGTGCTCCAGGGCTGGGTGGACAAGCTGGCGGCCGCCCGCGCCCGCGGCCACGAGGGTCTGCGCCTCACCGGGAACACCTTCTGGCTGGAGGCGGCCGATTGGGCCGACTTCACCCGCTACGAGGAGGCGGTCAACAACGTGATCGGCAGCTACCGCATGCTGGCGATCTGCACCTACTCGCTGGCGAAGTGCGGCGCGATGGAGATCGCCGACGTGGTGGCCAACCACGAGTTCGCGCTGATCCGGCGCGCCGGCCGGTGGGAGATCATCGAGAGCGCCCACCACCGCAAGACGGAGCAGGCGCTGCGCGAGAGCGAGGCCTTCGCGAATCGGGTGCTCGCATCCTCACTCAACGGCCTCTATATCCATGACCTGAAGACGGGCGCCAAC
Organism: Armatimonadota bacterium; assembly: GCA_016199585.1. GTDB lineage: Bacteria > Armatimonadota > JAAZEB01 > JAAZEB01 > JAAZEB01 > JACQGM01. The sequence continues at coordinate 3,777 of JACQGM010000195.1, forward strand.
ACCTTCACCAACCCGCAATACGCCACGCTGACCGGCTACACGCTTGACGACCTGAGCCGGATGAGCGCCCCGGGGTTCTTCGCCCTCTTTCACCCGGACGACCAGGCCCTGGTGACCGCACACCTGCGAGCCGTCTCGGGCGCCGCCGATGGCGAAGTGCTGGAGATCGAGTACCGGTTCCGGCGTGCCGACGGCCAGTGGCGGTGGTTCTTCTCGCGCGACACGGTGTTCTCGCGCGACGATGACGGATCCGTCCGCCAGCTCCTGGGCACCTTCCTGGACATCACGGAGCGTCGGCAGATGCAGGAGGCGCTGGGAGCGGCGAACGAGGCGCTGGAGACGGCCAACCTGGAGCTGGAGGCGCAGACGGCGGAGCTGGAAACCGCCAACAACGAATTGGCGGCGCAAGCCGCGGAGCTGCGCACGAGCGAGCGGGCGCTGCGCGATGCCGACCGGCGTAAGGATGAGTTCCTGGCGATGCTCGCTCACGAGCTGCGCAATCCCCTGGCGGCCGTGGCGACGGCGCTCCAGCTCATGGAGCGTCTGCGGCCGAGCAGCGCGGCGCTGTGGCGGGCGCGCGACACCGCGGCGCGCCAGGCCGCGCACATGGCGCGCATGCTCGACGACCTGCTGGACGTGTCCCGGATCACCCGGGGCAAGGTCTCGCTGAAGCGGGAGCTGACGGAGCTGGCGCCGATCCTGAGCAGCGCCCTCGAGGCAGCCGCGCCGATCATCGAGGCGCGCGAGCATCACCTCTCGGTGTCCGTGCCCCGGGAAGCCCTACACGTCCACGGCGACCCGGTGCGGCTGGCGCAGGTGGTCTCCAACCTCTTGAGCAATGCGGCGAAGTACACGCAGCCGGGCGGGCGCATCGAGCTGCTCGTGGAGGGATCGGGAATCAGGTCTCAGGGTCCCGCCCTTGCAGCTCAGGGCTCGGGATCCGCGCGGGAACGCCGGTCCCTGGTTTCTGAACCATCCGAAGCGGTGATCCGTGTCCGCGACAACGGCAGCGGCATCGCGCCGGAGCTGCTGCCCCGGGTGTTCGACCTGTTCGTGCAGGCAGACCGGTCGCTGGACCGGTCACAGGGGGGGCTGGGCATCGGCCTGACGATGGTGCGCTCCCTGGTGCAGATGCACGGCGGGCAGGTAGAGGCGCACAGCGGCGGGCTGGGCCAGGGGAGCGAGTTCGTGGTGCGCCTTCCGGTGAGTTCGGAGTTCAATGTTGAACGTTCCGAGTTACCGGGCGCCCAACGCGGAACGCTGAACTCGGAACGCGGAACTGCCGGGAGACGCATCCTCGTCGTGGACGATAACGCCGACGCGGCGGAGATGCTGGCGGGCCTGTTGGAGCTGGACGGCCACGAGGTAGCGACCGCGCACAGCGGACCCGCGGCGGTCTTGCTGGCGGCCGAACACCACCCTGAGGTCGTCCTTCTCGACATCGGTCTGCCGCAGATGGACGGCTACGAGGTGGCGCGCCGCATCCGCCAGGACCCCGCGCTCTCGGACGTCGTGCTCATCGCCGTCACCGGCTACGGCCAGGATGAGGACCGCGAGCGCTCCCGCCGGGCCGGCTTCAACCACCACCTGGTGAAGCCGGTGGACCCGGACACGCTGCGCCGCGCCCTGGCCGACGGAGCGTGACGCGGCGCCGTCACCCTCGGCGAGCGTTCCCCGGGTGGGCGCGTCTTCGCGACGACGGACGCCCGACCGCGTTCGTCCGGCGGTGGGCGGCCGCCGACCCACGCGCCGGCGCGGAGGCGGCCTCAAGGCGGCGCCAGGACATCCTGCGGCTGCACGGTCGCGATCTCGTGGTAGCGGGTGAAGTCGCCGGGGTTGAGGGTGAGCAGGTGGGTGATGCGGTGGACGAGCATCACCGCCACCAGGCGAGCATCGTGAACCTTGACGCCGGAGACGGCGTGGATAGAGACCAACCGGCGCCAGGTGGGGTACACGCGCTCCGTATCCGGCGCGAGGACGAACACCGCCTCGAGTCGGGAGACTTCGGCATCGGCGTTCGCGGGGGTCAGGCCGAAGCCGTTGTGATCCGTGGGCCGGGTGGCGACGTTGCGGAACTCGATGAGGTTCTGCGAGGCAACGCACGGATCTTCGCCCTGGCGCACCCACTGCGCCACGGCCGCCTGGCGCATAGCGCGCTGAACGGATCCGCCGGCTGAGACCACCGGAGGAGCACATTGGTATCGAGCAGGTATGGCATCAGCCACGCCCCTCGTAGATGCTCTCGCGTGACACGGCCGCATCGGAAAGCGGGGGCGCCGTAATGCGGCTGCAGCGCCAGAGCCGCTCCAAGTCGCGCACCCGTTCCTCAGCGGCCGCCTTCGTGTCAGCCGACCGTCGCCCGCTCTCACGGTCCCGAAGTCCACTCTCAATCAGCCGCCGCGCCAGATCATCCGCCGCGAGCCCGTCCCGGGCGGCTTCGTGCCGCAGCCGCTTGTCCACCTCGGGGGGTAGTTCTATCGTCAGTGTCATCGGCGTTCCTCCGGCTATATTATACCACGGACCCCGGCCGACGACGAGAACGGGGGCGACGCGCACGCGGATGCGCGTTGTTACCCATTTTCCGCTCCCCTGCGGAGGGGTTCGACAGCACCCCCGACTGGCTGAGACTTTGCCAGTAGCGAGGGCATGGCGGATGAGAGCGAACCCATCGAGTATCAGACACTCCTGGTAGCCCAGGGCTATGAGGAAGTGCACTACCCGCGGCTTCGGCCGGTGCAACAGCAGATCCGGGAGATCATGGAGTTCGCGGCTCTCTCTAACGCATGAGGGGAGAAAGGCGGTTCTCTGTCTCAAGCAAGCGC
>JACQGM010000196.1 GCA_016199585.1 Armatimonadota bacterium
TCCAGATTCCCGTGGCCACCGGCGAGCGCCTGCACACCCGCTTCGAGTTCCGCGAGCTCCTCGCCCTCCAGGCCGCCGACATCATCCAGCCGGACATCACCCAGCTCTGCGGCCTGCTGGAGACGAAGAAGGTCTGCGCCATGGCCGATACCCACTACGTCACCGTCGCCCCGCACAACGTCGGCGGGCCGGTTTCGACGGCGGCGGCTCTGCACCTGGCGGCCTGCACCACCAACTTCAAGATCCAGGAGCACTTCAACGACTTCGCCGAGGCCCACGTCAAGGAGGCCGCCCCCGGCGTGCCCGAGGTGGTGGATGGCGCCTTCGCCCTCCCGAGCGGCCCCGGCCTGGGCGTGACGGTGCGCCCGGAGGTGATCGAGGCGCACCCGATGCGCGAGGGGTTCTTCAACCTCTACAGCGACGACTGGCACAAGCGCCAGGTGATGGGGTAGTAGCTTACCGCGGCGGGCGACCCAGTGTGGATGTCCCCAGGAGATCAGCCCCTGTTGCCTGCGGTTTCAGCCGCCGGGCACGCGTGCCACCCGTCACCCATCACTGGTCACGCGTGACTCGTCAGCACCCTCACCTGTCCGGATGGCACCGCTTGCAGAACGCCTCCTTCTGGTGGCAGGTGAAGCAGAGGGCGTCTTTGGCGAAGCCGGCGCCTTTGGCCTTGTGCTCCATGATCCAGTTCTCGGGGTGAGGCATCGGAGTGCCGTGGCAGAGCTGGCAGAGCGCTTCCTTCCCCTTCGCCTCGTCGGCCACCCGGGCGCGGAAGCCCTCCTGGCGGTGAGACCTGGGCGCCATCGCCGCGTGGCAGGTGGCGCACTTCGCGCGGTCGTGACAGCGGGCGCAGGCATCTCCCGCCTTGAGGGCGGTGGCGCCGTGCTTCATCACCCAGTCGCCAGGGTGCGGCATCTCGGTGCCGTGGCAGGGAGTGCAGAACTTCTCGCGGGCGTGGCAGGTGCCGCAGCGAGCCACGTCCGCCTTCGCCGTCTTGCCGTGCTCCTTGAACCACTCGGCACCCTGATGGCTGGTCGGGCGCACGCGGGCGCCGTCGGGCGCGTGGCACTTGCGGCAGAGAACCTGGCGGTCGGCGCGCAGCAGCTTTGGCCGGGCGGCGGAGTGGGGATCGTGGCAGGCGGTGCATCCCATGCCCTCGGGCACCGCGTGGTGCTTGCCTTCCTTGATGAGGCTCGCGACCGGCGCGTGGCAGCCGCCGCACAGCTCGCCCTGGGGCTTCTGCAGGTTGCGTGGGTTGCCTGTGCGCCGGTGTGCCTCATGGCAGAAGAGGCACGAGACGCCGAGCTTGGCGTGGGGGCTGGCGCCCCACCCGGCGGCCGTGACGCGGGGCTGGTGGCAGCGGAGGCAGGCGGCCGATTGCTGCTCCGGGGAGAGCTTCGCCCACGAGATGATCTCGGCGCGCGCGGCGCGGACGGTGGCATGGCGCTCGCCGGGGCCGTGGCAGGCCTCGCAGCCGGCTTGGTGGGCCTGGCGGCCGGCGCGCACCAGCGCCTTGCTGTGGTCCAGTTGCGCCCACTGGCGGGCGTAGTCAATGTGGCAATTGAAGCACGCCTCTGTTCCGATATAGCGGTTTTGCGGTCGCGCCGCGCTGGCGCAGACGGCCATCGCGGCCGCGGCCAGCAGGCTGGCTCCGGCGAGCAGCGCCGCCGCCGATCTCCCCTTGATCATAGGTCCTTCCCGGTATGGCACTTGCGGCACAGGCTCTTCTGGTGGCAGCGGAGGCAGGCGGAGCCTGCCGCAAACGAGGCGCTCTTCTTGTGTTCCATCACCCAGTTGGCCGGGTGGGGCATCCGTGTGCCGTGGCAGTCGTCGCAGGTGGCGCGGCTGTGGCACACCTCACAGCGCGCGGTGGAGGCGCGCGCTCCCTTGCCGTGCGCGCGCGCCCAGTCGCCCTTGCGGTGCGACGAAGGTTTCGTCTTGCCATGGCACGTCTGGCACTCGGCGGGGCTGTGGCACCGGTAGCAGGCGGTGGCGGCTTCCGGCGTGCGCTTCGAGTGCTCGGCCGCCCAGTTGCCCGAGTGGGGCATCGTCACGCCGCCGTGGCAGTTGTCGCACAGCCGCTGGTGGTGGCAGGAGCTGCAGTTGGCGTCCTTCGCCTTCGCGGCGGGTCCGTGGGTCTTCGCCCAGGTGTCGGTGTGCGAGTCGGGCATGCGGCCGCCGCGGTGGCAGGAGCTGCAGAAGGTCTCCTCGTGGCAGTTGGCGCACGCGGCGCGCTGCGTCTTGCCGGGACCGCGGTGCTTCGTGATGAAGTCCGGCGGGTGCGGCATCGTCATGCCGCCGTGGCAGCGGTCGCAAGCCAGCTGCTCGTGGCAGGTGACGCAGGAGCGGCGGTCGGTGGCAGCCGCCTTGCCGTGCATCCGGCGCCAGCTCGTATCGTGCGATTCGGGCTTGCGTGAGCGGTGGCAGCTCTGGCAGAAGCCGGGCTCGTGGCAGGTGTGACAGCTCGACGGGTCGCTGCGCACGGCATCGCGGTGGGTGTGGAGCCAGTTCTTCTGGTGCGAGGCCGGCACCTTGTTGCGGTGGCAGCCGAGGCAGAAGTACTCCGTGTGGCAGGTGTTGCAGGTATCCTTCTTCTGCTTCGCCTCCGCCGGGTGCGCCTGCAGCCAGCCCGCGGGGTGGGCGCGGTAACGCTGGTGGCAGTCGGAGCAGAACTCCTTCTGGTGGCAGGAGTCGCAGGCGCGCTCGTTCTTGCGGAACTCGGCGGGGTGCTGGTGGATCCAGTTCGCCGGGTGCTGGCGCCGAATGCTGTGGCAATCTTCGCAGAACTTCTTCTGGTGGCAGACGCCGCAGGACTTTTCGCTCTTGCGGAACTCGGCGGGGTGCCGCAGGATCCAGTCCGTTCCCCGGTGGGGCTTGGCCATGCGGTGGCAGGTATCGCAGAAGTCCTTCTGATGGCAGCGGTTGCAGTCGGTGCTTGCTTGCTTCACCTCCTGCTTGTGCCCGGCCACCCATTCCGGCGAGAAGGTGGCGGGGGAGCGCGTGCCCAGGGTCTCGTGGCAAGTGCCGCAGGTGTTCGGCGCCTGCTTGCCGTCATGGCACTCGTAGCAGACCTGCATGCTGGGAGTGTTCTTGGTGGCGGCGTTCGGGCCGTGGACGACGCGGGCATGGCAGCGCGTGCAAGGGATGCCGCGGTCCCAGTGTTTCTTGTGCGTGATCTTCAGGGAGTGGTAGACAATCACTTCCTGGGTGGACTGGTGGCACTTCTTGCAGTTCTCGTCGGGAACGTGGGCCTTGATGGTGCTGGCATCAATGTCGCCCCCCGTCTCGATGTGCGTCTTCACCTGACGCAGGGCCGCGGCCTTGCTCTTCACCATGTTCACCATGCCGGGCATGATGTGGCAATCCTCGCAGTTGACGCCCTTGTGCGAGGATTGCGCCCACGTCTGGTAGTGGACCCCCATTTCGTGGCAGCTCCGGCAGAAGACCGGCTGGTTCGACTGGTGCATCATCGCCGCCGAGCCGCCGGCTGCGAGCACCAGGCCGACGATGGCGAGGCCCTTGACGCTGAACGTGTGTCCGGGGATGAAGGGAAGAGCCACGCGACGATTGACGAACCGCAAGAGGAAAGCGAAGAATCTCAACGGCGATCTTCCTTCCGGGATGCCGGCGCCTCTGCGGCGGCGCGGTGGGGGGCAGCGAGTCCCGCCTCGGCGGCGGCGCCACCGCGGGGGCGTCCATCACCCCCGTTGGGGGGCGGCGCCTGTGGTTGCTGGCGCCGGATCTCCTCATACTCCAGGGGGTGGTGGTGCTTCATCTCGGTCTCGGTGATCCGGCCATCGAGCCAGGTGCGGCTCATCGGGAAGGTGCCGGGCCGCAGGTGGACACAGTACATGTGCCAGATGATGATCGCCAGCGCAGCCAGCACCGCTTCGTAGCCGTGAACGATGCGGCAGATGTCCAGCACCCACTTCGGGAGAACCATCATCGCCTGCACCTCGAACCACAGGAGGGCGCCGGTGGCGGCCATCACCGCGGTGCCCCACACCACGGCCAGGTACTCGAACTTCTCGACGTAGCTGAAGCGCCCGAAGGCGGGTGGCGAGGGCCGGCGCCCGACGTAGTAGAGCATGTGGTGGACGGCATCGCGCGCGTCCTGCGCCCGGGGGATCAGGGCGCGCACCTCGAAGTGGCCCCGCTCTGAGAAGAGGAGATAGCAGACGTGGTAGCCCGAGAGGAGAACCAGGGCGATGGCGGCGAGGCGGTGCAGCATCGCCCGGCCGACCGGCCCGCCCATGAGCGTGAAGAGCCAGCCGGCCCAGACCGAGTCGTGGTAGCGCACGGGGATGCCGGTGATCACCAGGGTCGTGAAGCTCAGGACCAGCACTCCGTGCTGGAGGCGCTCGTTGAGCGTCAGCCGCTCGAAGGCGCGCTCGTCCGTGCCGGCTGTCTTGCCGGGAACCCGTTTCATGCGCTATGCCCTCCACGGCGCCGCTCGCGACGGATGGCCCACAGGTCCAACGCCACCAGGAGCACGAACTGAGCGATCAAACCGCTGACGAAGATGCGGTAGGCGAGGCTGATCCAGTAGATCGGGGCATCCCGGTCGGCGGTCGGCATCAGGTGCACCGTGCCGCGGGCGAAGTTCTCCGAGGCGCCCGGGTGGCACTCCCCGCAGGTGGCCGCCAGGTGCGCCCGGTTCACGCGCGATTTCGCGTCCGCCGAGGGGAGGATGTCGTGGCTGCCGTGGCAGCTCGCGCAGTTGGCCGCGGAGATGTCGCCGTACTTGAGTACGATGCCATGGTAGGAATCGCGGAAAGTGGCGTAGCGCGCCGACGGCAGGCCGTAGCGTTTCACGAGCAGCGCCGATTCGTGGCAGCGGCTGCAAGTGTCGGGCACGTGCATCGGGCTGGCCCGCGAGTCCGGGTTGCGCACCGGCAGCAGGGCATTGTGCGCGCCGTGGCAGTCGGTGCAGACGGCGGCATCCTTCTTGCCGGCGGCGACGGCGGCCCCGTGTACGCTGTTCTGGTACTGGCGGTACTCCTCCAGGTGGCAGCGACCGCACGTGGCCGGAACCTCACTGCGGTGTACCCTCGATGTCTGTTTAGCCGGACCGGCGATGTCGTGAGTGCCGTGGCAATCGGCGCAGTCGGGGGCGTTCTCCTTGCCGAGGCGGCGGGCGCGGGCGTGGGCATCCTCGGTGGGGCGCGCCTCGCCGGGCTTGACGGCCACCGGCGCCCTGGCGTCGGGGTGGCAGCGGCCGCAGCGCACGGGGGCGACACCGCCGTGCGGGATCGTGGTCACGTCGTCGTGGCACTCCGTGCAGGCGCGCGACCCGTGGGCGCTGGCGGCATAGGCCGGCGCGTCCACCCGAGCCGGCGGGTGGCTCCCATCCGCGCGGGGGAACGCTCCCTCCGGCTCGCCGTGGCAGGCGAAGCACACCCGGTTATCCTGAGGACCACGGAGGTTGACCGGCAGGACCCGTTCCCGGGCTGCTCCCGGGGCCTGGCCGGGAATAGCCGCCAGGCAAGCGGCCACCGCCGCCAGGAACCGGCAAAGAGACGAGGCGGCGCCGAAGCGTGATCCGCGCGCCACCGGGGACACTCTCATCATCACCATCCACCCACCGACTGCCCTGCGGGCAGGCGCACCATCTCTGTCAGTGGGCCAACGGGCCAATCCCCGGGCGCTCACGGGAGCACCTGGCGATTGGCCCGTTGGCTGCTCACTTCCCCGCCTGATGGCAGTCCGTGCAATTGGCGTTCGCCGGCTTGGCGACGGCGCCGCTCGGGCTGGTGTGCTTGCCGTCGTGGCACTCGGCGCAGCCGCCCTTGGTGTGCGGATCCGCCGCCATCCCCAGCGGCTCGCCCGCCTTGGCCTTGAAGAGCTTGGGGTGACACGAGCCGCAGGAGTAGCCGGCGTTCTCAACCGTCTTGCCCCCCTGAACGAGGCCGGTGTGCTTCGCATGTGAGAACGCCACCGCGCCCGGTCCCTTCGTCTCCCGGACGAGGTCCTTGTCGGGCATGTGGCAGCCGGCGCAGGTCGTCACGGCGAAGGCGGCGGCGCCGCTCTTGGGCGCCTTGGTCTGGCCGTTGTGACAGATGGCGCACGCCTTGCCCGCGTAGATGTCGGCCATCTTGAACGACCCCTTCTTCATCGCCATCGCCGGATGACAATCGGCGCACTTGAAGCCCGCGCCGGTCTCGCCGTGGGAGAGATGGCTGAAGATGGCTGTTCCCTGCTTGTTGGGGTAGACGAGGTAGCCGCCGCCCACTTTGTTCGCGCTCTCGGCCGCCCAGACCGCCGTGAACACCCCGAGCGATGCGAGCGCTACGAGGATACTCCTGAGACACTTCATTGACTTCTAGCCTCCTTCAGATGCCGGATCGTCCGACAACCCCTTTGGCGCAGAAGGGCGGCGAGGGCACCCTCTCGGCACCAAATCGTGAAACATATCACAAGCGTCCGCGCCTCTTCGGCCCTCGGTTCCCCCCTCGGGGGCGACAGGGAAAGAGGGGTGATCTGCGGCGGAATGCCTATCTGTCGAGCCATCGCGGGCGCAACCCCGGAAACCGGGCATGGACCTGATCCAGCCTCTGCTTCAGCGCCCGTCTCTATTGTATGCGGGCTTGGGTAGGGTGTCTATAGGGTATAGCACCGATTTTAATCGGGGATTACACTGATGCCCGCCCGCAAGGAGGCAGGAGAGGCGAAGGAAGCCGGGCCTTCCCTCGCCTTCCGCCCCGTTGCCGCCGCGGCGGGGCGCCGCCGGCGGCGGGGCCAGCGCGGCGGACGGGCTCACTCCTCCTCCTCCTCGCGCGCGAGCCGGAGCCGCCAGCGGCGGTGCAGCGCGCCCCATTTCACGAAGAGAAGACCCGAGATGGACAGGAAGACGAACGCGGCGAGCGCGACGTTGGTGCGCCGCCAGTAGCTGCGCTGGAAGCCCTCGCTGGCGACATCCCTTGCCTTGCCGACGGCGAGACGGGCGTTCTCGATCTGAGACCCGATGGCCTTGACGGAGACGGAGTGGACGTTGGCGCGCGCCTCCTTGAGGCTGGTGTCCGCGTTGGCGAGGGCGGCCTCTCCGTCGGCGATATCCTCGTGGAGGCGAGCCACCCGCTGAAGCTCGGCCCGCACCCGGTCTTGGTCGCGCTGGACGCCGGTGATGGCGGTGTGCAGCTCCTTGGCCACGGCGAACTGGCGGCTCTGCTCGTCGTGGCAGCTTCCGCACCCGCCGAGGCCCTTGCTGACGAGCTTCTCGTCGGTCGGCATGGCGATCTCGTGGTTCTGGTGGCAGTCTACGCACCGGGGCACGCCGTGCTCCTGCACGGCCGCTCGGTGCGGGCTCTTCGAGTAGAGCTGCTCCAGAAGCGTGTGGCAGCGGCCGCACACCTCCGAGACCTCGGTGACTCCGGGCGGGGTGGCGCCGTGCGTGCCGTGACAATCGGCGCAGGAGGGCGCCGCCAAGTCGCGCTCTTTCACCAGCTTCTGTCCATGCACGCTGCGCAGGTACTGCTCGTGCTGGTCCGTGGGGATGCCGTAGGGCTGCATGTGCTTCGCGTCGGAGTGGCACCGGGCGCAGGTGTCGGCGATGTTCGTCTTGTAGACGCTCGACTCGACGTCGTTCTTACGCCGGATATCGTGGATCCCGTGGCAGTCGGTGCAGACGGCGACGCGCGTGTCTCCCTGGCGCAGGCGTTTCCCGTGTACGCTGGTGAGGTACTGGTCGTACTGGCTGGTGGGGAGGTTGTACGGACGCATGCGCACCGGATCAGCGTGGCAGCGGGCGCAGAGCTGCGGGATCGCCGAGCGTTTGGGGGTGCCGATGAACCCGGCAGCCTTCGACATCGAGGCGTCCATGCTGGTTGCCTTGGGGTCGCCGCCGTGGCAATCCGCGCAGCCGACGCCCACGGAGGCATGGATCCCGTCCTTCCACTCCTTGACGGCGCGCTGCGAGCGCTCGCTCATGTAGGAGTGGCAGTCCTCGCAGGTCCCCCCTGCTTGGGGTGCCGCGCGGCCCGCTTGCTGCGAGAGGAGCGGGAGCAGCACCAGCGCGATGGCCCCCGGAAGCGCCCCCCGGCGTGTGGCGTATCTCATGAGTATTTCCCCCATAGCGTCAGCGCGAGGAGCGCGAGCAGACCCGCAACGGCGATGATGGTGAACTTCGGGCGGCGCCGCGGGTCCCGCTCGGGGCTCCGGTCGAGGAACGGCAGCAGCACCAGCGCCAGCATCGCCAGCCCCTGGAGCACCATCGAGAAGAAGCGGCCCTCACCCAGGATGAGGTTGACCCCGGGGATGCCGGCCAGCACGGGGATTCGCTGGGGGAAGAGCTTGAGGAACTGGTAGGCAGCCAGGAAGTACCATTCCGGCTTGATGTGCTCCGGTGTCTCCGCCGGGTTGGCCTTCGGGTGGAGCTGCGGCGGCAGCAGGGCGATCAGCGCCAGGAGCAGCGCGAACACCAGGCAGAAGACCACCCCTTCGCGCCAGACGTGGTTGGGGTAGAACGGCTCCCCGCCCGCCCCGTGCGGGGCGGCCACGTCGTCGGTCGGCCCGCGACTCCGGAACCTTCGCCAGGGGGCCTCGACGAGACCCAGCCGCCGCTCCAGGGCGAAGTGAATGCCCAGGAGCGCCAGGGCGGTGAGAGGAAGGACCACCACGTGGATCGCGAAGAAGCGCGTGAGCGTCTGCCCGCCGACGTGCTCGCCGCCCCGCAGAATCACCAGCAACTGCTTGCCGATGATCGGCACGGCATCGGTGAGTTGAGTGCCCACAGTGGTGGCCCAGTAGGAGAGTTGGTCCCAGGGGAGCAGATAGCCGGTGAAAGAGAAGCCGAGGGTGACGCCCATCAGCCCGATGCCGGTGATCCAGTTCAGCTCGCGCGGCGGCTTGTAGGCGCTGTAGAAGAGGACGCGCACCCCGTGCAGGAAGACCAGGAGCACCATCGCGTTGGCGCCCCAGTGGTGCAGGCCGCGGATGAGCCAACCGTAGGCCACGTGGTTGCCGATGTGACGGACGCTGTCGTAGGCGGCTTCGGGCGTGGGCCGGTAGTACATCGCCAGCAGGATGCCGGTGCCGAACTGCAGCAGCAGCAGGAAGAAAGAGATCCCCCCGAGGGTGTGCAGCCAGCCGGCGCTGCGCGGCATCGGCATCTTCAGCATCGCATCGAGGCCGGTGCGCTCGTCGAGCCACGCATAGACTCTCTCGCGCAGCCGGGGCCGCGCCGCTTGCTCCGGCGGCGGGGGCGCTTGCGTCTGTGCGATCATCGGACTACCCTCCAACCACGATCTTGCCGCCGACCTCTGCCGTCTTCAGCTCCGCCAACGGCTTGGGCGCCGGACCCGAGACGACGCGCCCGTTCTGGTCGAAGACGGCCGCGTGGCAAGGGCACAGGAACGTTTGGTTGGCGCTGTTCCAGGTGACCAGGCACCCGGCGTGGGTACAGACGCGGCTGAAGGCGCGGAATCCCTGTTCCACATGAATGAGCGCGTATTGCGCATCCTGATAGGTGAAGTCCTTGGATTGGCCCACGGGCAGACCATCCTTGGCGACGACCTCGAGCTGCTCGCCGCCGCCGGCGCTCTGCGCCGGCGGGTTGAGGAAGCGGACGAACGCATTGGCCGCCCCGGCCGCGAGCGCCAGGAAAGCCGCCCCCAGCAAGGAATTCACCACGAGCTCGCGGCGAGTGATCCCCTCGCCGGACCCGTTCTCGACCACCTCGACCATGGAACCCCTCCCGTCCATCCTCACTTCCTCTTCTTCTTCGGCGACTTGGGCGCTGTCTTGGGCTTGCTCTGCTTGCCCGGCTTGTAGCCCTTCAGCGAGTGGCCGTGAGACTTGTAGTACTTCCCGGCCTCATTCAGGTCCTTGCCGCCTTCGGGCTTTACGTGGCAGTAGGAACAGGGTTTCCCTTCCTTCGCGGCATACTGGGGAAGCGCCGTGCCCTCGAGGGCCACCCCGAGCAGCAGGGCAACCGCCGCCGCCAATCCGATAACCAACCGCATGCGTGTTCTCCTTTCAATGGCGCGCAACCCGGGAACGCCGGAGAGCCGTGCGCATCCCGGCTGCCCGCGCGCGGCACCACGCCGCCCTCCGGCAGTGATCGCACCCGGCGCAGCATGGCGCCTGGCGGGCGCCGGAACGCGCCAGCAAGTCGCCCGCGGCAGCCGGGGCAGCAGACCGGCATTCGCGCGCCTGGCTCGTCCGGCCAGAGGTTGCAAGCATCAGGGGTTTCTGTGCGTGAATACGAGTATACCCGAGCACGCCGAGCCTTGCAATCGGGGTTTACACTGATTTTCCCATCAGGTAATCTTCTGAGTATCATGGGGTATACCCGCGCCCTGCCGTAGGGAAGGAAGGGGAGCGATCGGGGGAGCGAGCGCGGCCGGGGAGAGCGCGCGAACGGCCGGCGCGATAGGCGGCGGCGGCGTTCGGCTGCCAGAGGCGCGATCCGCGCGCCCGCGCGGCTGATGTCCGCGCCGGCACCAGAGGTTACTCGCGGCGGCGTTTGGGCTCGTAGGCGCAGTAGGGCTCTTCCGCCAGGTAGTCGCCGGTGGCGTAGTAGGCGCGGGCGCGGCAGCCGCTGCACACCAGGCGGTATTCGCAGGCGCCGCACTTCCCGCCCAGGGAATCCTCGCCGCGCAGGGAGCGGAAGAGGGGCGCCCCGGTCCAGATCGCGGCGAAGTCTTCCTGGCGCACGTTTCCGGCCGCCAGGGGGAGGTAGCCGCAGGGAAACACCTCGCCATTGTGGGAGACGAAACAGACGTTGGTGCCGGCGAGGCAGCCGCGGGTGACGGCGGCCATGCCCTCGCGCGCCCCCCCGACGGCGGTGCCGTCCTGGCGCGCGCGCTGGCGCAGGATCCGGTAGTAATGGGGGGCGCACGTCGCCTTCAGATGCATCTCCTCGCGGCGGGAGAGGTCGTAGAACTCGTTGAGCACCTCTTCGTAGCGTTCGGCGGAGAGCATCTGATCGTCGGCGATCTGCACGCCGCAGCCAACGGGCACCAGCATGAAGGCATGGAAGGCGACCGCGCCCACCGACTTCGCCAGCTCGTAGATGCCCGCGATCTGCCCGTCGTTGTGCCGGGCCACCGTGGTGTTGACCTGCACCTCCACGCCCGCGTCGCGCAGGCGGCCCAGGCCGCGCAGCGCCGTCTCGAAGGAGCCGGGGAGCGCGCGGAAGGTATCGTGGGTCGCCGCATCGGCGCCGTCAATGCTGATGCTGGCGCGGCGGATCCCCGCCTCTTTCACGCGCTGCGCCAGTGTCTCCGTCACCAGGGTGCCGTTCGTCGCCAGCGAGACGATCAGGCCCTTATCGGCGGCATAGCGGGCGACCTGCAGGATATCGGGCCGGATGAGCGGCTCGCCCCCGGAGAGCACCAGGATCGGCCGTCCCGCGCGCGCGATGGCATTCACGAGGCCGAGCGCCTCCTCGGTGGAGAGATCATCCCTCATCATCTCGCGGGCCACATCCAGGCGCCGGCAGTGGATGCACTCCAGGTTGCACCCCGCCGTCGTCTCCCAGAAGACCAGCCGGAGCGCGAATCGGTCGCCGCGTCCGCCCGCCGGATGCCCGTGTCCCCCGTGTGGGTGCTGCGGATGCTGCTGCATGAGACTCCCCTCGTTCGTAACCACGTCCTGTTGCGCGCGCACGAGCGCGTCAATAAGGGGGACCCCTGATTCATGGAGCCGGTTCCCCGATCCGGCCCGGGGTGGCCGTCTGGCTGCGGGGTTCGCCGCCGGCGGCCGGGTGAACGATAACGATTTCAGATCGCAGATCGCAGATTGCAGATCGGCGGAAGGGAGCGGCGCATGGACGCATCGGCCCGGGTTGGTCGCATTCCTATCTGAAGTTGCTATGAGGAGCGCCGCACGCGTGGTGGCGGGGGATGGATGACCGGAATCGCAGGCGTGGCGCGCCGGGTCTGCCCGGCGCGCCACGCGCACTGGTCTCGGGGCGAGCCGCCCCTGCGGAGCGAGTGCCCTTGGGCGCACGCCTCTGCGGGATGTCGCCCCCGGCGCCGCTGCCGCGCCGCCTAAGTATGTAGCTGAAAGTGTACGTCACTTTTCGGTGTGGCATCGCCAAGCACCGTGCGGCGAA
>JACQGM010000198.1 GCA_016199585.1 Armatimonadota bacterium
CGGATGCACCATCCTGCCAAACGCGATCGCTGCTCTCCCCTGAGCATCCCAACCACCCTCCATGGCACGCGCCAGCGCCGCAACCGCCCGGGGGTCTCGTGACTGGAGCAGCGCACCACTGTCGCCACGGAGAGCGTCGCGAACCGAGGCCGCGAGCGTCCCCTCCCCGAGCCGTTCCAACGCATCCGAGGCGGCCTGGCGAACACCGGGGTCGCCATTGCCGAGCGTCATCGCCAGCGGCGCCACCGCCGCCGGGGTTTCCAGTTCTCCCGGTGCCTTCGCCGCCGTCTGGCGCACGGCGGGATCGCTGGCCGCCAGCAACTGGCAGACTTCCCCGCGCGTCCTACCCATGATCACTCCCCGTGGGGTGTCGGCTCCGCTCGACCGAGACCCGTGTGCTCGCGTCTGTGTCCCCTTCGCCGGGAAGGCGACCGACGGCGAGGACGAGAACGACGACGAGTGCCCGCCGGCCGAGCGCGTGTGCGAGGAGAGATCGCGGAGAGAACCCAACGCAGAGACCTCAGAGAAGAGGGAGAACGCTGAGGTCTGTGCGGGAACTCGCCTGAATCCTCAGCGTCCTCCGAGATCCTCAGCGCCTCTGCGTCCCCCCCTCTGAGTCTCCGGGTGTTCTCATGCGCTCTCTCACTCCCGCAGCACGTACTGATACCACAGTAGCCGCCACTCCTCCTCCTTCTGCTCCACCACGCGGTAGACCTCTCGCTCCGTGAAGCCGGGGGGCACGTCGGTCCACCCGTAGACCCAGTTGTTGCCGACCGCCAGGGGAAAGTAGCCGTCGCCGCCGGCGAGGGAGTACTCCTTGAGCTGGACGGTCCACTCTCCCCAGCGATGCACTTTCGAGTTCTCGCTGGGTCGGACCCGCAGCTGCACCAGGCCCACCCCCGGGGCGTACCACGCCTGCCGCGTGCCAATGTAGAGGCTCCGCATCACCTCCTTGTGCCGCGGTGGCATGTCATCCGGGATGTCGCCCTCGGCGACGGTCAGCTCCGTGAGAAGGCAGTTCTCGAAGGTGCCTGCAGGCACATCCACCCGCTCGGTCTCACTCCTCACAGTGATAGTGCCAGGCAGCCGCTGGGTGTAGGAATGCCCGACGTCGCCCGTCCAGCTTCCTCCGACCGGCACCGAAGGATCCAGGAAGGGGTTGACGATAGCGATCTGACGGAAGGGGTGGGGAGCCCGACCCATCGCGGTCGTCTCATCAGGCCGGTTGCGCATCCCTCCTGAGAGATAGCCCCTATCCTCACCCCATACCTTGCCATCCTGCGCGCGTAAGGGAGTTCCTCCCGCGCGGAAGGACACGATGCGCGCAATGCTCTCCTCTCCCACTTCGGACAACGCCTCCAACACGGCGCGCACGCCCAGTGCCTCCCAGTGCCGCGCGCCCAATTCCAGGGCGGCCAGGGCCTCTTCGTAGCAGCGCCGCATCGCCACGGCATCCGCGTGCTTCAGGTAGAAGCTTCCGAGGCCCGCCAGACAGGCTCCCACCGCGCGCGCATCCCCCACATCTTCCCAGGCCGCCAGCTCGCGCAGAGAGTACTCCTCTACCTTCTCCCTCTCACGACCGGTCTGGTTGTCACCAAGTGTGTACGCGAGAGACAGGCGCGCCAGTGCCTCCGCCTGTAACCTGCGGTCGCCCAACTCCTCAGCAGTCCTCAAGGCGCGCTCCCCCAGCGCCACCCGCCCCTGCCAATCCCTCCACCAGCGCGACGCCCGCGACTTGCCGTGCAGCGCCCGGATCATCAGCCGCCGGGTCTCTGGCGTCGGCTCCATGTGATCTGCGGCCGCCAGTGCCTCGTCGAAGTATGGCTCGGCCTCGTCCCGCTCGGATCTCGCTGCCGCTTCCTCTCCCTTCCGAACTGCCTCCTCCACCACCTCCTGCGTGAAGCCCGGCCCCGGCTTGCCGGCGTTCAACTCGTCGCTCACCATCGCCATCATCTCCTCTCGAAGCTGCTCCTTGGCGCGCCGGAGGCGGCTGCGCACCGTGGCGACGGGGACTTCCAGGAAGCGGGCGACCTCCTCGTGCGAGTAGCCGTTGATGTAGGCCAGCGTCACCGTCAGGCGCGTGCCCTCGGAGAGGCGGCCCAGCGCCTGGCGCACCACCAGCCGCGCCGCGAGGCGCTCTACGTCCTCCCCGGGGGCCGGCGTGCCCGCGGGCTGGTCCTGGTCGGGCAGGGCATCCAGCGAGAGAAGCGCCTGACCCCGGGCGCGCAGGGCGTCGGCGCAGACGTTGGCGGCGATGCGCCGCAGCCACGGCCCGAAGCGCGCCGGGTCGCGCAGCCCCCGCAGGCCGAGGTAAGCGCGCACGAACGCCTCCTGGGCGGCGTCCTTCACCTCCTCGGGGTGGCCGAGGTGGTGGTAGGCCACGCCGAGGACCGCGTCGCGGTAGCGCTCCACCAGCGCCTCGAAGGCGGCGCGGTCGCCCGCGAGGGTTCGTCTCACCAGATCCCCGTCATCGGTCACCGTGGTTCCTCCTCCGGCTGCCTTCTATAGATCAAGACGTGGCGGCGGGGCGAAAATGACCCCTCGTGGCGATTGCAGATTGCAGATTGCAGATTTCAGACTGGCGGAGCGGACCGCGCCCGGCTGCGCTGGTCCGGGCTCGTCTCATTCCCATCACATCCGTCTTGGGATTCGCCGCGCCGAAGCACCTCCGTCCCGAGCACGAGTTGGGCTCTCGTCCCTCTCCCACCCAGCCCCCGCACTTGTCATGCTGAGGCGCCGCGCCGAAGCATCTCCGCCGGCAGTACCCCTAATGAGTTTTGACGAACAAACCAGGTAATCGTGTCAGACCGGGCCGAGACGGA
>JACQGM010000212.1 GCA_016199585.1 Armatimonadota bacterium
CCGCCAACTGGGAGCGGATCTGGTTCTGCTGGGACTCGGGAAACACGTCAATGATTCGATCAATAGTATGGTGCGCGGAGCTGGTGTGCAGGGTGCCGAACACCAGGTGGCCCGTCTCCGCGGCGGTCACGGCCAGCGCGATCGTCTCGTAGTCACGCATCTCGCCCACGAGGATCACGTCCGGGTCCTCGCGCAGGGCGGCGCGCAGCGCCGTGGCGAAGCTACTGGTGTTCGGACCCACCTCGCGCTGCGTTACCAGGCAGCCCTTGTGCTCGTGGACGAACTCGATCGGATCCTCGATCGTCAGGATGTGTTCTTTGCGAGTATCGTTGATCAGGGCGATCATCGCCGCCAGCGTGGTGGACTTGCCGGAGCCGGTGGGTCCGGTGACGAGCACCAGGCCGCGCTTGGGGGTTGTCAGCCGGCGGCAGGCAGCGGGCAGCCCCAGATCCTCGATGGACTTGATCTTGGTGGGGATCACCCGGAACACGGCGCCTTCGCCGCGCCGCGTCATCAAGACGTTGACGCGGAAGCGGCCCACCCCGCCCAGCTCCACCGAGAAGTCGAGGTCATGGTGCTCCTCGAAGCGTGCCTTGCGCTCATCCGTCATAATGTCGTAGAGCATGTTGTGCACGTCGTCTTTGGTGAGCGCGGGATAGTCCTGGCGTTCCAGCTCGCCGTGGACGCGGATGGAGGGGGGCGCCCCGATGTTGAGGTGCAAGTCGGAGCCGTTCTTCTCGACCGTCAGCAGCAGGAGCTCCGCGATATCCAACTGGTTTCCTCCCCTTGTCGTGCCCGGGCGCCAGGGCCGCTCCCCCTGCATCCCGGGCCAGCCACCACGGCGGCGTGCGGCACTGCCTCGCCCGGCCGACACGACCGCCTCAGCAGCCGTTTCATTCCCCGGGCGCAACCGCGGCTGCCTTCCCTCCGGCCGGCTAACCGTCGCGCTCGGGAAGGCCCATTCCGAGTCGGATCATCGGCTGTCTATCCGGTAACTCCGCTGCTCCTGCTGCAGGCGCCGAGGTGGCGCCTCACCGCAAGAGCAGCACCACGGGCCTAGAAACACTATAGCACGACAAAGAGCCGCATGTCAATACAGGCGCAGCGCCGCCGCGCGCGAGCGCGTCTGGCGCGCGGCGGGGCCGGGATGAGGGGTGGACGCCGCCCCCGGCTCACGTCTCGGCGGCGGTTCACGCGGGCGGCAGCAGGTCATCCACGCGGAGTACAGCCCGGGGTGCCGCCAGCGGCGTGACCGTCGCGGCGCGGCCCAGACGCATGACGCTGGCGTAGCTGGCGCCCAGCGGCGCGGATGGGTCTGCCTGCGGGTCGCGATGCACCTCCAGCAGGGAGCGCTCCACGTTCACGATCCAGTACTCGGGGATGCGGGCGGCCGCGTAGAGCGCCGCTTTGGTTCCGCGGTCGAAGACGAGAGTACTCTGCGACACCTCCACCACGAGGATGGCCGTGGTGGGGTGGGCGTGGGCGTAGTCGCGGTGCGATCCGAGAACCACAGCCACGTCGGGCTCGGGGTCGGAGGCCTGGCCGAGCGCGAGGGGAGCGTGCGAGCGGATGCAGTACCCGGGGCCGAACGCGGCGGCGAGGCGGTCGCGAAGGGCATCGGCAGTGCTGGCGTGTTCGGGCCCTTGAGGCGCCATCTCAACAATCTCCCCCTCGATCAGCTCCACGCGCTCATCCGGCGCAAACAACCCCAGTTCCGCCATGCGGTAGTACTGCTGGCGCGTCCAAAGGCGGCGCTTCGGCAGCCCTGGCACAGGCTCGGCTACCATCGCTCCCTCCCTCCTGTGCGCATTGTACCACTTGCCCGGGGCCGCGTCAATGCGGTTACTCCTTCGGGCTCGGCCGCTTGTCCCCTTGCGCTCCCGGCCGATTCGTCGTACAATGCCGGTGTGCAAGGAGGGCGGCTCGGCATGGGATGGCACTATGCGATGCACGTGTCGCGGGAGGCCCGGGGCTACCAGGCCACGGTCCTCGGTCACCCCGGCGTGCGCGGCACCGCCCCCACCCGGGAGGCGGCGGTTCGCCAGGCAGAGGCGGCGCTGGCCGAAGCACTGGCGAGCGGGGAGATCGTGGCCGGCACCATCCAGGTCCCCGAGCGCAACCCCTGGGTAGAGGATGCCGGCATCTGGCGCGACGTGCCGGATGAGGAATGGGAGGCCTATCAGAAAGCCATTGCGGATTACCGGCGGGAACTCGCGGGGGACGAGAGCGTTGTCTGAGCCGCTCCGTGCAGGCGTCAGAACTCGTTGAACGGGCCGCGCCCCTCCACGCCGTAGAGCTTCTCCGCTTCCCAGTTGACCGCCAACTCGATGGTCGCCAGGCAATCGTCGGCGGATGCCAGCAGCACCTGTTCAGCGGTTGGGCGAAGGTACGCTGGCGCTGACTCCACAATCTCGTTCCCCACGCGCCGCACGTACGCGACCAGGTCATCCGAGGGCGAGTGCTGGGCAAACCCCGCCCGCTTGGCCTGAATGGCACCCTCCGCCAGTTCCAGTAGACGTTGCGCCTGATCCGGTTCAGGAACAACAAGGGGCATCATCCTCAGGTCGCTGATCTCGAAAGCTGCCGTGTTCTTGAGAAACTTCCGCAGATGGAAGCTGAACACATCGGAGTTGAAGAGCGCCAGCAGAACCAGCGGTGGCACCTGCGGAATCATCGGCGTTAGGCGGGACGCGCTGGCATCAAAGACACATGGCTCTTGCGTCTTGGCCTTCAGTGCCACATGGTTGCCCAAGAGAGTGTATGCTATGCCAGTAGTGAAGTACAGGTTGGGATTGCGGATGACCGGCATGTTGGGCGCACGCCTACCGCTATTCGCAAAGAGCCAGACGACATTGTCATGGCACCAGTCGATGTAGAGTGGTTCGTTGTCAACCCACCGGTTCCCCTCGGGATCCCCTTTGCGGAAGGGCGCCCAGTGCGCACGCCCGCTGAAGCCGTTGTAGATGGCCGCGATGCGGGGCGCATCGGCGGGCTCCGGGTAGTTCTCGCTGGAGCGCAGCCCCAGCGCGCGGTAAGGAATGGTGGCCTGCCTCGGCCTCGTACTGTGGCGGCGCGCGTTCTCCGCCTCGCGCCACTCCTGCAACTGGACGCACAGCGCGCAGAACTCTTCGTCCGTCACGTCCGGTGCGAAGCGCAGCCTCTCAAGGTGCTCCAGGGACTCGGAAACGAGATCAACCTGACTCCAGAAGCCCTCCAGTGCGGGTTCGGAGCGCCAGTGGGCCAGTAGCTCCTGCTTGCGCCGCCGCAGCGCGAAGTCGAAGTCCTGTGTGGAGACGACCAGTTGGGGCGGAACCACCCGGTAAAGGTCGGAGCGCCCGAACCCAAGGCGTCTGGAAAGGCTACGGTTGGATCGTAGGGTTTCGACCGAGGCCTCCCAGGCGGCAACGTTCGCGGTCGGCCGCGTTGGGTCACCGCCGTTGGCGCCCAACTGCTCCCGGAACGCGGCGGCGATCTGCGGGTCCTGCAGCCACGCCTGAGTCCACCGTTCCCGTTTCGCCTCGATCTCCGCCGCTTGTGGCGTGCCCGCCAGGTATCCCAGGAACCGGGCGTTGTTGGCAGTGCGGAGGCCCTGGCCTCCCTCGGCGATGAGGCCCACCAGGGTCACGTCCCCCGGCGCCAGTGTCGCCTGGTACTCGCGGATCTCGGGGAGGTTGGCGCGGAAGCGGGCCGAGTCATCGATCTTCTCCCACCACTCCTCAACGAGGGCCTTCACCGGCTCGTTGTAGCGCCGGTACAGCGCCAGAGCGGGCGGGGACGGCTCGAAGAACGACCCTTTCAGCGCGTTGCGGTAGAGCGCAGCCGGGGCCTCGTGGACGCGGAGACAGCCCTGGGCGCCGTGCTTGACGCCCGGGCAAGAGGTCCCTGCGGAGAACGGGATGGCTGCAGGTGACGGCAGCAGAGGCAGCTCACGCTCGGGTCTGCTCTTCGCGGTGCTGTTCCTCGCCTGTATGAACAGAAGCCGCCCATCTTCCGGGGCGAGCTGCTTCCGTGCGACGAAGATCGCCGCGTCAACGGTCGCGTTGAACGGATCGCACTGCCCAAGGTGAGTCAACCGGTATCTCTGCAGCAGCGCTCTCATCCCGGCTTTGCTCGTGAGGGTGAAGAACGTATCGGAAACGATGAACCCGAAAGTGCCGCCGGGCCGCAGCAACTGGAAGCCCAGGTCCGTGAAATGAACGTACAGATCCTCCAGGTAACCCGCGCGGCCCGCGAGCGCACTCCGCCAACGCTCTTCACTGCTGGTGTGGGTGGATACATAGGGTGGATTCCCCAGAACGGCATCGAAGCCGCGCTCCTCTCGGGGCTTCAGGGTCCCATCGGGTAAGTAGAAGACGGCGGGGAACTCGATGCGCCAGTGGAACGGATTGAGGGCGCCCTTCTTCTCCGCGAGAGGGGGCGCCGCTGCCTCCCGCAGGGCCATCAGGCGCTGCTTCTCGTCGTCGTTCAGCTCGTGGGGTGCCAGCAGGTCCAGGACAAGGAGTCGGTAGTCATATGCGTTGAGGGTCTGTCCTGCGACGACCAGCCCGTCGAACGCGGCCATCCAGAGGTCCAGCGCGTCGACAAACGGTTTGAGCTTGCCCCGAACCGCCTTCCACCGCTCTTCCTTGGCTTTGACCACCTCCATCTCGGTGCTGGCTTCCCCCTCGATCCTCATGTTCGCCTCGATCACGTCACGCAGCGTTGCTGTGATCGCGTCGCCAACGTTGACGGAGATCTGTCGCTCCGCTTCCGTGTGGATATGGGCCGGTTGGCGCGCTTCCTCGGGGCGCGCGCCGAGGAGCGAGTTGCCCTCACGCAGGTGGTGGTCCAGGAAGCTGAGGGGTTCGTCAACCGCGATGCACGTCAGCCAGAGGGACAGCTTGGCGAGTTCCACGGCAAGGGGGTTCGTGTCGACTCCGTAGATGCACGATTCCACGACTCGGCGACGCCAGTAGGCCGTCTCAGCCTGCTCCTGGGAGACGCCGGGCGGAACGGGGATCTTGCGCTCCCGGAGAATGTCCTCCCGGCTTCTGGCCCTGGGGCCGTTGGCGACGACCTGCTCGGTCATCAGGCGGGTCGTGGGGTGGTAGAGTATCTGTTCCGCCAACCACTCCGTAGCACGCACCAGGAAATGGCCGCTTCCCATCGCGGGGTCAACCAACCTAAGACCGAGGACACCCATCGCAAATGAGTTATCTTGTTTGCGCTCGGTCGACTGGGCATTCAACGCTGCCTGCACGTCCGCGCGCTGCTGGACCTCGTCCACCAGCGGCTGAAGCGCCTCACGCCGCAGGTACTCAACAACCCAGTCGGGCGTGTAGAAGATGCCACTCTGGTGGTTCTCACCATCGTCACCTACCAACTCCAGATGTCCCTCCGGGCGCAGGGCGAGCTTCCCCCCGAGTAGGCCCTCGTAGATGTCGCCAAGCTGGCGTACCTCAAGCGTGCCATAGTCGAGGGTATCATCCCGCACCATGACCTGCTGCGGGCTCCTGGCTCGGGCGGGCGGTTGCGCGAAGATGAGCTGACGCAGGACGCCGGCCAGGGTGCGGTCGCCCACAACCCAACGCTCGGCATTCGGGTATCGCTCCGGGTCAAAAAGCCCGCCATTGTAGCGCGTCACATTCAGCGCCTCGTTTTGGTCTCGATCAGTGCCGTTTATCAGATGAAAGAGCCGGACGAGTTCAGCGTGCAGGTCGAAGAAGGCGTCATCGTCGTAATCGCCCTGGCCGCGGAGCTTGTCTACCAAGCGGACGAGCGAGTATCTCTCGCGGTAGCGCCTGTTGGCGCCCGGGCCGGACCGCTTGGCTGGCAGCAGCGACCGACTCTCGGCGTACAGGACGAACAGAAGCCTGTAGAGGAATATCAGTGACGTCTCGTAGACGGCCGGCAGGTCCTGCTCATGGAGATCGTTGCGGTGGCAGCGGAAGTAGCCTTCGGCCAGATCCTCGAGGACTGCGAAGATGCGCCGACGCAGGTTGGTTTCCAGTTCCTCCTGGAGTGTCCGCGCTTCCAGCCGGAATCCATCGAGCGCGCAGGTGCGATCCGGGTCTCGCGCGAAGCCGGCCGGCCCGAAGAGGGCGACGAAAAGGCGAAACTCCTCTGGAGGGCAGAACCGCTCTCCGTGCGCCAGGTGGAAGACGAAGCAAGACTGAGCGGCGGCTTGCTCGCAGTAGAGCCGCCATTCGTTACCGTTGGTGAGGATCGCCCAGTTGAAGAACCGGCCTGCATCATCCTTGGCGTGCCGCAGGTAGTCCTGTATCTGCTCACTGGGAAACCAGCCCGGTGTGTCGGTCGTGGACGCCGAGTCCAGCGGATGCTGAACCTTCTTCGCCTCCAGCACCGCAGAGGACAGACGGAAGACCGCGAGGGTGTTCGGTGCGCCGGCCGCCCGCTGCTCGTCGTCTCGGTCTACGAACAGGCAGTAGTCGGGCCTCTTTCGGGTTGGACCATGGGGCAGGGTGTTCTCTGGTATGAAGAACCAGCCAAGGTCGGTGAGAGTCGGGTCCAGGAATCTGGTGCGCGTGTATGCCTCCCCCTGGCGGCACAGACCGAGGTAGTTCTCGACCCAGCGGGTCTTCACGCGGTCGTACAGGGACGCACAGTTGCTGGCGGACGGGACGTACTGGGATTGCGCCAGGTGTCGTCGCAGGTAGTTCGGGGCGAAGATACCGCGGCAACTCCACCAGCCTTCCTCCGCGGCAATCGGGTCGATCCCTTCCAAGTGAAGCTGGTCTGGCGATGAGCGGATCCTTCTTCTTGGCATGGTGCAGATTCCAGAAGCCACGATCAGGCAAGGGGACGACGCCTGTGCTTGTTCAGTAGACGACTTCGGTCAGAACCCCGGTCCCTCCTTCAATCTCCCATGTGATTCTGTGGCTGCAGAGAACCCGCGTCCCCAACACCTCCTCCTTCGTTGACACCACGCCCCCCTTCTGTTAGAATCCTCCCGGCACCATGGATAATCGTCAGCAATACATTCGCAACTTCTGCATCATCGCTCACATTGACCACGGCAAGTCCACCTTGGCCGACCGGATCCTGGAGCGCACCGGGGTGATCTCCGGGCGGGACATGCAGGAACAGGTTCTGGACTCGATGGACCTGGAGCGCGAGCGCGGCATCACGATCAAGATGACCGCGGTCCGCATCCCCTATCGCGCCCGCGACGGCCAGGAATACACGCTCAACTTGATCGACACGCCGGGGCACGTGGACTTCACCTACGAGGTCTCACGATCCCTCGCCGCCTGCGAGGGCGCCATTCTCGTGGTGGACGCGGCCCAGGGCGTCGAGGCGCAGACCCTCGCCAACGTCAACCTGGCGATGAACAACAACCTCGAGCTGGTGCCGGTGATCAACAAGATTGACCTGCCGGCGGCCGATCCGGAGCGCGTGCGGCACGAGATCGAGGAGTCGTTGGTGCTGGATGCCTCCGGGGCGATCCTCGCCAGCGCCCGCGAGGGCGTCGGCACCGAGGAGATTCTCGAGGCGGTCGTCAACCGCATCCCGCCCCCCTCGGGCGATCCGGACGCCCCGCTGCGCGCCCTCATCTTCGACTCGCACTTCGATACCTACCTCGGCGCCGTTGCCTACATCCGCGTGGTGGATGGCGAGATCCGCCCCGGGCAGCCGATCCGCATGATGGCGAGCGGGAAGACGTTCGAAGTCGCCACCGTCGGCGTCTTCCGACCGCGCATGGAGCCGGTGGCGGCGCTGCGGGCCGGCGACGTCGGCTTCCTGACGGCCGGGATCAAATCGGTGGCGGACTGCCAGGTGGGCGATACGATCACGGCGGCGAAGGGAGGCGCCGCGCGGCCCCTGCCCGGATACAAGCGCGCCAAGCCGATGGTCTTCTGCGGTCTCTACCCGGTAGAGAGCGAGGATTACCCCGATCTAAAGGACGCCCTGGCCCGGCTGCAGCTCAACGACGCGGCGCTCGCCTTCGAGCCGGAGAGCTCGGCAGCGCTCGGCTTCGGCTACCGCTGCGGCTTCCTCGGGCTGCTGCACATGGAGATCGTCCAGGAGCGCCTGGAGCGCGAGGCCGGACTCGACCTGGTCGCCACCGCCCCGAGCGTCGTCTATCGCGTGACGACCACGGACGGCAAGGTCATGGAGGTGGACAACCCCGCCGCCCTCCCGCCGGCCACCAAGATCGACCGTATCGAGGAGCCGTACGTCGAGGCGACCGTCATCTGCCCCTCGGAGTACATCGGCCCCTGCATGGAGCTGTGCCAGGACCGGCGCGGCATCTACCGCAGCCTGGAGTACCCCGCGCCCCAGCGCGCCCTCCTGCGCTATGACCTGCCCCTCTCCGAGATCCTGATGGACTTCTTCGACCAGCTCAAGAGCCGCACCAAGGGGTATGCCTCCTTCGACTACGAGTTCAAGGGCTACGAGGAGGCGAAGCTGGTGAAGCTGGACATCCAGCTCAACGGCGACCCGGTGGACGCGCTCTCCTTCATCACCCACCACGACCGCGCCTACCCGCGCGGCAAGCTGCTGGTGGAGCGGCTGAAGAAGATCCTGCCGCGCCAGCAGTTCGAGATCCGCATCCAGGCGGCCATCGGCAACAAGGTGATCGCCGCCGAGCGCGTCAGCGCCCTGCGCAAGAACGTGATCGCCAAGTGCTATGGCGGTGACATCACCCGCAAGCGGAAGCTGCTGGAGCGCCAGAAGGAGGGGAAGCGCCGCATGAAGCAGATCGGCAGCGTGGAGGTGCCCCAGGAAGCGTTCATGAGCGTGCTGCGGGTGGGGGAGTGAGTGCCGATGGTCCGAGACCTGCCGCCCATCGAGCCGGACCCGGTGATCGAGGCGTATAAGGAGCATGTAGACCGCACGCTCATCCGGGAGAACCTGCGCCGGACGCCGGAAGAGCGGCTGCGAAACTGATGGCGCTCCAGCGGTTCATCGAAGAGCTGCAGCGGGCGGTGAAGGATGCGAAGCACGGGCGATGACCGACCTCGAGAAACTAATCCTCGTTCTCGCTGACGCCGGCGTGGAGTTTATCCTGGTCGGAGGGGTGGCGGCCGGCGCTCATGGGTCGGCCCGCGCCACGCTCGATCTGGACGTGGTCTACGGGCGCTCGCCGGAGAACCTCGCGCGTCTGGCCGCCGCGCTGGCTCCCATCAACCCGTATCTGCGCGGCGCAAGTGAAGCTCCGGGCGCGGTGCGGCGTCTAATCCAGTGAGTGCGTTCGCGGTCGCCATCAGGCTGCCACGGACCCTGGAGGGCCCTCCCATGCTGTGCCGACACTTCATCGTTGCGACGCTGGCGCTCATGGCGGTGCTGCCGGCGGCCGGCCAGGCACCGACCGCCCCCGATCCGGATGCAGAAGTAGTGGCCGGACGGCAGAAGCTGCCCGGTCTGCAGCTCCGTCTCCTCTTCGGCCGCACGGAGTACGAGCTGGGCGAGCCGATCGAGGCTACGATGCGCTACATCTACACCGGCGAGCGGAAACTCGCCGTGCTGTTGGTGTCCTACGACCGCAGCGGGCGGATCCGGGACTTCGGCTTCACGGCCACCAACGAACAGGGGCAGCTGCTGCGCGACCCGGTCTGCTGGATGGGCGGCGCCGGCGGCGGGCTGCGTTCGCGCGGCACTCTGACCCCCGAGAAGCCCTACGAACAGAAGGCCACCCTCAACGAGTGGCTCTGCTTCGACGCCCCCGGCCTCTATCACGTGCGGGCCACGTCGCACATCATCAGCTTCGACACCGGCGGCACCGGCTGGGGCGGGCCGGTCATCCCGCTGGAGAGCGACCCCGTGGCAATCCGCATCCTGCCCCCCGATGACGGAAAGCGCCGGGCCCGCCTCGCCGCCGACGAGGAGCTGCTCGTCGGCAAGGACCAGGAGGGGCGCGCCCGGGCGCTGCGTGACCTCCGCTTCATGGTGGACCCGCGCGCGCTTCCCCTGCTCGTTCGGGGCCTCGGTGACGAGTTCGGCAACGCGGTCCATCAGGCCCAGGTCGGGCTGACCAGCTTCCGCGACGGGGCGCCGGTACGCGAGGCCATCCTCCGCGCCATCCAGGACCCGGCGCGGGTGGTCTGGCCCTCGCGGATGTGGGGCTACTCCCATGTGCTCGCCTGCCTCGAGGCGCGCGCCGGCAGCGCCGAAGGGTTCGGCGAGCGCTACCGGGCTGCCGGGGATCGCTGGCACCAGGTGCTGGCCGACCGCTTCCGTGATGGCCTGGCGAAGCTGCCGCCCCGCGAGGCGGCCGACGCCACCGTGGATGGCCTGGCAGGGGGGCTGCTCTCGCGCGATGATCCCCGCAACTGGCGGCGGCTGCTGGATCAGGGCGCCGCGCTGCCGCCCGAGCGGCGGGAGTTCACCGGCCGGCTCATCCAGGAGTACTGCCGGCAGCGCTCCCTCATCCCCGCCCTACGGCGAGTGGCCGATGATCCGAACCAGCCGGCCGCGTTGCGCTCCGGGGCCTCCGTGGCGCTCCACGCCCTGGGGGAGGGTGGCTACGAGGCGGTGGTGGCCGCTGACCTGGTCCTCCCGAAGCCGCGCTTCACCGCCGAAGCCCACGACACCCTTGGGAAGGCCCATCAGTCCGAGGTGGCCACGGGCCTGCTGAGGCTCCTGCGCTCTCCTGACTGGGAGGTGGTGGACTCCGCCGCGGCGCGCATTCGCGACTACGGAGCCGGGGTGACGGCGGCGGACCTGGCTGGTGCCTTGCGGCGGTTGGACGACCCGGACCATGCCGGCTACGCGCACGCTGAGGAGAGCCTTCTTGAGGCCCTGGCGATGAAGGACGCGGCGCAGGCGATCCCGTTCATCGCCGCCATCGCGCACGCGCCGAAGTGGGCGGGCAATGGCCTGCGCGACAGCGCCCTGCGGCTGGCGACGCGCATTCCCCTGCCGGCCGCCCGCTCCCTGGTCCAGGCGCTGTTCCACAGCGACGACGCCCGCGACCGCACCGCTCTTGCTCTGGGCATCGCCGCTTCGTGGCAGGACGCGGAGGACGCCCGGCGCGATGATGGCGGCGCCCCGCTCCACCATCGCTCACGGCGCTTCCCCGGGTCCTTTGCCGCCGCCGCCTACTACTTCCCGGAGCTTCTCGCCCTCTACCGCTCCCGGCCGGCGGGCGAGGACAGGGCGGCGGCACTCCACGCCCTGGGGGTGATCACCGGCATCTCGGCCCACCAGAAGACCGCCGTGCAGGAGCAGGAGTTGCTGCCGCGCTGGGAAGCATGGTGGGCGGAGCACCACGCCGAATACGGACGCTGATGCTCCCGGCCGGGGGACCGCTCGCGTGCTACTTCCGGCGGCGACGCGCGTGATACCCGGCCGGACACAGCACCCCGGAGCTTGCTCCCGATAGGCGCCGCCGCGCTGTGTTGGTGCGCCTCCTCGTGAGGGATCAATAGTGTCTCCCCCCACCGGTAGCGCCCCAGCCGCTCGGCGTCTTCGCGACGCTCCGCTTCGGTGTAGGGCTCGTCGTCTTCCGGGCGGCTTGCGGGCGCCCTCCATCGCCGCCGCGACCTCCGCCGGCTCGGGCAGCGGCGCCTCCGCTGCCAGGAAGCCGTGTTCCTCGGCCCGCACGCACCGTCAGTGTTCCTGCCGCCATGGCAGTCCGTCTCCCGAGATGTTCTACCACATCTGCGGGCGTTCCGGACGACCCCGCACGGCGGAACTCTTAGGGTCAACCCAAATCCCACGCCGCCCCCTTCGTCCCCCGCACCAGCCGGTGCCGCACCGCCCCCGCGTAGAGGCGGATGCGCGACACGGGGTCGGTGTCGGCCAGTTGGCCGATAATCTCTCGCACTTCCCGGTCGTCGCTCTCGGCCAGGACGCGGAGGCCGGCGTCGGAGAAGAGGCCGTTCACGACGGCCTCGCGCACGCGGGGGTCCTCACTGCGCATGCCCGCCTTCAGCGCCTCCATGCCGGGCTGCCCGAGGCTGAGGAGCGCCTCGGCGGCGTCGGGGCGGCCGGCGTGCAGCCACCGGGTGAGTTCCTCCAGCGCACGGGGGTCGCCGATGCGCCCGAGCGCCGGGATCAGGTGCTTGGCGATCCAGGAGTTCGCGTTCCGGAGGAGAGCGAGGATCTCGGGAACCCAGCGGCCGTCGGCGGCCCTCGCCAGGATCGGCACCCAGATGTCGTCGAGGCGCAGCTCGGGCCGCTCCCGGCGCAGCGCCTCGATGCCCGCGTGGATGAGGGAGAGGTCCTGCGGGGTCGCCAGCTTCTCGATGGCGCGACCGGCGAGGACCAGGATGCCCCGGTTGCCCGGCCGTGTCTTCTCCATCACGGCGAGGAGCGCCGGCAGCGCCCGCCGGTCGCCGATCTCCCCCAGGGACCGGCTCGCCACCTGCAGCAGGCGGGGGTCATTCGATGCATCCAGCACCTGCTCCAGGGGACGGATCCCCCGGGGGCTCTTGAGCCTGCCCAGGGTGTGGGCCGCCGCCTGCCGGATCCCGGGCGCCGGGTCGCGCAGCAGCTTCGCCACGCAGGGGGCGGCGCGCTTGTCGCCCAACTCGCCGAGCGCCTTCACCGTCTGGTTGCGAACGCGGGGGTCGGCGTCTTCCAGGGCCGCTCGCAGGCGGCGCAGCAGCTCCACGCGCGATCTGCGGTCGGCAGTGGCCGTTCCCAGGTCATCCCGCAGCCGCAGGAGCGGCGTGTCGGTGTCGGGAGGTGTCTCGCGGCGCTCCAACTCGCGCAGGGCGCAGCGTGCCGCGGCGCGCACGTCCGAGGGGTTGCCGGCGGCCCCCGCGGCCTCCCGCAGGGCGGGGATCGCAGCGGGATCGCCCTGTGCCGCCAGGGCGCCGGCAGCCTTGAGGCGGTTCTCCTCCCACCCGTCGTGGAGCAGCATCTCGATCAGGGCATCGCGCACGCGGGGAGAGTGGACCCGGCTGGCCGGTCGGATGGTGAACGTGCGCTGCTGGGGGTCGGGCGATTGGAGCAGCGATACCAGCCAGTCCACCCGGTCCTCAGCGAGCGCGGTGTGCAGATCGCGGGCCGCCCGGGCACGCTCCTCTCTGCCGCCGGCACGCAGGCGCTCCAGCCGCTCCAGCACGCGCCGGGTGAAGGCGCTCTTCTCTTCGGCACTCATCGGGCCTGCATCCTCCCTCAAGAGAGCCTTTGCGCGGTGCAGACGGTTGCGCACGGTGCCCACCGAGACGCCCATCACCGCCGCGACCTCCGCGTACCCCATCTGGCGCTCGTAGAAGAGCTCCAGGCAGCGGCGCATCTCCTCGGGCAGGGAAGCCAGGAGCAGGTCGCGGCCGACGGGACTTGCCTCAGGCGCAGCAGGCTCAGGGAGGAATTCCCAGGGCACCTCGCGCCGTGAGGGCTGGCGGGCGAACTCCTTGCAGGCATTCGCGGCGATGCGGCGCAGCCAGGGGCCGAAACGCGCCGGGTCGCGGAGCTGCCCCAGCTTCAGGTAGGCGCGGATGAACGTCTCCTGTGCCAGGTCCTCAGCGTGGTGCCAGTCGCTCACGGCGGCGCGGCACTGGCGGCAGATGGCGCCCCGGTAACGTTCCACCAGCTCGCCGAAGGCATCCACATCCTCCACGGCACGCCGGACCAGGTCCACTTCGCAATCGCTTCGGGCTCTCATCGAGGATCAGATGCAGGCGGGCGACGGA
>JACQGM010000199.1 GCA_016199585.1 Armatimonadota bacterium
GGATCGTCGGCGGCGACGGCTGGGCCTACGACATCGGCTACGGCGGCCTGGACCACGTGCTGGCGACCGGGCACAACGTCAACGTGCTCGTCCTCGATACCGAGGTCTACTCCAACACGGGCGGCCAGGCATCGAAGGCGACGGCGCGCGGCGCGGTGGCGAAGTTCGCCGCCGGCGGCAAGCCCGCCCCGAAGAAGGACCTGGGCCGCATCGCCATGAGCTACGGCAACATCTACGTGGCGCAGGTGGCGATGGGCGCCAGCGACGTGCAGACGGTGCGCGCCTTCCTCGAGGCCGAGGCCTACGAGGGCCCCTCGCTGATCATCGCCTACTCGCACTGCATCGCCCACGGCATTGACATGACCAAGGGCCTGACGCAGCAGAAGCTGGCCGTCGACTCCGGCGCCTGCATCCTCTACCGCTACAACCCGGTGCTGGCGGCCGAGGGCAAGAACCCGCTGCAGCTCGACTCGCGCGCGCCGAGCATCGCGCTGCAGGACTACATCTACAACGAGACGCGCTACCGGATGCTCCAGCAGAGCGACCCCGCCGCGGCGGCGAAGCTGCTGGCGGAAGCGCAGGAGGACGTGAAGCGCCGCTGGCGCGACTACCAGCAGATGGCGGCGGCTTCGGTGGCCGGGGAGTAGGGGAGCATGGGGGTGTGGGAGTGTGGGGGTGTGGGAGTATGGGGTGCTCTGCACTCCCACACCCCCTCCCGCACCGCCGACGCTCCGGTGGCTCGCGGCTGGCCGGGGATGTCCGTGCCGGCGTCCCATGGCTGGGAAACGTCACGCGTCCCACGTGTAGGGGCGAACCAGCGTGTTCGCCCCGCCACAGCGCCGTTCCCATGTAGGGGCGAACCAGCGTGTTCGCCCCTACGGATGTGCTAAGGCCCCGAACCGATCCAGTCCGGGTCGGCGCCCGCCGGGATCAGCCGCTCCGCGAGCTGCCCGACGTGCTGCTGGATGTGACGGATGTTCACCATCTGGTGGTCCAGCTTCGGCATCCGGTACCACGGGAACCCACTCTCCGGCGCGTCGAGATCGACACGGTCTACGCCGGCGTCGATCATCTCGTCGCAGAAGCGCCAGTAGGCGAGCAGTTGCTCTCTGGCGTAGGGCGCCACCTCCGGCGGCTGCGCATGGGGCGGCCAGGGCACGGCATCCAGGAACTGGCAGTCGTCGCGGTGCTCTTCCCACGGCCGGAAGGCGTCGTGGTTCGGCTGCAGGTAGAGGTGGGTGTAGAAGAGGGCGTGGTAGGCGATGCGCCAGAACGCCCTCGGATGCTCCCCCGCGGTCCAGAGGTCGTCGGGGCAGCGCTCGATTGCCTGGCGGAGCATGGCGAGCGCGGCGTGGTACTGGCTCTTCAGGGCGGCACGAGTCTCCATGTCTCTCTCCTCGGCACAGCGTCCGGGCTGGCGCGGAGTGCCCGGAGTCGTCGGGGCACAGTTCGCGGCCGCGGTGCTCCGGTCCTTCTTCCTGGTTCCCCACCGGCAGTGCAGCCCGCGGTGTAACGTCGGAGCGTATCCGGGGTGCCGCGGTTCCCGACCGGGGCGGAGAGGATGGCACGCTGCGGATGCTGCTGACGATCACAACGACCCATCGCCCGGCGACCGATCTGGGATACCTGCTGCACAAGAACCCCGCCCGCGCCCAGTCCTTCGAGGTCTCCTTCGGGAAGGCGCACGTCTTCTACCCCGAGGCGAGCGAGGCGTGCTGCACCGCCGCGCTCCTCCTCGACGTGGACCCGGTCGGCCTGGTGCGCGCCCGGCGCGGCGCCCCTGGCGAGGGGGCGTCGCTGGCGCATTACGTCAACGACCGGCCCTACGCCGCCTCCTCCTTCCTGAGCGTCGCTCTGGCGAAGGTGTTCGGGAGCGGGCTGGCGGGGCGGTGCGCCGCCCGCCCGGATCTGGCGGAGGCGGTCCTCCCCCTGAAGGCGCGCCTGGCCGCGGCGCCGTGCCGCGGCGGAGAGGCCCTGCTGCGCCGCCTCTTCGAGCCCCTCGGCTACCGCGTCTCCGCCCGCCAGCACCCGCTCGACGAGGAGTTCCCCGAGTGGGGCGAGAGCGCCCTCTTCGCCGTCGAGCTCGAGGGCGAGTGCCGACTGCGCGACCTCCTGGCGCACCTCTACGTCCTCATCCCGGTGCTCGACGACGAGAAGCACTACTGGGTCGGTGAGGCCGAGGTGGAGAAGCTGCTGCGCCACGGCGGCGACTGGCTCGTGGCCCACCCGGAGCGGGATACCATCGCCCGGCGCTACCTCCGCCGCCGCTCGCGCCTGGTCCGCGATGCCCTCGCCCGCCTCGCCGAGGAGGATGACCCCGACCCGGATGAAACCGCCGAGGCCCGCGCCACCGAGGAAGGCGCCGCGGAGGACCGCATCGGCCTGAACGACCTGCGCCTGGGGGCCGTCGCCGCGGCGCTCCGGAGCGCCGGCGCCCGCCGCGTCCTCGACCTGGGCTGCGGCGAAGGCCGGCTCCTGGAGGTGCTCCTCAGGGACCGCGCCTTCGAGGAGATCGTCGGGGTGGATGTGTCGCACCGCGCCCTTTCCGCCGCGGCCGGCCGGCTGCATCTGGATCGTCTACCCGCCGTGCAGCGCGAGCGCATCCGCCTGGTGCAGGGCGCGCTCACCTACCGCGACCGCCGCCTGGCGGGCTACGATGCCGCCGCGGTCGTGGAGGTGATCGAGCACCTGGATCCCGCGCGCCTGGCCGCCTTCGAGCGTGTGCTCTTCGAGTGCGCCGCCCCCCGCGCCGTGGTGATCACCACGCCGAACGCGGAGTACAACGTCCGGTGGGAGAGCCTCCCCGCGGGCACGCTGCGCCACCACGACCACCGCTTCGAGTGGACGCGCGCGGAGTTCCGATCGTGGGCCGGCGGGGTCGCCGGGCGCTTTGGATACGTGGCGCGCTTCCTCCCCGTCGGCCCCGAGGACCCGGAGGTCGGCGCGCCCACGCAGATGGCGGTGTTCGGACGGGGGGATGGAGTAGAGGGGGCCGCATGACGCTGACGATACCTGAACTGTCGCTCGTTGTTCTGATCGGGCCGTCGGGGTCCGGGAAATCCACGTTCGCGCGGAAGCACTTCGGGCCGACGGAGGTGCTCTCCTCCGACGAGTGCCGGGCCCGGGTGGCCGATGACCCGAACGACCAGGCGGCCACGAGCGACGCCTTCGATGTGCTCCACTTCATCGCCGCGAAGCGCCTGGCCGGAGGACGGCTGACGGTGGTGGACGCCACCAACGTCCAGGCGGAGGCGCGCAAGCCGCTGGTGGCGCTGGCGCGGCAGTACCACTGTCTCCCGGTCGCCATCGTGCTCGACCTGCCCGAGAAGGTGTGCCGCGAGCGCAACCAGGGCCGGCCCGACCGCGACTTCGGCGCCCATGTCATCCGCCAGCACTGCCAGCAGCTCCGCCGCTCGCTCCGCAGCCTGAAGCGCGAGGGGTTCCGACACGTCTACGTGCTGTCATCGCCGGAAGAGGTGGACGCCGCCGCGATCGAGCGCCAGCCGCTCTGGAACGACCGGAGGCACGACCACGGCCCCTTCGACCTCATCGGCGACGTTCACGGCTGCCTGGAGGAGCTGCGGGCCCTGCTGCGCGAGCTAGGCTACCAGGTCAGCGCCGCGGAGGGGGAGGTCGAGGGGTCGGTTTGCCATCCCGAGGGGCGCAAGGTCGTCTTCCTGGGAGACCTGGTGGATCGCGGCCCGGCGATTCCGGGGGTGCTGCGCCTGGCGATGGCGATGGCCGCGACCGGTGCGGCGCTCTGCGTGCCGGGGAACCACGACATGAAACTCGTGCGCAAGCTGCGGGGGCGCGACGTGCAGATCACCCACGGGCTGGCGGAGTCGCTGGCGCAACTGGAACGCGAGCCGCCGGAGTTCCGCGAGCAGGTGGCCGGCTTCCTGGATGGCCTGGTGAGCCACTACGTGCTGGATGGCGGCCGCCTGGTGGTGGCCCACGCCGGCATACCGGCGGAGATGCAGGGCCGTGGATCGGGCAAGGTGCGCGACTTCGCCCTCTACGGCGAGACCACGGGCGAGACCGACGAGTTCGGGCTGCCGGTGCGCCACAACTGGGCCGCCGAGTACCGCGGCGCGGCCGCGGTGGTCTACGGGCACACCCCGGTGCCGGAGCCGGAGTGGCTGAACCACACCCTCAACATCGACACGGGGTGCGTGTTCGGCGGGCGACTCACGGCGCTCCGCTACCCCGAGCGCGAGCTGGTCTGCGTGCCGGCCGCGCGCACCTACTGCCCGCCGGCGCGGCCCTTCCTCCCGGAGGAGACGGAAGCCCCCGCCCTGACGGCCCAGCAGCAGCACGACGACCTGCTGGACATCGAGGACGTGATCGGCAAGCGGATCATCACCACGCGCCTGCAGCGCAGCGTCACTATCCGCGAGGAGAACGCCATCGCCGCCCTGGAGGTGATGAGCCGGTTCGCCGCCAACCCGCGCTGGCTGATCTACCTCCCGCCCACCATGTCGCCGTGCGAGACGAGCCGCCAGCCGGGCCTCCTGGAGCACCCGGCGGAGGCGTTCGCCTACTATCGCGGGAGGGGTGTGCCCCGGGTGGTGTGCGAGGAGAAGCACATGGGCTCGCGCGCCGTGGTCGTCGTCTGCCGCGACGAGGAGACGGCCCGGCGCCGCTTCGGCGTGGTGGGCGAGGGGAACGGCATCCTTTACACGCGCACCGGCCGCCGCTTCTTCGACGACGGCGCGCTGGAGCGCCACGTGCTGGCGCGCGTTGCCGCCGCGCTGGCGCAGGCGGGGATCTGGGAGGAGCTGCGCACCGACTGGGCCTGCCTCGACTGCGAGGTGATGCCCTGGTCGGCAAAGGCCCGGGAGCTGCTGCGCCGCCAGTATGCCCCCGTCGGCGCGGCGGGACGCGCCGCCCTCGCCGAGGCGGTGGGCGCCCTGGGCCAAGCCGTCGCTCGACCCGGCGCCGACGCCGATGCGGTCATCCCGACTTTGCTCCAGAGCCACCGCGAGAAGGCGCAGATGCTCTCGGACTATGTGCGCGCCTACCGGCGTTACTGCTGGCCGGTGCTCTCGGCGGCGGACCTGAGGATCGCCCCCTTCCACCTGTTGGCCAGCGAGGGGGCCGCGCACACCGACCGTGACCACGTCTGGCACATGGAGACGCTGGCGCGCGCCTGCCGCGCGGACCCGGAGCTGCTGCTGGCGACGCCCTGCCAGGCCGTGGACGTGACCGACCCGGCGAGCGAGGATGCCGGCACCCGTTGGTGGGAGGCCCTCACCGGGCGCGGCGGCGAGGGAATGGTGGTGAAGCCGCTCGACTTCATGGCGCGCGGGCATGACGGGTTGGTGCAGCCCGCGGTGAAGTGCCGGGGGCGGGAGTACCTGCGCATCATCTACGGGCCGGAGTATGCGGCGCCGGAGAACCTGGAGCGCCTGCGGGCACGCGGCCTGTCGGCCAAGCGGTCGCTGGCCCTGCGCGAGTTCGCCCTGGGCATTGAGGCGCTGGAGCGCTTCGTCCGCTCCGAGCCGCTCCGCCGGGTACACGAGTGCGTCTTCGGCGTCCTGGCCCTGGAGAGCGAGCCGGTGGATCCGGCCCTGTGAGGCGGACTCTCAGCGTGATCCGGGCGACGCGAGTCTCGAAGACACGAAGGGCCTGCCGGGTGGGAGCAGGGCGACCACCGGCGTCACCCCGGGATGGCGGAAAGGGACGGGAGCAGACGCGCCGTCCCTTCCCACCATGCGCCCCGCGATCAACCGGTCGCCGGACCCACCGGCCGGTAGCGCGCAAAGACATCGGCGTTCGGGCCGGTCTGCGCCGCCGGCAGGTAGAGCGTCCGGTAAGGATCCGTGGGGGTACCCCGCTCGTAGTAGATCGGGTGGTCGGCCACCGTTGGGCCGATGCGGATCAACTCGAGCCGGCGGCCGAACCGGCCGGAATCCACCGCCTGCCATCTCAGCCCGCCATAGACGAAAGAGCGCGGCAGACTCCCGTACTCCAGCACCTGCTGGAGGTTGTCCGCATCCAGGTCTGCTGCGGTCACCGTGCGCGTGACCACCGCCCCGAGGATCGCCCCCAGGATCAGGCCACCGATCAGGGCCGGGATCCACCACGGGAAGCGGCGCGACTCCCGATGTTCGATCTCCAACCGTGCCATCAGGTCCTCCCTGTCCAGTTCACCGCCCCACGCGCGCTCTGCGCCGGGGCCACCAGGACGTTACCCGGCGGACGGGGGCGGGAAACCGGGGCCGGCGGCAAGCACCGCCGGCTGCCACGGCGATGGATGGTTGGCAGCCATCGGAGGACCTGCTATAATGGAGCGACCGGCGACGCGTCGGGCGTGCCGGCGGAGGTGAGAGCGCAATGGCTGTCGCCACGCGGATGACCGGCGAGGAGTTGCGGCAGTTGCCGGACGACGGCAGACGTTACGAACTCGTCGGCGGGGAGTTGGTCGCGATGACCCCACCGGGCGGATCACACGGGGAGCGTGCGCTCCGGATCGGGCGCCTTCTGGACGAGTTTGTGGAAGAGCACGGCCTCGGCTGGGTGGCCGCTGCGAGCGGAGTCTACCTGGCGCATGATCCCGATACCGTCCGGGGCCCGGATGTCCTCTTCATCAGCAGAGAGCGCCTGGGCGCCGACGTCAGAGAGCGCCTGGGCGCCGACGTCGAGGTCACGGGCTACTACGACGTGGTGCCCGACCTGGTGGTGGAAGTGGTCTCG
This sequence comes from Armatimonadota bacterium, assembly GCA_016199585.1. GTDB lineage: Bacteria > Armatimonadota > JAAZEB01 > JAAZEB01 > JAAZEB01 > JACQGM01. The sequence continues at coordinate 6,697 of JACQGM010000199.1, forward strand.
CCCGGCGACACCGACACCGAGACCATCGAGAAGGTAGGCGACTACCTGCGCGCCGGTGTCCGCCTCGTCTGGGTTGTGGACATCCGAACCCGGCGGGTGACACTCCACCCCGGCGCGGAGATCCTGTCGGCGGAGGATACCCTCACCGGTGGCGACGTGCTCCCCGGGTTCGCGGTGCCGGTATCGCGGCTCTTCCAGCGGTAGGATGGCGCGGGGGAGGCGTGCTTCCGCACGGGGCACCCGGTGCGCCGGTTCCGCCGCCGGGATCCGGCTCGCCCGCCGTTCGGCCGCCGATGCGCGTTGACAGCGATGCCCGCCATCGCCGATAATCGGGGCGGCCGGGAAGTGGAGGTCTCAACGATGGGATACGTGCGTACCGGTGAGAGCCAGCCCGAGGCGTGCCCGAGCTGCGGCTCGCCGCTGCGGCGCGAGTTCAACTTCTGCCCCGCGTGCGGCGAGCGCGTGCGCGACATATGCCCCAACTGCCGGGCGGACGTGGAGCCCGCCTGGGCCTACTGCGCCGCTTGCGGGGTGCCGCTCGCGGGCCGGGAGGAAGCGGAGCCTGCCGAAGCGGCGGCGGAGCCGAGCCTCGGCTACCTCGTGACGGATGGGGCAGGAGAACGCGCCGAGGCGCACAACACCCGCGGCAGCGAGCTCTACGAGCGGGACGACTACGAAGAGGCCGTGCGCGAGTTCTCCGCCGCTGTGGATCTGGCGCCCCATAACCCGGTCTACCGCGTGAACCTCGCGGTGGCCCTGAGTGAGATGGGCGAGCACGAGCGCGCGGTCCCGGAGTTCGAGGAGGCGCTGCGCCTCGATCCGAGCAATGTGGGCGCCTACCTGCAGCTCGGGTACACCTACCAGGAGATGGAGCGCCCGCGCCAGGCGGTGGATGCCTGGAAGAAGGTGCTGCAGTTGGCACCCGATTCGCCCGAGGCCGAGGAGGCTCAGGATGCGTTGGAGAACATCTGAGCCACCGGAAGGAATGCGATGAGCGACGAAGAGAAACAGCCGGAGCAGAAGGGTCAGGGGTTCGGCGGCGTGCTGCGCAACGTGGTCGAGCGCGTCGGTGAGACGCTGGACGTCACGGCCAAGACCACGCGCCTGAGCCTGGACGTGGGGGCGCTCAACGCCCGGCGTAACGGTTTCTTCCAGGAGATGGGCCGGAAGGTCTACGAGCTCTACGGCAAGGGTCTGGTGAAGAACACCGCCTTGCTGGGGATGTGCGCCGAGGTGGCCGCGATTGACGCGCAAATCGCCGAGAAGCGCGCGCACATCGCCGAGCTGCGCGGCCAACAGCACACGGAGGAGCCCACCGCGCCGCCCGAGGAGATGGGTGTGGAGAGCGAGCCCGAGGGGGGCGCGCCTCCCACCTCCGGCCAGGACCTCAGCGACGAGGAGGAGCGCCAGGTGCGCCCTCCCGGCGACCGACGGCTCTGACCTTCGGGGACCGTGGCTCCGCAGCGCGCGTTTGCCGCTCGCCGGCGGGTGGAATGAGGCTCGCCGGAGGTGGAACACCGATGGCGAAGAAGGATGAGAGCCTGAAAGAGCAGATGCGCGAAGCCGGCGAGAAGCTGGGGGATGCGCGCAAGAAGGAGCTCGGGCACGTAGACCACGAGCGCCTGGCCGCGTTCTGTCGGAAACGCCATCTCGCGGAGGCCGGGCCGGGCGTCTCCTGGAAGCTGAGCGATCTGCTCGAGATGGAAGGGGAGCTCGCCGCCATCCTCGGCCGGCGCGTGGATCTGCTGGAGCGGCGCGTCGCCCAGTCCGACCGCAACCCGATCCGCCGCCGGGAGATCCTCTCCAACCGCGAGGTCGTCTATGCGGCGCGATGAGGGATGATTGGATTGCTCTTGCCCGGCAAAGCCCACGAACCCCAGGATGCTGAGGATGCCTCGTGATACGCTTCCGTACGACTATGGCAGCCAGCAGTTCAGCCGCAGGCGCTCCTGGCCTTCCATAGCAGGGGGCAGGGCCGTGGTGTGACCTTCCCGTGCCAGGTGCTGGCGCTTGACATGCAGGCGCCGATGGTTGTACACTCCCTTGCGACGCCGGGTTGGCTGACTGGAGGGTACTGATGGGTGACCCACAACGATCCGTGACGATGCATCTCGTGGGAGTAGCCGGACCAGTGGTAGGCCGCTCGATCCTGCTGGGCAAGGCGGCCGTCACCATCGGGCGAGGTGGGGACCGGGACGTGGTGCTTTCCGCGGACGGTACGGTCTCGCGGCGGCATGCGACTATACACGTCAATGCAGGAGCATGCATGGTCTCCGACGATGGCAGCACTCACGGAACATACGTGAACGGCCAGAGAGTGACGGCCCAGACGCTGCGTCCAGGCGATTTTGTCCAGGTTGGCCGCTGCCGGTTTCGCCTGGTGGTCGAACCGCAAGCAGCCGCCGCACAGGTTCCGAGGGGCGTGCGGGTCACGCCTAGATCCTCACAGACCGGTTTGCGCCAGGGGAATGCTCCACAGCCGCCTGCGGGCCCTACGTGCCATATCTGCGGGAAGGGGACATGCAGGAGCGTTTGTGCTGCCTGTTCGCGGCTGGTATGTCCGGGGTGCACTAGACGCGTGGGCGGAGATGTGATGTGTATCCCGTGTGCGGACGTCTTCAACCCAGCGATAAACAAGAACCCCGCCTGGATGGTACGGGCGGTCCAGGGGCTGGGACCACAGGTCGCCCGACATCAGCCGCGTCGTGTGGCGGAACAGGTTCACCAGCTACTTGGGCAGACCAATCTCTCCGTGCACCAGCTTGCCGCGGAAGGCGCGGTCGATGCCGCCATCGTACTCGCCAGACACGTTGAGCCGCTATGCGGTTCCTGGCGGGAACCCGCACCGACGGTCCCGCCCCGTCCCAACCTTCCAGGAGTGAGCAGTCGCCCACCCAGCGAGGAGGAGGCCAAGACCGCCATGGAGGTAGTCGCCAGTCTGGATGCCTGCGATACCACGGACCCTGCCCTGCGGCGGGAAGTGGAGGTGCTATCGCAACGGGCGGGCATCCCGGTGCCTCGCGTGTGGGTCAGCCCCTGTGAGGTTCCCAACGCCTGTGCCGTAGGGCTTGTGCCGACATCAGCCCACATCGTTGCCACCCAGGGGTTACTCGACTCGATGGAGTGGCCCCAAATCCGAGGTGTGCTCGGCCACGAGGTAGCCCATATTCGGCTCGGGCACTCTGCTGAGAACACGGCGTTGGCCGCAAGGGCAATGGGAATCGCTCTGGGTGCGGATCTCATCGGGAACTTGGTCTTTGCCTTCAGCGACAGCTTCCTGGGGGAACTGCTCGGGGTCGGCATCAGCGTAGTTGGCGGCGCTATTGTCCTGAGCCAACTCTCCCATAGCCTCCAACAACACGAGTTCGCTGCTGACGCCATGGGTGGGTGGCTTGCCGGCAGTTGCGCGGCCTTGGCGCAAGCGCTGGACCTACTGGAGCGGTCGCAGCGGCCCGATGCTTGGACCAGCGCAACTACTGCCCACATTGCGCACGCTTTCGTCGTGCCGCCGGGTGTGCCATGTTCGATCGGTGACATCGCGACGCACCCACCCACGCCCAGGCGGCTCTTCGCGCTGGCGGTCCTCGCGACACTGTCACGGGCCGATCATACATAACGACGGTCCGTCAAGACGAAGAGCGCTGCGAGAGGGCCAGACACCATCACTCGTTACCTGTTTTCCGCTGGTCGGGCGATGGGGTTTGTACGAACGGAAGTTCTCCCCCATCGGTTGGGCGATTCTAGTGCAGCAGAGCGCTCAGATCCCATACATATCGCCCCGGAGCGGAAAACAGGTCGTTAGGCAAGGAGCACCGTTGGACACCTTTGGCTATGACACCTACCTCTCCCCCGCCACCTGGCGCTACGGCAGCCGGGAGATGCGGGGCATCTTCTCGGAAGTGAACCGCCGGCGCCACTGGCGCACGGTGTGGGCCGCTATCGCCGCAGTGAAGCGCGAGATCGGGCTGATCAGCGCGGAGCAGCTCGCCGACATCGAGGCGCACGTGGATGACGTGGACGTGGCGCGCTCCCTGGAGATCGAGCGGAAGCTGCAGCACGACCTGGCCGCCGAGGCGCAGGCGTTCTCCGAGCAGTGCCCCCTCGGCGGGCAGACGATCCACACCGGCGCCACCTCCGCCGACATCACCGACAACGCCGACTCCCTGATCATCCGCCAGGCGATGGACCTGGTCCGCCGCCGCCTGGCGCAGGTGCTGCGCGCCTACGAGCAGCGCATCACCGAGACGCTGGATGAGCGCCTGGTCGCTCTCGGGTTCACCCACATCCAGCCCGCCCAGCCGGTGCCCTTCGCCTACCGGCTGGCCAACGGGGCGCAAGACCTGCTGCGCGTCCTCTGGCAGCTCGAAGCCTACGAGGTGCAGGCCAAGGGGCCGAAGGGCGCCGTCGGCACCGGCGCCGACTACACCACCATGCTGGAGGGCACCGGCGTCGCCTTCCTCGAGTTCCACCGCCGCGTCATGGAGAAGCTGAGCCTGGCCCCGCTCCTCATCACCGGCCAGACCGCCACCCGCCTGGTGGACGTGGAGTTCATGAGCATCCTCTACGGGCTGGCGGCCACGCTCCACCGCGTCTTCACCGACCTGCGCCTGCTGCAGTCCATGGGTGAGGTACAGGAGCCGTTCGCCGCGGATCAGAAGGGCTCGAGCGTGATGGCCTACAAGAAGAACCCGAAGGACTCCGAGCAGATCTGCGCCCTGGCCGCCGCCGTGATGAGCTTCCACGGCATGGCGGGCTACGCCGCCGCCAACAACCTGCTGGAGCGCACCCTGAACGAGTCGGCCATCCGCCGCGTCTACATCCCCGAGGCGTTCCTCTATACCGACCAGTGCCTGGTGAAGGCGCACAAGGTCCTCTCCGGGCTGATCATCAACCGCGACAAGGTGCGCCGCGACCTGCGCACCCACGGCGACTTCGCCGGCACCGGGCGGCTCCTCGTCCGCCTGCAGCAGATCGGCGTGCCCCGCGAGGATGCCTACCGCCTCATCCAGCGCTGCTCGCAGGAGGCGCAGGCGGCCGTGGTCTGCGGCGAAGAGAACCCCCTGCGCGGCCGCCTGCTCGAGGCGATCCACGCCCTCTCGCACGAAGAGGCGCGGAAGCTGACCGCTGAAGAGCTGGGAGAGCTGGTGGATGCCTCCGGTTACGTCGGCGGCGCCTTCGATCTGACGGAGGCGTTCCTCGTCGAGCTGCGGTCGGCGTTGGAGCCATATCCGGCGGATGGGGACGGGGCCGCGGCGGAGGTGTTCTGAGGGAGACGGGGGACCGAGCGCCCGATCACAGCCGACTTCCTTCTGAGAACACCGGATCTGTCATCCTGAGCCGCAGGCGAAGGATCTCCCCCGGACGACCACGACAGGCCCGAACCGGTAGAGGAGACCCGGCGGAGATGCTTCGGTTCGGCGCATCCCAAGAGACTATCCGCAGACATATCCGATAGCTTAACGCATCCGGGTTTCCCATCGCCCTGGGTGCATCCCATCGCCCACAGACCGCCCGGCTGCCCAACGCACGTAGGGGAGGTCTGCCGATCCCGTCATCCGGCACACCGCAGCCGCCGGTTTCCTCCCCTGCTACCCCAGGCTCAACCGCTCGCGCACCATCGTATCGCCCCGGACGAAGAGGATGTGCCGGCGCCAGCGGGCGTCGTCGTGGGTGGGGAAGTCGGTGCGGTAGTGGCCGCCGCGGCTCTCCTCGCGGACGAGCGCGGCCTCGGCGATCAGGCGGCCCACGGTGAGCATGTTGCGGAGCTCGGCGGTGCGGGGGTCGAGGCTCGGGGCGGCGGCCGCCGGCTCCAGCTCGTGCAGGGCGGCCAGGGCGCGCCGCAGCCCCTCCGCGTCGCGCGCGATCCCCACGTTGTCCCACATCACCTCGCGCAGGCGCCGGATGGTCGGCTCGATATCCGTGCGCGCCGGGTGCCAGTCAATCCGCGCCGGTGCGACATGGAGCAGCGGGGGTGCTTCCTCCAGGATCGCGTGCGCGGCACGGTGCCCGAACACCAGGCCCTCCAGCAGGGAGTTGCTGGCCAAACGGTTCGCGCCGTGGATACCGGTGCAGGCGACCTCGCCGCAGGCGTAGAGCCCCGGAACGCTGGTGCGGCCCCACACGTCCGTCGCCGCGCCCCCCATGCTGTAGTGGGCGCTCGGGTGGACCGGGATCGGCTGGCGGGTGATGTCGATGCCGTAGGAGTCGCACGTCTTGCTGATCGTGGGGAAGCGCTCGCGGATGAAGGCGGCGTCCAGGTGCGTCACATCGAGGAAGACGGTTTCGGCGCCGCTGCGGCGCAGCTCGGACAGGATGGCGCGGCTGACGACGTCGCGAGGAGCGAGCTCGGCCATCGGATGGTACTTCGGCATGAAGCGCTCGCCGCCGGCACCGCGCAGCAGGGCGCCCTCGCCGCGCACCGCCTCCGAGATGAGGAAGGGCGGCGCGCCGGGGAGCATCAGCGCCGTCGGGTGGAACTGGACGAACTCCAGGTCGGCCATCTCCGCGCCGGCGCGGTAGGCGAGCGCGGCGCCATCGCCGGTGGCGACGGCCGGATTGGTGGTGCTGCGGTAGATCCGCCCGAGGCCGCCGGTGGCCAGCACCGTCGCGCGCGCCAGGATCGGCACCACGTCGCCCGACTCCTCGTCGGCCACGTAGGCTCCCCGGCAGCAGCCCTGGTGAACCAGCAGCTTGAGCGTGAAGTGGCTCTTCAGCAGCGCGACGGGCTCGAGGCCGCGGGCGCGCGCCACCAGGGTGCGCTGGATCATCTCGCCGGTGGCATCGCCGTGGGCGTGGAGCACGCGGTGCAAGCGGTGCGCGCCCTCGCGCCCGAAGACGAGCTCGCCGTTCACGGTATCGAACTGCAGCCCCCAGTCAATCAAGTCGCGCACGCGGTCCGGGCCCTCATGGACGAGCACGCGCACGGCGTCCGGGTCGCAGAGGCCGTCGCCGGCCTGGATCGTGTCCTCGAAGTGGAGCTCGGGGCTGTCGGCGGGGCTGAGCGCCGCCGCCACGCCTCCCTGGGCATAGCGGGTCGCGCTCTCGGAGGAGGAGGCGGCTTTGGTTAGCACCGTCACCCGCAGCTTCGCCGCCGCCGCCACGGCCGCGCTCAAGCCGGCGATGCCGGCGCCGATCACCAGGACGTCCGTCACACAGGGTTCACGCATAGCATCTGGTCGGTGGGGTGGGGGCGCGCTGGCGCCGGGCGGGCGCTAACGCACCTTCGCTCCATCACTCCGTACGATCTCGACCGCCGCGTAGTCAATGATGCCGTTCGCCGGCGGCAGCAGCTTCTTCACTCGGACCCGAACCCGCTGCGGCGCGGCGCGCTCCCGCACCGCGGCAGCGATCTGCTCGGCGAGAGCTTCAAGCAGGCGAAAGCGCCGCGTGGTGCCGATCTCCACCACCAGCCGCGCCAGATGGGCGTAATTGACGGTGTCGGCGATGGAATCGCTCTCACCCGCCCGGCTCAGGTCCAGGCTCAGCTCCAGATCCACCGCGTAGCGATGGCCGACGGCCTGCTCCTCATCCGGCACGCCATGGAAGCCGTAGAACTGAATGCCGTGGACGATGATCTTGTCGGGCGCTTCGCGCTCGGTCACCCCCGCCTCCCCTTCGCCCGGGGCGCTCCGCGGAGCGCCTCGGGCCGACGGCGTGGCTCCAGTGTAGCACATCAGCCGTGCCAAGTCAACGCGAGCCCGAACCCGCGGGCGCCAGGAGACGCCCAGCCGACCGCCGAATCCAATGGTAGAGGAGAGACGATGGAGAGGGACCTGGTGACCGACCCGAAGCGGGTGGCGGCGCTTGCCGATGAGCGGTGGGACGAGAACGTGGACTTCCGCGCGTTCCTCAAGGGGGAGCTGAACTGGCCCGACGCGCGCCTCGATGCCCTGGTGGCCGAAATCGCCACGGCGGTCGCCGCCCGGATTGACTGCCAGAGCTGCGGCAACTGCTGCCGGACGATGCTCGTAACCCTGACCGGCGCTGACGCCAAGCGCCTGGCGCGGCGGCTCCGCACGCCCCTCGCCGAGTTCGAGGAGCGATACCTGGCAACCGACGAGGGCTCGGAGAAGGTGATCGTCGCCAGCCCCTGCCCCTTCCTGGAGGGCAGCCGCTGCGCCGTCTACGAGGACCGCCCCGCCACCTGCCGCAGCTTCCCGCACCTGCGCAAGAGGGAGTTCCGGTTCCGCACCCTCGGCATCATCCAGAACGCCTCCTGCTGTCCGATCATCTTCAACACGCTGGAGCGGCTGAAGGAGCGCGTGGGGTTCCGGCGCCGCTCTCGATCGCCGTGGCGAAGGCGATGACGCGGCGGCAGTCGCCCCGCGTGACGCCCGGGGGACCGAGCGGTAGTTTCAGGAGATCACCACGCTCCCGCCCCGGGTGGCGGGGGGCAGCGAGCCGATCGAGGCGCGGCAGGTGACGCTGGCGCGCAGGTTCTCCTCGTGCCGTTCCACCCGGCCCCCCAGCAACTGCACGCGCTCTGTCACCTCGCCGATCGGGTCTCCCGCGATGCCCTCTGCGGATCGGATCGTCTCGAAGTCCACCTGAACGAGCACCTGGTCGCCATCCATCCCGAGGTGAAGGGTGGCATCGTGGCTCCCTTCGCTGTTGCCGATCCCGCGCAGCAGGGCCTGGACGGCGCGGAACACCCCGAGAGCGGTCGGGCGGGAGGTGCGGAAGGTTTCGGCGTGCAGCTCGATCGCGAGACGGCCGCCGTAGCAGCTCTCGTAGTGCGACGCGTACTGCTTGAGGGTGGTCAGAAGATTACCCTCATCGAGGGAGACGGGCGACAGCTCGGTGGCGTAGAGATCCATCTCGCGGGTGATGGCGCGCAGCCGCTCCCAGACGCCGGACAGGGTGGTATCCGCCGCCCGGGGGTTTGCGCTCAGCGCGCGGCGCGCGGCTTCCACCTCCAGGCTCATGTCGCCCAGCAGACGGGAGACATCGCGGATGTCGTCGGAGACGCGCCGGATCTCACGCTCGAGAACCTGCAAGTGCGGCCATGCCACCTCGGGCGACGGACCGCCAACGGCGGGGGATGGCGCCGTCTCGCGCCCTTTGATCACCATCAGGCGCTCCGCCAGCGGCGTGTTCTGCCGCTGAGCCTCAAGAGCGCCGCGCATGTCATCCTCGCTGCACAGCCCCAGCGTCACCAGGGTCTGGCCCAACATCCCTCCGTGCTCACGTTGGTATTGGAGGGCTCGCTCCAGTTCCTCTTTGCTGATGATGCCAACGCTGACAAGTACATCGCCTAGTTGCGGGGGACGCTGCATGGTCGTTCTCCTCGGGCATAGTGGGCGCGGCCCGCGGCACGCCCGGACCCGTTCGGTGCGCTGAGCCGCCTCTGTGCCGGTTTTCGCCGCCCGAGAGGGAGTTTCCTTCTCAGGCCGCGAGCACGCTCGCCGGGTCGCCGGCCAGCCCCAGGCGGTCCCCGACGCCGAGGAGCTGGAGAGCGCGCCGCACCACCGGACTGGCCGCCACCACCACCAGCCGCGACCCGCGCGCCTCCAACGTGTCGTGCGCCCGCAGCAGCGTCGAGACGCACGCGGAGTCAATATAGCGCACGCCCTGCATGTCTACCGAGACCTCACCATCGCTGGCGTGCAGTGCCCTTTCCAGCGCCGCACTCACATCCGGAACCGCGCAGATGTCCAACTCACCCTGACAGACTACCGTTGCATCCACGCCATTGCGCATCACTACGTTGAAGAGATCGTCCATCATGGCCTCCCGGAACATCAAGAGCGATCAACAGGGGAGCGGCGGCCCACCGCCCCACGAGCACCACATACCCAAACGCATCCCGGCCCAACCCCCCCACCGGGGGCATGGGGGAAGGGTCCCCCCGGCACCCTTGGCGGAACACCAGGCCATCCACCCCTTCAACAGCCGCCAGGGGAGAAGCCGCGTTTAGCGTGTGCCCCAAAGTGGGTAAGACACGAGTGTGGCTCCGGCCTCGGGCCACCTCATCGCACGGTCGGAATGCCTCCATTTGCATGGCCTTGGCCGGAGCCTCTCTTCCCTATTCACGCCGGCTTCGCCGGCCGGCTATGTCAACCCCGAGACCCCCTCATCGGCGAGGACCCGCCCCGGGAGCGTGCCGTTGGTTGTGCAAGTCCGGTGCCACAACACGCCCGCCGCTGGCTGCCGTCGTGCCGTCGCCTTCCGCTTGACAACGATTCCCGCCCCGTGCTATACTAGCACCGCGTGGAGTAATCGCGGCAGGTAGGCCCAGCGACACATCTCACCGTTATCCGAATTCCCGTCCGCCCGCGCGACACGCTCAGGCGTCGGCCTGCGTCAGGGCGTGTGCCTCCCCTCCGGTGGTGAGGTCAGGCGCACCGAAGGGGGAAGGAGATGGGCGCAGAACCCGCACGTGAGGAAATTGCAGCCCGGTTTTCTCGCGCGGTGGCGCTTCGGGTCAATGGCCAGTACGACGAGGCCATCCCGGAGCTGCAGTCGATCGTCGAGACCGCCCCTGAGCACGTCGAGGCGCGCCAGGAGCTCGCGCTGGCGCTCTGCTACAGCGGGTTGTTCGACGAATCGGTGGTGGAGTTCGAGCGGCTCCGTGAGATGGCGCCGGATTGCCTCCCGGCCCGCAACAACCTCGGCCTCACCTACGCCATGCTCGGCATGAACGACGAAGCCAAGGCCGAGTTCGAGTATGTTCTCTCCAAAGACCCGGAGAACGAGGTAGCCAAGAAGAACATTGTCTACTTCTGATCCAAGGGTGCAGGATGGTCGTCTCGAGAGAACGCAAGCCGAAGCGGCGAGGCCCCGCTTCGGCTTTTCGCTGCGTCGCTCCGTCGCCAGAACCGCCCCCACGGGCATCGAGGCGCTTCCGCCCGGCTCCCGGCCGGGCCCGAGGAGTGGCAGGTTGGATAGGAAGAGCTTCTCGGCGGTGATGCGTTCTCCCACCGGCGTGCAGTTCAGCCGCTACAGCATCGTCGGCTTCAGCGGCGCCATCATCGACCTGGGCCTCTACCGCCTCCTCACCCGGTGTTTCGTCTTCTGGCGCGCGCACTACATCGGCGCCAACGCGATCTCCTTCACCTGCGCGGTGATTAACAACTTCGTCTGGCACAAGCTCTGGACGTTCCGCCCGAAGCCGAACTCCCCGGCGACGGCCGGGACGCCCCCCGACGGCCCGCAGCGCCACGACGAGACGCGCCTATCGGCACCCGCGCGCGTGATCCGCGGCCGGCCCGCGCGCCGGCTGGGCGGCCAGTTCGTCGTCTTCGTCGCCGTGAGCGTGGTCGGGCTGACGCTCAACTCCCTGATCCTCCACACCGTGTCGCAGCACCCGATGGCGCGCGCTCACCTGGGAGAAGACGCGGACATGTTCGCTAAACTGGTCGCCATCCCGGTCGTCTGGATCTGGAACTTCGGCGCCAACAAGCTCTGGACTTTCCGGAAGGGGTAGACCCGTTACGTCCCGTTCTCGCCACCATTCCTCGCAGAAGGCCGCGCGGCGCGGACTCGCCCTCGGAGACCCCGCGGCGCGGCCATCCGTGCGGCAGTGCCCTCGCTCTTCCGACGTCCTCTGCCTCGGCGCCCTGGCGCTCCTGACGGCCCTCTTCTTCTGGCGGTGCCTCTTCACCGATGCCGTGCTGCTGCCGACGGACGTTGTCCTGCGCCTGCAGCCGTGGCGGGCCTACTCCCATGCCCTCTTCCCCGATTGGGAGCGGATCTACAACCCGCTGCTCGACGTGATCCTCCTCTACTATCCCTGGCGGGTCCTCGCCGCGCGGGCGATGGCCGCCGGCCAGATCCCCCTCTGGAACCCCGACTCCTTCTGCGGGCAGCCCTTCCTCGCGAACGTCTCCTCGGCCGTGCTCTACCCACCCAACGTCCTCTTCTACCTGGTGGAGCCGGCGCGCGCCTATGGATACGTCTCGGCGCTGCACACCTTCCTGGCGGGCGCTTTCACCTACCTCCTCCTGCGCCTCCTCGCCCTGCGCCCGGCCGCCGCGCTCCTGGGCGGCGTCACCTTCATGTTCTGCGGCTTCCTCGTCGTCTGGACCGAGTACCAGGCGGCGGTCGCCGCCACGATCTGGCTGCCGCTCGCCCTCTACTGCTGGGAGCGCCACGCGCGCGGGCACGGGGGCCGGTTCGCGCTCTACGCCGCCGCGCCGCTCGGGCTGTCGCTCCTGGGCGGCCACCTGCAGTACGCCGTCTACGTGCTCCTCGCCTTCGCCGCCTACGCCGCGTGGCGGAGTGGCGCGCGCCCGCGCGCCCGGGCCGTGGCAGGCGGCGTCCTGGCGCTCGCCATCGCTCTCGCCGCCCACCAGATCCTCCCCTCGCTGGAGCTGGGCCGCTACAACCACCGCTCCGGGGGCAGCCCCCTCGCCGACGTCCTCGGCAGCGCCCTCCCGCTGCGGCACCTGGTGACGCTCCTGGTGCCCAACTTCTTCGGCAACAGCGTGGACTACAACTACTGGGGGCACTTCAACTTCATCGAGATGTGCGGCTACCTCGGCGTCGCGCCGCTGCTGCTGGCGCTGCTCGCCCCGTGGCTCCGCCGCGACGGGCACACGCGCTTCTTCGCCATCGCCGCCGCCCTCCTGCTGCTGATGATCCTGGGAACGCCGCTCTACGCCCCCGTCTACTACCTGGTTCCCGGGTTCAAGCAGCTCAACAACCCGGCGCGGATGCTCGGCATCTTCAGCCTGGCCGTCGCCTGCCTCGCCGCCCTCGGCGCCGACCGCCTCGCCGCGCTTCCCCCGGAGCGCCGCCGGGCCTTCCTGGCCGCACTCGTCGGCTTGCTCCTGGCCGCCTGCGCCGCCGTCAGCGTCACCTACACGATCCGCTCCGGGGAGATCGCGGATCGCGGCCAGCAGGCATACGTCGCCCTGGCCGTGCTCACCTTCTTCCTCCTCGCCCTCGCCGGCGCCGGAACGCTGGCGCTCACACCGGCGCGCCCGGCGGTCCTCTGGCTCCTGGCGGCGCTCACCGCCGCCGACCTCTTCCTCTTCGGGATGCGCTTCAACCCTGCCGGCGATCCCCGCATGCTCTTCTTCCCGACCGCCTCGCTCGAAGCCCTACGCGCCGAGCCGGGGCACTTCCGGGTGATGGCGGCCGCGCCCCCGGAGCAGGACTTCATGAACGCGATGATCCCCAACACCAACCTGGCCGCGGGCCTGGCGGAGGTGCAGGGGGGCGACGCCATGTACCCCCGCCGCTACCGGGAGTTCGTGGAGTTTGTGGAGACGCGCCGCCAGGGCCGGCCGGTCCGCATCGGCAACGGTCTCTCCCTCAGCAGCGTGGACACGCCCGGGCTCGACTTCCTCGGCGCGCGCTACGTCCTCAGCGCCCACGAGCTGCGCAGCCCGCGCCTGGAGCTGGTGGGCCGCCCGGACATCTACCTCTACCGCAACCGGGCCGCTCGTCCCCGGGCCTGGCTGGTTCACCAGGCGCGCGTGGAGCCCCCGGAGCGCGTGCTGGCGGCGATGGTGGCGGAGCGATTCGAGCTGGACCGCGTGGCCGTGCTGGAGAGTCCCCCCGCCCTGTCGCCCGCGCCCGCCGTCGGCGAGGAGCGTGCGGAGATCACCGAACACCGCTTCGGCCAGGTGCGCGTGGATGTGCACGTCCGGGCCAACGCCCTCCTCATCCTCGCCGATCAGTTCTTCCCCGGCTGGCGCGCCACAGTAGATGGAAAACCCGCCGCCGTCCAGCCCGCCGACTACGTGCTGCGCGCCGTGGCCGTGCCTCCTGGCCGGCACACCGTCCTCTTCACCTACCGCCCCGCGGCCTTCCTCGTCGGCCTCTATCTCACCCTGGCTGCCCTGGCCGCGCTGTCCGGCACCGTGGCAGCGTCGGTTGCCGTTCGGCGCTGCCGGAAGTGAGGTTGGACCGGCATTGACCAACGCGCCCTTCATCACCTATAATAGCGGTGTGAACACGCAACCGACCGCCGCTGGAGACGGAGCCATCCGAGCCGTTCTGTTCGACCTGGACGGCACACTGGTTCTCACCCACATAGATTTTTCGGCCATGCGCGCCGCCGTGGTGGAGGTGGTCCTCGCCGCCGGGATCGAGCGCGAGGCGATTGAGGGCCTCGACACCCTCACCACGGCGCGGCACGCATCCGCCATCCTGCGCGAGCGCCACGGCGAGGATGAGGCGCGCGACCTCCTTCACCGCGCCGAGGAGTCGATGATCGCCGTGGAGATGCGCGGCCTGGAGGGCGCCGAGCCCGCCCCCTTCGCGCGCGAAGTGCTGCGCGAGCTGGCGGATCAAGGCATCGCCCTGGCTATCGTCACCCGCAACTGCCGGCGCGTCACCGAGGCGGCCATGGCCCTGTGCGACATGGCGTGCCCCGTGGTCCTCAGCCGCGACGATGTGCCCCGCTACAAGCCCGATCCCGCGCACCTGCTGGACGCGCTGCAGCGCCTCGACGTGGCGCCCGCCGCCGCCGTGATGGTGGGGGATCACCCGATGGACATCCAGGCGGGGCGCGCCGCCGGCACCCGAACCGTCGGCGTCGTCACGCCGGGACGCCCGCCCGACTACTTTGTTGCCTCCCGGCCCGATCGGGTCATCGCCGACCTTCGCGGCCTCCTCCCGTTCGTCTTCGGAGCGACGTGAAGCTCTCCGTGGTGGTGGTGAACTGGAACACCGGCGCTCTCCTGCGCGCGTGCCTGCGCTCGCTCCTCGCTCACCCCCTGGAGCGCACCGGCCAGGCGGATCAGGAGATCCTCGTCATCGACAACGCCTCCGCCGACGGCAGCGCCGACATGGTGCGGCGTGAGTTCCCCGGGGTGACGCTGATCGCCAACGAGACCAACCTCGGCTACGCTGCCGCCAACAACCAGGGGATCCGTCGCGCGCGCGGCGAGTATCTGCTGCTGCTCAACCCCGACACCGAGGTGCCCCCCGGCGGCCTGGCGACGCTGGTCTCCCTGTTGGAGGCGCACCCCGAGGCGGCGGCGGCGGCGCCTCGCCTGGTGGGCCTGGATGGCCGCACCCAGCGCTCCGTGCGGGGATTCCCCTCTCCGATCGCTCTCCTGGCGGAGATCACCGGCCTCGCCGCGCTCTTCCCGCGCCGTCTCGGCGGCTACCGGGTGCGCGGGTGGAACCACGACAGCGAGCGGGAGGTCGATCAACCGATGACGTCCTGCTTGCTCATCCGCCGGCAGGCGCTGGAGCAGGTGGGCCTGATGGACGAGGCGTTCCCGATCTTCTTCAACGACGTGGACTGGTGCTACCGGGCGCGGCAGCGCGGGTGGACGATCCGCTTCACGCCCCGCGTGGCCGTGCTGCACCACTACGGCGCCAGCACGTCGCAGGTGCGCGGCGCCATGATCCGCGAGTCGGGCCGTTCTCTGGCTCGCTTCTACCGAAAGCACTACCGCGGCCGCATCCCGGCGCCGCTCTATGCCGCGTGCGTGGCCGCGATGCATCTAGGGACCGGCGCGCGAGGGCTGTGGTGCCGCGCTCGAACGTCGCTCTCGTCCTCGTCGTCCTCATCGTCCTCGTCCTCGACACGGGACGAACCGAGCACGAGGACGAGAGCGACGACGAGGACGAGCAGATCGGATGGGGAGAGCCAAACCGAAGCCACCGACGTCGTCGTTGCCGTCGTCAACTGGAACACCCGTGACGACCTGGAGGCCTGCCTGCGCTCGGTGTACGAGCGGAACGACAATCCGCCCTCCTATGCGGTGGGGGTGGTGGACAACGCCTCGGTGGACGGGAGCGCGGAGATGGTGGCCGGGCGCTTCCCGCAGGCGGCCCTGCTGCGCAACCGTGAGAACCGGGGCTTCAGCGCCGCCAACAACCAGATCATCAAGGGGTCGCAGAGCCGGTACGTTCTCCTGCTCAACCCGGACGCCCAGACGCACCCCGGCACGCTGGCCGCACTGGTGCGCTTCATGGACGAGAACCCCGACATCGGCATCTGCGGCCCCCTCGTGCTGAACCCGGACGGCAGCGTCCAGTACTCGGCGCGCCGCTTCCCCACTCTCCTGGCCGGCGCGTTCCGCAACACGCTGCTGGGCCGGCTCTTCCCACGCAACCGCTACACCCGCGAGTACCTTCTCAGCGACTGGGACCACCGCACCCAGCGCGACGTGGACTGGGTTTCCGGCGCGGCGATGATGATCCGGCGCGCGGTTCTCGACCAGGTGGGCATCCTGGACGAGCGGTTCTTCATGTATAGCGAGGACGTGGACATCTGCTTCCGGGCGCGCGCCGCCGGGTGGCGCGTGACGTTCTTCCCCGGCGCCGCGGTGACGCACGCGCGCGCGCACAGCAGCGACAAGGCGCAGCTTAGGAGTATCCTCCAGTTCCACCGCAGCATGTATCGCTTCTGGCGCAAGCACTATGCGCCACGCTCCTCGTGGCCCGTGCGCCTGGCGGCCCCCGTCGCCATCGGCACCCGCGCCGGGCTGCTGGCGGCCAAGAACCTGACCGACCGCGTCCGCGCGAGATGGCGCGTATGAAACCGCCCCCGACCCCTACTGCCGCGCGGCTTCTGGGGGCGGCCTCCGCCGCTCTCTTCCCGGGCGCCCTGGCGGCTGCCCCCGCCGTCGCCGGAGTGGTGGATGCCTATCCCCAGACGGCGACGGCAGGCGTCATCCTGCTGGCCGGCGCCCTGCGCCTGGCAGCGCGCCTCCTGGCGCGCGACCGCGAGCGCACCGCCACCCCGCTGGACATCCCGATCCTCATCCTGCTGGCTGCCACCCTCCTGTCGGTTCCCTTCTCGGTGAACCGACACGCCAGCGTGGTGGAGCTGATCCGCGTCCTCTCCTGCGCGGTCGCCTTCTACCTGGCGGCCGGGTTAACCGGGCAAGGGAGTGTGGGGATGTGGGAGTGTGGGAGTGCGGGGGATGGGAAACACGAGGGTGCGGGGAAGCAGGAGAAGGGCAGGCCCCGGAAGGCGCGCAGCAAGCCCTCCCGCCAAACGCCAGTTCTCCCCCACATCTCCACACCCCCACACCCCCAC
>JACQGM010000207.1 GCA_016199585.1 Armatimonadota bacterium
GCGTGCCGGCAGCTCCCCCGGGGGGATCAGACGCGCCCCCTCGATGCGGCAGATCGCCCACTCACCCGGCTCGCGCACGTCGAGCAGCAGCAGGGGCTCTCCGGCAGCCAGCCGCGCCTTCAGCTCCCGGGGGGTGATCTCGACGATGGCCTCCGCATCCGGAGGCGCGGGGTTCGTCCCGGCGCAGGAGACTTCGCTATCCACGAGACGAGTGATGCTGGGGTGGTCGCCGCACGCCGGGCAGTTGGTGCTGCGGCGGAGGCGGACCTCGCGGAACTCCATCTCCAGGGCATCGAAGAGGAGCACCCGGCCGATGAGGGGCGTCCCCTGGCCCAGGATCAACTTGAGGCACTCCGTCGCCTGCAGGGCGCCGATCACCCCGGGGAGGACGCCGAGCACCCCACCCTCCGCGCACGACGGTGCCGTCCCAGGTGGGGGCGGCGCCGGGAAGAGGCAGCGGTAGCAGGGGCCGCCCGCCCGCGCGTGGAAGACCGACACCTGCCCGTCGAAGCGGAAGATGCTCCCGTAGACGTACGCCTTCCCGTCCAGCACGCAGGCATCGTTGGCGAGGTAGCGCGTCGCGAAGTTGTCGCTGCCGTCTATCACCACGTCGTGCGCCCGCACCAGCGGCAGCGCGTTCGCCGCCGTGAGGCGCTCCGCGGCCGCCTCGACGCGGATGTGCGGGTTCAGCCGCTGGAGCCGCGCCTGCGCCGCCTCCGGCTTCGCTCGGCCGACGTCTTCCGTGTCATACAGGACCTGGCGCTGGAGGTTCGACTCGTCCACGGCATCGTCGTCCACGAGCGTGAGGTGCCCCACGCCCGCGGCGGCTAGGTACAGGCCGACGGGGGACCCGAGGCCCCCGGCGCCGACGCAGAGGACGCGCGCCGCCTTCAGCTTCGCCTGGCCCTCCGGGCCGACCTCCGGTAGGAGGAGGTGGCGGGCGTAGCGGCGCCGCTCGGCGTCGCTCAGGGCGGCGGGCAGCGCGGGCGTATCCTCCAATCCTGCTGGACTCCTTCCAGAATCGGCCGAAGGGACCCCGCTGCGGCACGGTGCGCCGCCGCAGCCGTCACGTTCCCGACGCCGATGCGCCTGCGCCGGCCATCCCGCGCAAGGCCCACCCGAGTATCCAGTCGCGGTCAACACCCGCGGCCGCGCGCACTCCATGTGCAGCGCGGTCACCATTCTACCATGCCCCGCCCCAGTTTGCCAGCAATCACATCAACGCCGGGCTGCGAAACAACGCCCCGTGAACGGGGCTGGCAGACAAGGGCCGGTGCCCGTGCGTCTGCCTAAGCCGGATTCATCCGGCGCCGTTCAGCAGCCCGGCGATTCATCGCCGGGCGTGCCCGAGCGACGCGATGCCCAACGCACGCAGGAGGGGTCTGCCGATCCCGTCATCCGCCACACAGCGAGCCCGGCCCCGGTGGCACTCACTGTTTGTTCCCCTGCTACCCCGGGGCCGCCCCGGGTGAGTTGTTCAGGATGACAGAGTCGGCCCTCGCACCGGTGACGCGCCCTGCTCGCCCGCCGGCCTTCCCCCTGCGGCCCCCCGGGCGGGAAGACGTCAGGGCATCACCACGGCACGGAGCACGTCGCCCGGCCGGGCGGCGGTCACTTCCATCGCGTCGGCCACCTGCGCCAGCGAGAAGCGGCGCACGGGCAGGCGCGCCAGGTCCACGTCCCCGTCGGCAGCCAGGGCCACCGCTTCCGCGAGGGTGTCGCGCGAGCGGCGGGTGAAGATGAGCGTCAGCTCGCGGCGGCGCACCTGCGCCGCGCTGAGATCGAACCGCTCGGAGCGGGGGATGCCCACGACAACGACCCGGCCGCCGGGCTGCGCCAGGGGCAGCGCCTCTGCCAGGGCGCCATCCTCGCCGGAACAGTCGAACACGACTTCGGCCTCAAACCCGGCGTCCGCCAGCTCCCGGCAGGAGGCGGCCGTCGCCGTTGCGCCCATCGCCACCGCCCAGCGGCGGCGGCCAGCGACCGGCTCGACCGCCGCCCGGCAGCCCGGGCCCCGAATCCGCGCCAGGCAGACCACCGAAAGACCGATGACGCCTGCTCCCAGCACCAGCACGCGCTCCCCCGCCTCCAGCCGGGAGAGGCGCACCGCGTGGATCGCCACGCCGAGCGGCTCGACCATCGCGCCCACCGCGTCACTCACGCGATCGGGGAGCGGATGGAGACTGGAGGCCGGGCAGGCGATGTACTCCGCCAGGGCGCCGTCGCGCGGCGGGAAGCTGGGGAAGACGATGTTGCGGCAGAGGTGGGTGAGGCCGCGCGCGCAAACGTCGCAGCGCCCACAGTGCCAACTCGGCTCCACCGCCACCCGCGCGCCGATGGGGGGCGCGTCCACGCCGGGTCCGTGCGCGGCCACGTCGCCGCAGAACTCGTGCCCCTGGATGATCGGGCCGGAGAGCGCGGCACCGCCGGCGTGGCCGTCCACGTACAGGCGCCAGTCGGACGGGCAGATGGAGACGGCTCGCACACGCACCAACACCTCGTCCGGCCCTGGCCGAGGAGTGGGCACTTCCTCGACACGCACATCCCGGGGACCGTGCAACCGCGCCGCCTTCATCGCGAGGACCTCCAGGCTGCTATTTGACGCGCCCGCGCGTTCTCCTTCCCCGCACGCTGCTGCAGGAAGAGGGTGCTGTCAGGGGTCCTGCCGCTGTCGCCCGCGCCTTCTCTCCCCCTTCCCGCCGCGGGAAGGACACCGGGGGGTTAGGCGCTCGCTCTACACGATCCCGGCCTTCAGCAGGTCCTTGAGGGTCACCACGCCCAGGAGGTGGCCCGCGTCGTCGAGGACGGGGAGGTCGCCGATGGCGCCCGGGCGGTGCGACTCCATGATCCGGAGGGCCTCGGCAGCCAGGCGGTCCGGGCCGACGGCGGCGGGCCGGCGGTTCATCACCTCGGAGGCGGAGCGGCGCGTCCAATCGGGGTCGTTCAGGAGCAGGCGCCGGACGTCGCCGTCGGTGATGATCCCTTGCAGGCGGCCCTCCGCATCCACCACGACGGCGCACCCGGCGCGCGCCCGGGTGATGGCGAGGAGGGTCTCGAGGACGGTGGCGGCGCCCGCCACCGTAGCGACCTGGTCGCCGGTGCGCATCACATCGGCGACGCGCAGCAGCAGGCGCCTTCCCAGGGCGCCCCCGGGATGGAAGCGGGCGTAATCGTCACGGGTGAAATGGCGCTCGCGCATCGCGCACACGGCCAGCGCATCCCCGAGCGCCAGCATCGCCGTCGTGCTCGTTGTGGGCGCCAACCCGAGGGGGCAGGCCTCCCTCTCGACCGACACGTCCAGGAAGACGTCCGATTGCTCCACCAGCGTCGAGCCGGGGTTGCCGCACAGGGCGATGATCGGGATCCCGAGCCGCTTGAAGGCGGGGAGGATGCTCACGATCTCACCGGTCTCGCCGCTGTAAGAGAGCACGATGACGACGTCGCCCTGCGTCACCATTCCCAGATCGCCGTGTACGCCCTCCGCCGCGTGCAGGAAGAGCGAGGGAGTGCCGGTGCTGGAGAGGGTCGCAGAGATTTTGTGGGCGATGGCGCCCGACTTCCCCATGCCGGTCACCACCACCCGTCCGGCGCAGCCCACCACCAGACGCACCGCGCGCACGAACCCCTCTCCCAGGCGCCCCCGGAGCTGAAGGACCGCGCGCGCCTCGGTCTCCAGCACCTCCGCCGCCAACTCCTCGATGGACCGGTTGCTCTCCTGCATGGCGATACCTGGAGAGAGGTTCTGCCCCGCCGGGGCATTTCCTGCCTGGCATCCGGCGGCAGCCCTGCACGCCCCGGCGACCGAGCCAGCGCCCCGGCGACCGAGGTCGCGGGCTGCGGCGGCACCAGGTCCGCCTGCGCGGACCCCGGAACAGTCGCCCCAGGGCGACTTCGTGCCGCCGTTGCCCGCGGTTTGCAACCGCCGGGCAGCGGGGCGCCAGCGGGCTCCAGGCTGGCACAGGACTTGCCCCCGAGGAAGCGCGGAGAGGCAGCCGGGGGATGCGGTGTCCGGCCAGGGCTCAGTGGTCGGTGGTGGCGCGCCCCCCCGGGGCTGGCTGCCCGAAGCCGTTTCAGGCGGGCTGAGCAGTGGCTCGTGGTAGGGGAGGGGGAAGAGCGTGGCTACGGAACGCGCGCTGCCGAGCGCAAGTGATGACCGCGCGCCCGGGGAGATCCTGGCGTGCAGTATCGGCGTGATGGCTTACAACGAGGAGGCCAATATCGGCCGGCTCTTGCAGACCATCCTGGACCAGCGGACCGACACGTGCGAGATCGCCGAGGTCATCGTCGTGTCCAGTGGGTGTACGGACGGCACCGAGCGGATCGTGCTCGAGTTCGCCGCGCGCGACCCGCGGATCAAGCTCCTGAGCGAGGTCCGGCGCTCCGGCAAGGCCTCGGGCGTGAACCTCTTCATGCGCCACGCCCGATCCGATATCCTGGTATCGGTCGGCGCCGACACTCTGCTGGCGCCGGATACGATCCAGCGCCTGGTGGAGCCCTTCGCCGACCCGGAGGTGGGGATGACCGGGGGAAGACCGATCCCGGTCAACGACTCGAAGACGTTCATGGGCTTCGCCGCCCATTTCCTGTGGGACCTGCACCACCGGGTGGCCATGCGGAACCCGAAGCTGGGCGAGATCACCGCGTTCCGAAGGGTGTTCCATCGCATCCCGTGCTACTCGGCGGTGGACGAGGCCAACATGCAGCCGCTGGTGCGCGGCCAGGGATACGCGCTGCGCTACGTTCCCGACGCCATCGTGCACAACCGGGGGCCGGAGACGATCGCCGACTTCCTGAAGCAGCGGCGGCGGATCTACGCCGGGCACCTGCGGATGGCCCGGGAGCAGGGCTACTCCGTCGCCACGATGGACGCCGCCGCCATCCTGAAGGTCCTGCTCGGCAGCCCCTACCTGTACGGTCGCCGTCTGGGATGGACGCTGGGGGTGATCGGGCT
The DNA here is from genome assembly GCA_016199585.1 of Armatimonadota bacterium. GTDB lineage: Bacteria > Armatimonadota > JAAZEB01 > JAAZEB01 > JAAZEB01 > JACQGM01. The sequence goes on from JACQGM010000207.1 coordinate 4,952, forward strand.
GGAGATACACGGGCGCCTGCTCGGCTGGATGGACCACCGCCTGAAGCGGCGCGACCATGCCGTGTGGGAGGTCGCCCGGACGACGAAAGGGGCGATTGCCGAGTGAAGAGCATCCTGTGGAAGATACCCTTCTTCATGCTCAGCCGCCGCTTCGGGTGGCCGAAGATGCTGCCGATCAACCTGACGCTGAGCCCGACGCCGCGGTGCAACTCGCGGTGTCTCACCTGCAACATCTGGATGAAGCGCGAGAACGAGCTCACCATCGAGGAATGGGACCGCGTGCTGCAGAGCCTGGGGCGGGCACCGTTCTGGTTCACCATCAGCGGCGGCGAGCCCTTCATGTTCAACGACCTCGTGCCGTTGGCCCAGTCTGCCTACAAGCACTGCCGGCCCGGGATCATCAACATCCCCACGAACAGCCTGCTCTTCAAGCGCATCCCGGAGAAGGTGGATGAGATCTGCAAGAGCTGCCCGGAATCGCAGGTCATCATCAACCTCTCGCTGGACGGAGTGGGAGAGAAGCACGACCGCATCCGGGGGATCAAGGGGAACTTCGAGAAGTTCGAGAAGAACCTGGCCGCCCTGCGCGAGCTGAAGCACCCCAACCTGAGCATCGGCATCCACTCGGTGATCTCGCGCTTCAACGTGGACGACGCGCCCGAGCTCTTCGACTACGCGCTCGGGCAGAAGACGGACTCCTACATCACCGAGATCGCCGAGCAGCGCGTCGAGCTCGATACCGTGGGGTTGAGCGTCACCCCTGCCGCCGACAAGTACTCCTGGGCGATTGACCAGCTCATCGAGCGGGTTGAGAAGATGCAGTTCCACGGCATCTCCCGCGTCACCGAGGCCTTCCGCATCGAGTACTACAAGCTGGTGAAGCGGATCCTCGTGGAGCAGACGCAGAGCATCCCCTGCTTCGCCGGGTGGGCATCGGCGCAGATCTACGGCAACGGCGAGGTGTGGCCCTGCTGCGTCCGCGCGGACAACATGATGAATCTGCGCGACGCGGACTACGACTTCCGCCGCGTCTGGTTCTCGCGCCAGGCCGACGTGATCCGCGCGAGCATCCGGAACAGAGAGTGCCACTGCCCCCTGGCCAATGCCAGCTACACCAACATGCTGATGCACCCGCCGACGCTGGCGCGGGTGGGCGCCAAGGTGGCGAAGCAATCGCTGCGCGTCGGGAATGGCCCGGCCCGTGCAGCGAGCGCTCCCGACGTCTCGGCGGAAGAGCCGGAAGCGGCTGAGGAGCGGCCGGCGGCGCAGGTTCGCCCCGAGGCGGATCCCGATCCATCGGCGCCCGAGACCGCAGAGAGGCGATGAGGTGGCCCATGAGCTGGCTGGAAGAGCACTTTCTTCGGTCCCGCAACGCAGACTCGGCCCGGCGTGCCCTCGACGCCTACCGGCTGGGCATCAAGGCGGGAGGTGCCCTGCGGGGCGTGCAGGTGATGACGGCGCCGGACGCCTGCCCGGCCTGCCGGGCCCTCGCCGGCGCGGTGTACCCCATTGACGAGGCCCCTGCCGTTCCGGTCCCGGAGTGTACTCACCCGGCGGGCTGCCGCTGCGCCTATCGCCCGGCGATGACCTACGAGGAGGGGGAATGAGGGTCCTGGTGACGGGCGCGACCGGTCTCGTCGGCGGGCACGTGGTGGAC
>JACQGM010000201.1 GCA_016199585.1 Armatimonadota bacterium
GGGCAGGCCCGGCACCTCGAGGAGCGTGCCGGCGGCGGCGAGGTGTACCGGCAGCGCCCGGGCGAGGGGCCGGCCGAGGAGCGACGGAATGTCGAGCGGGCGCAGGTCCCAGAGGGTTATCCACGTGTCCGAGTCACCGACGACCATGAACGACCCGTCAGGTGAAACACGGATTGTGGTCAGCCGCTGCCCCACCACCTGAACGCTGCCAATCGGCGTCTTGTCGTGCCATGAGGTGAAACGCACGTCCCCGTCTGAGCTGGCGGTGATGACCACCGCAGGCTCGGGAAGCGAAGCGATCCCCTGGATCTGCGCCTTGTGCCGGAGAAGTTCCACTGACACCAGCGAGCTCTTCTGCTCACTGCAGGCACGGACGTCCCCGTTGTGTTTGCCGAAGACGAGCACATCGCCTTCCGGAGAGAACGCCGCCGCACGGGCGACCCCCCGACCGTATCCCGTGCCTCCCCAGAGCGCATCTGCGTCCCACAGCTCCTCCTCACAAGTGGCGAGTGTCTCCAACCCGGGCAGCGCGACCAGCGTGAGGCCAGCGTGCAGCAGCGCGGCGCGCGTCTTGTCTGGGGAGAGACACATTCCCCGCGCCCAATCAGGGAAGCCCGCATCCCTCACCTTACGCCGCTCAACGGTGTCCCACACGGCAACGCGTCCGTCGCGACCGGCGGTGACGAGCTGAGACGCACCCAGCGGCTCAATGGCAGTCACAGATCCCTGGTGGTTCCCAAGTGTGAAGCTCTCGCCATTACGCCATCCGTGAAGAGCGCAGATCGCCTCAGGGCCGCGAGTGCGCTCGCCGCAGATGAGGGTGCCATCCCCGGTGAAGGCCACCCTCCCGATCGAGTGGGGGAACCCGCTGAGCATGGCATCGTGGGCGGCACGCTGGAAGTCCCACAACACGACTCGCCCGAGGCTCGTACCGATGGCGATGGATGGACGAGTCGGGCAGAAGGCGATATCATTCACGCGCGCTGAGGCAGAGGCCAGCGCTCGTCGGACGGCTGGGGGAAGCACGCGCTTCGCCTCCTCGTGCGACAGCATCATCTCGCCGGCAGCGAGCGCCCCCAGCCCCTCGAAGGTGCTCCGCTCGTCTGGCCCATCGGGGCGCCATCCGGCGCGGGCAAGGCATCGAAGGATGCGAGTGCTCTGAGTGAGAGGAAGATCGAACGCCAGGCTCCAGAGTGTCTTCCACTGCTGCTTTCCAATGAGCATCTCGATGATGATCTCGGATTCACCTTCCGCCATTGTTGAGGCGCGCTCACGAAGGCTGGCTGTAGCGATCACTGTGAGGTAGTCGGTACGCCCGGACACACGCACCTTCTGCATGACGCGTTGGCGCAGAGCGGCATCACCAGAATGGTATGCCGAGCGCAGGATGCGTTGGTCGAAGTCGACGGAGTCATACCGCTCCCACTGCTCCGTGAGGAAGAGGAAGAGGGCTCGACCGCTCTCGTCGCGGGGGACGTATCCACCCGCGACGGCCGCACGCTGGACGGTTGGGTGATCTCCTTGGATGACCCGCTGGCAGACGTCCTCGCGGGCGTCGGGATGCTCAAGCTGTGCCAGAGCTTCCTGACCTGCGCGGGCGATGGTCGGATCTGCATCCTGGATCGCGCCCAACAGAAGGCCTACCACATCCGCACCCAGTCCCACCACGAACTCCAGGCGTCCTGTCTTCAGCGCGGTCAACACCCGCACCTCCATCGGCTGCTGTGCCACATACCCCGCCTCCGCCAGGATCCCTTCGAGGACCGGCTCCCGCAGGCGGGCCCACTCCGCGCAAAGCCGGTCGATGGCCTCAGAGTCACTCAGAGAAAGGAGGGCCTGGCGCGCGTATGCGGAGATCTTGGGGTCGGCGTCCTGGTGCGCTTGGAACAGTAGGGGCAGTCCGTCCGCGCCTGTTCCAGACACGAGTTCCGGGCGGCCCGCTTTCAGCGCAGTCAGCAATCGGACATCCATCGGCTGCTGTGCTACGTACCCCGCTTCGGCGACAAGGGCCTCAAGTACGGGTTCCCGCAGGCGGACCCACTCGGCACACACCCGGTCGATGGCTCCAGGGTCACTGAGAGAAATGAGAGCCTGGTAAGCCTGCGTCACGATCTCGGGGTCGCGGTCGCCACGGGCCTTGAAGAGCAGCGGCAGTCTTTCCGCATCCACGTCGGCCACAAGCTCCGGGCGCCCCGCCTTCAATGCGGTCATTACCCGCACCTCCATTGGCTGCTTTGCTACATAGCCCGCCTCCGACACGATGCCTTCCAGTACCGGATCTCGCCCGTGAGCCCACTCCGCGCAGAGCCGGTCCACAGCCCCAGCGTTACTGAGAGAAAGGAGGGCCTGGTGTGCGTGCGCGCAGATCCTGGGATCACGGTCTCCACGGGCCTGGAAGACCACATGCAGGCCTTCTGCGTCCACATCAGCCACAAGCTCCGGGTGCCCTGTCTTCAGCGCGGTCAACACCCGCACCTCCATCGGCTGCTGTGCCACATACCCCGCTTCGGCGACAAGGGCCTCAAGCACCGGTGCCCGCAGGCGGACCCACTCCGCACATAGGCGGTCGATAGCTCCAGGGCCACTGAGAGAAAGGAGCACTTGGTGAGCGCGTACGGCGATTTCGGGGTCCCGATCCTGGTGCGCGTGGATGAGCGCTGGCACGCCTTCCGCGGGCATCTGTGCTACAGCATCGATCCGGCCCACAGCAAGCGCAGTGAGGACGCGCACCGCCAGCGGCGCCGTTGCCACCCAGCCGCGGCTCGTGATCAGTGCCGCGAGGTCAGAATGGCGTGTAGCGGCCCACACGCCGCACGCTGCGTCGATGCTGGACTGATCGTCTGCACGGCCCAGGAAATCGAGCGCGATGGACCGTACCCGGACATCATCGCTGTAGGCCACGGCTTCCGCGAGTGCGGAAGCCGCCCGCGGTGTTCCCTCGGCAGCCAGCGCCCGTGCTGCCCTCCGTTGCAGCCAGCGTCCGATCATCGGAAGGCCGTTTCTCAGGCGCCATTGCCATCGCGCCAGGTCCACCTTGGGCACACTTCCTCCTCCCAGAAAGGGGCACCTTCGGAGCTATCCTTCAATCTCAATATCGAACTCCCCCGCCTGGATGGTCGGCAGGTCGTCGATCTCCACGTCGTAGCGGAAGCGGTGGCGGAGGAGGCACTCCAGGAAGCGGAGGCTCCGGCGCACCGGCTCGGGCAGGCCCGGCACCTCGAGGAGCGTGCCGGCGGCGGCGAGGTGTACCGGCAGCGCCCGGGCGAGGGGCCGGCCGAGGAGCGACGGGATGTCGAGCGGACGCAGGTCCCAGAGCGTCATCGAGGCGTCCGAGTCCCCGATGGCCATGAAGGAGCCATCGGGGGAGACGCGCATCGAGGTGAGGCGCTCGCCGGCTGCCGCCACGCTCCCGAGGGCCACGCGAGGCTCCCAGGAGGTGAAGCGCACCTCGCCTTCGGAGCTGGCGGTGACCACGATCCCCCGCTCAGGGAGCACTGCCACGCCCTGCACCGGGCCGGTATGCCGCTGCACGCGGCGTGATACGAGCCCCCGGCCGTTCTGGGTGCAGGTCATCACCTCGCCGCTGAGCTTGCCGATGATCAGCGCCCGGGCGTCCGGCGCGAACGCCGCGGCGCGCGCCACTCCCGAGCCGTAGCCGTGGCCCCGGGCGTACCCCTCTTCCCAGATCACCCCGCCGGTGGCGGCCAGCGCCTCCAGCTCCGGCACCGAGATCAGAGTGACCCCGGTGTGCAGGAGCGCGGCGCGCTCCCCCTCGGGGGAGACGCACACGGAGCGGGGCCACGTCTTGAGGCTCGCCTCCCGCACCAGCTTCCGCTCCTTCGCGTCCCAGACGGCCACCCGCTGGTCGCGACCGGCGGTGAGGATGCGCGAATCCCCGAGCGTCCCGAGGCCGGTCACGCTGCCGCGGTGCTCGCCCAGCGTGAAGAGCTCCCCGTCGCGCCAACAGTGCACGGCACAGGGAACATCGGTACGGTTTGTGCGCTCCGCGGCCAGCAGGTGGCCGTCGGCGGTGAAGCCAACGCTGCCGATGGCGCGCTGGAAGCCGTCCACGACCCGCTCGCGGCGCGCCCGCTGGAAGTCCCAGAGGACCACCTGGCGCTGGCCGGTGCCGATGGCGATGTGCGGCTGCGAGGGTGCAAAGGCGACCCCGTTCACCCGGGAGGCGACGGTCGCCCGCGCCCGCCGCACGGCCGGGGGGAGCACGCGGCGCGCCTCCGCTCCGCTGACTACCATCGGGCCCGCGGTGAACGCCATCAACTCGGTGAGAGCGGCGCGGTCGCCCTCCTGGTCCGGGCACCAGCCTGCCCCGTCCAGGTGCCGCAGGATCTGCAGCGCGTGGGTCAGGGGAAGCCGGAACACCAGGGACCACAGCTTCGCCCACTCCCGGCCGGCGGCCAGCATCTGGACGAGGAGGTCGGCCTCGCGGTCGTTCAGGGCGCGGGCGCGGAAATCGCTGCCGGCGACGACGGTGAGGAAGTCGGTGCGCCCGGAGCGACGCAGCCGCTCCATCACCCGCTGGCGCAGGGGGGCGTCGGCGGCCTCGTAGGCGGCGCGCAGCAGGCGGCGGTCGAAGTCGAGGGTCTCATAGCGCTCCCACTGTTCGGTGAGGAAGAGAAAGAGGGCCCGATTGCCCTCGTCGCGCGGCAGGTAGCCGGCCTTCAGAGCCAATGTGCGCGCCAGCGGGTGATCCTCGCGGGTGAAGTGACGGCACAACTCATCGCGCGCGTCGGGGCGCTTGAATTGAAGGAGGGCCCCGCGCGCCGGGGCGCTGATGGATGCATCCGCATCGCCGGCGGCATCCAGCAGCGGCTTCACCACGGCCGCGCCTTGCCCCACGAGCAACTGCGGCCGGCCCACCGCGAGGGCGGTGAGGACACGCACCCCCAGCGGGGCATCCGCCACCCAGCCGTGGATCGTGATCAGCGCGGCGAGGTTCGGGTGCCGGGTGGCCGCCCACACGCCGCACGCGGCATCTACGCACGCCTGGCAGTCGGTGCGACCGAGGAAGTCGAGGGCGACCGAACGCACCCGCGCGTCGTCGGTGCGCGCCACCGCCTCCGCGAGGGCCTCTGCTGCGCCCGCGGAACCATCGGCGGCCAGGGCCCGCGCCGCCCGGCGCCGGATCCAGCCGCCCAGGAGCGGCAGACGGCTGGTGAGCCGCCCTCGGCAGCGTCTTAGCGTTGCCGGGTCCATTGCCAGTTCTGCGCCTGCTCGGTGACGGTCTCATACGCCTCGGGGGTCATCTCGCGGCTCTCCACCTGCCCCCCGAGGGCCGCCTCCAGGTCGCGCGTGAGGTCGAGGCAGGCCTCACCCTTCACGCCCCGCACCTGGATGCGGACGCGGCCATCCTTCTCAATCACGACCTCGATCTCCTGAAGATCCATAGCACCTCCGTAGAACGTGCTTGCGCTCAGCCGCGAATGAACGCGAATGGACGGAAATGGAAATGTTATGACGAGCCGAACCGGCAACCGCAGCGGATCGGGCCGCAGCGGAACACGGCCTCTGCCACGAACGGGGTACATGGTGACGCTGCTCTGTTCGCGGCCGCGCTACCGATCTTGCTCGTCACAAGTTATCTATTTACGTGCATTCGCGTTCATTCGCGGCTGAACCTGCTACGCCATCCGCCGCAGCACGAGGTGGATCCGCCCGTCGGCGGTGGTCTCCTCGGCGGCCAGCGTGAAGCCTTGCGCCTCCAGCTTCTCGCGGGCGGCATGGTAGGCATAGCGCTGCGTCACCTGCTGGAGGAAGCGGTCCTGCCGGATGCCCCGCACGCCCCACCAGTCGGCGACACACTCGTAGGCGCCGCCCACCTTGCGGAAGCCGATGTCGTAGCCGAGGCGGCCGGTTGGCACACGGATCTCCACCCCGGCACGCCGGCCGCCCCAGCCGCGCACCGTCACCGCGCCCTCCTCGGGCGCGTATCCCAGGTCGCGGAGCGCCCGCATGAGGGGCTCCTTCTCCACCATCTGCGTCTTGATGCGAGTGAAATGAGACATGCGGATGCCCCCGTCGCCGACGATCGCGGCCCTCACGGGCGCCCCGAGGCCCGCTGCGTCGGGGACGGCGCGGCCGGCCTGCCGCGGGCGCGGCTCCCCGCTCGGCGTGGCGAGGCCCTCACACCGGTAGTTCGCGCACACCGGGGCGGATCCCTGGCGGTCGGAGCGTCCGAGCGTCCCTCGCCCGCGCTCCCGCGACGAGGCCCGCCCCGATAGGGAGGCGCAAGTCAGCCGGCGCCGCACTTGGAAGACGCTCGCCGCCGGAACCTAGCGACGTTGGCCCCGGCGCCGCCTGCCGGGAGGGCGGGACGGCTTGGGGGGAGTGGTGCGGTGGGAGCCGAGAAGGAGACCGGCGACCCGCTCCTCGACCTCCTGCATCCGCTCGGCGTCGGCAAGGGCGTCATCGAGGGCCATCGCCGCGGCGCGCATCTCGTGCAGCAGGGCGGCAACCGCCGCGAAGAGCACTCCCCCGCCGCCCGGCGCGATCTCGCCATACCATTCGCCTTCGACCACGCACTCCTCGACGCCCCGGTTGCGCACGCTGATGTCGGCCTGCAATGAGGGCCATAGCTTCTGAAGGCGGCGAGAGAGCTGCAGCAGGCGCGTCATGCCGAGCGGCTGGGGCAGCGAGATCGGCTCGAGCTGGGCCGTGACCCAGGCGCGCGCCCCCTCGTCAATCTGCCCCTCCTCCTCCACCTCTGCCTGCACCCAGAGTGAAAGATCGCCGCAGAGGAACTCCAGCGAGAGATAGGTGCCTTCCTCCGGGTCCGTACGCAGCTCCACACAGTGCGCTTCGACGTTCTTGACCTGGCTGGCCAGACCCCTGAGGATACCGACCGCCTCGTCAATGGGTGTCATTCCTTCCCCCTTTTGCCCTGCGATAGCCCCGCGCCGGGCGGCGCGCGGCCATCCCTATTGTATCACGCCGTGCGGTGAGGTCAAGAGGTGTGCGCCTTCCGCCGTGGCCCCGCAGGAGGACGATCGCGCATCGGAGCGAGGCAGCGGGCGGAGGAGGCGCCCGGCGGGGGGGTGATCGGGCCGCCGGCAGCGAATCAGAGGCCGGGGACCCGTGCGCTGTCCCGCCAGCCGCCGGCCTCCCGGGCAAGGAGCTGCACGCGAGATATGGAGCACGAAGAGCCGCCACGCGGGCCTCACCCGGTGGAAGAGGACTACACCCCGCCGCCGGTGCGGCGCGCCCTGTGGTACGTCATCGGCGCCTGGGCCTTCGGCGCCCCCTTCTTCTCGGTGGTCTCCGGCGCGGCCTTCACCGCGTTCCTCATCCGCTACCTCAAGGCGAGCGATTTCGCATACGGGCTGATCATGGCCGCCAGTCCCGCTGCGATGGTGTTCCTCTTCCTCGGTTCCTACGCTGCCGAGCGGTCGGGCCGCATCAAGCGCAGCTTCCTGATCTTTTCGGCCATCCAGCGCCTCTCGTGGCTCGGCGTCGCCGCCATCGCCGCCTGGACGCCGAACCTCCCGGCCGGCGTCCGGCTGGCGCTGGTGGGGGCCATCGTCTTCCTGTCGCAGGCCGCGGCGAACTACGGCGGCGCCGGCTGGTCCGCCTGGATGTCCGCGCTCGTGCCGAAGACGATCGCCGGCCGGTACTTCGGCGTGCGCGCCCGGGTCGGGATGGCCTCCATGGTGGTGGTAAGCACGAGCGTGGTCTATCTGCTGCAGCGCCTCGGGTCGCAGGGATGGGTCTACGGCCTGGTGTTCGCGGTCGCCGCGGTGCTGGGCACGCTCGACATCCTTCTCTTCGTGCCGGTGCCCGAGATCCCGCGCGCCGCGGAAGGGAAGCCGCCGACGCTCACCGACATTTTGGTGACGCCCTGGCGCAACCGGGTCTTCCGCAGCTTCGCCACCTACACGGCCGCCGTATGGTTCGGCTACGTGCTGGTCGGGTCCTTCGTCTGGCGCTTCTGTTTCGACCCGGTGCGCGCCCACGGCCTCGGGCTGAGCGTGCTGCAGGCGCACCTCCTGCTCGTCATCCTCCCGGTTGCCATCATGGCCTGGGCGTCCCCCGTCTGGGGGCACGCGATTGACCGCTTCGGCCCGAAGCCGGTGCTGGTCATCAGCTCCCTGGCGGCGGTCTTCGTGCCGTTGGGATGGAGCGTCGCCCACCCCGGGGTGATGTGGCTGGTGTGGGCCACCTCGGCGTTCTCAGGGCTGACCTGGCCGGGCGCAGAGCAAGTGAACTTCTACATGATCGTGAAAGGCTTCCCGGATGAGCGGCGGACCGCCTTCACGGCCGCGTTCCAGTGCGTGCTCGGCCTCGCCGTCACCCTCGGCACGGTGGTGGGCGGCGTCCTCGCGGCGTTCTGGCAGGCGCACCTGCACCAGGTGCCGTTCGCGCCCCCGTGGCTGTCGCACTACCAGCCGGTGTTCTTCACCTCCACGCTGCTGCGCCTCGGCGCCTTCATCTACCTGCTGCTGCGCGTACACCTGGGCGGCACCACCCCGTACGGCACGGTGGCCCGCGAGATCGCCGCGGACCTCTCCAACTCACTCCCCGGCGGCAAGTCTGCCGCCCGGCGACTGCGCCGGCGGGGGCCGCGGTGATGGATCAGCGGTCAGTGGCGAGTGATCAGCGATGAGCGGGTGGCGTACGGGGGGCGCCGGCAGGAGACGGCCACGGTCGGCATCGAACGGAGAGACACCCGGGATCCGGCCGTGGTGGCCTGCGCCAGGCCTGAGAGGGGAAGGGGAACGCGATGGCGGTGGATGGGAGCAGCGAGCCGGGATGGGTGGCGCGCTGGCGCGAGATCGAGGCGCTCCGAAGGGCGGGCGGCGGCGACGCGCGCCTCCTCGCCGGCCTCAAGGACGAGGAGGCGTTCGTGCGCCTCGCGGCGCTCCAGGCCCTACCGGGGCTCGATGGCGCGCAGGCGCTTCCTCACCTCGTCACCGCCCTCTCCGACCCCGAAGCCCGGGTGCGCCTAGCAGCAGTCCAGGCCCTCGCCGGCCTCGACGCTGCGCAGGCGCTCCCTCACCTCGTCACCGCCCTCTCCGACCCCGAGACCTCCGTGCGCCTGGCTCTGGCGCAGATCCTGGAGGGGATGGGCGCGGCCGCGGGCGGCGCCCTGGACGCGCTGGCGGCGGCCGGGCGCCGCGAGAGGGACTCCCCCGCGCGCCAGGCATTCTCCCGCGCCGCGGCGGGCATCCGGACGGCTCTGAGGAATGCTCCCGACGAGGTGCGCGCCGCCCCCCCGGAGGAGGCCGGGGCCAGCGTGCTCCGCGCCGCTGCGGCGCCGGAAGGGAGCGGGATGGAGACGAAGGCCGCCGCCGCACCACCCGCCGAGGCCGCCGCCCCATCACCGCGGAGCTGGCTCCGCCGCATCCTTCCCGGGTAGCGGCCTCCCGGCTTGCGCGCTCCTCTCCCGGGTGAACGCCGCGGCATCCAGCAGCTTGCGCCGCAGGCCCCAGTGTCCCCGTGCTTCAGGTGCCCGATCCAGCTCGCGACGGATGCCCGGACTTCGGGCAGACCCACCTCCCCGGCGCGGTAGGCTGCCGCCAGCTCGCGCAGGCGCCGCTGGAAGCGGACCCCGGTCGGGCGCAGCACCCGGCGGTGGTCGGGGTACACGCGCCAGCCAAGGAAGGGGATCCCCGCGCGCACTGGGATGACGACGCACTTGCGCGGGTGGAGAGCCAACCGGTAGCCCGCGAGAAAGGCGCGGATCTCCTCCAGCAGCCGGTGCAGGTCGCGCTTGTCGTCGCCGAAGACGAGGAAGTCGTCGGCATACCGCAGGTAGGCGCGGCAGCGGCGCTCCTCCTTCAGGAAGTGATCGAGAGGGTTCAGCACCACGTTGGCGAAGAACTGGCTGGTGCCCAGCAGATAGCGGAAGTCGCGCGGGAGCTTGCCCACGCGCTGCGTCATCCGGCGCACCAACTCGTAAGCCTTCGTGATGGCGATCAGCTCCTCATCCGCCTGCCGGCGTGCTGCGGCCATGGCATCCCCTCTGTACGCCCGCGGCGACCAGGGGGCTTCGCCCCCTGGACCCCCAAGGGGACAAGGCGCGAAGGTTCACGGGTTAAGAGTCCGGGCGGCGCGGAAACCGATGAAGCTGCAGCGGTAGTCCGGGTTGTAGCTGTCGCGGTAGGCGCACCGGAAGAAGCCGGTGTAGCCGTAGTCCCACGACCCGCCGCGCAACACACGCGAAGCGCCGGAGGAGGGGGGCGTGAGGTCCCCGCCGCGGTAGCGCCCGTAGGCTCCGCTGTCGTACCAGTCTCCGCACCATTCCCACACGTTCCCCGCCATCTGATAGAGACCCCAGGGGCTGCGGCCCTCCGCGTACGCCCACACTCCGCACGTCGTCTCCGACCCCTTGTTCGTGCCGTTCCGGCAGCGCCCCGGGTCCCATTGGGCGCCCCAGGGGTACTCCCGGCCGTCCACCCCGCGCGCTCCCTTCTCCCACTCCAGCTCCGAGGGGAGGCGCAGCCCAGCCCAGCGGCAGTAGGCCTGCGCGTCCTCCCAGCTCACGCAGACCACCGGGTGCGCGGCCTTCTCCGGCGGGAAGGAACGGCCCTTCCACACCGGCTCTCCCCAGTCCGCCGTCTCGGGCGGGCGGTGCCCCGTCTCCGCCACGAAGCGCCCGTACTGGGCATTCGTCACCGGGTGCAGGGCCAGGTAGTAGGGCGGCAGGTCCACGGGGAAGGGCCCACCGTCCTCGTGGGAGCCGGGTCCCCCGGCCAGGAAGCGCCCGCCGGGGATGAGTGCCAGGAGCGTGCCGTCCTTCTCGTTCTCGATGAGCCAGGGCGGCGGCGCGGGCGCGCGCTCCCTGACCGCGACTGCCGTTCCCATGCCTGCCGGATCCTTTCGCGCTGCCCACACCTCTCTTCGGCGCCGGCGCGCCCGGTCCTCCTGCCGGGTGAGGGGTGCCCAGGGGGAGTGCAGAGGCGTAACAGTTCAGGATGTATGAGTACGGGATGCACGGCGCGGGCGCAGACGGAGCGGCGCCCCTACTGATAGCTCGTGATGCGCGGCGCACCACCAGATGTAGGGGCCGCACTCCGTGTCGGCCCGCCCCTCCGTGTCGGCCCGCCCCTTCCGAACCGTACCCATGAACCCTGAACTGTTACGCAGAGGCTGCCGGCACCCGGCAGGATTCGACCGTCCCGCGCGCCGAACCTGGAGGGTGGGGCGCCGGGGCGCCCCGGAGGCAGGCGCGTGGCATCCTACTGGGGTCTCGATCTGGGCACAACGAACACGGTGGTCGCCGTGTGCGACGAGCGGGGCGCCAGCCCCGAGGCGGTGGCGCTGCCGGGGCTGAGTGTCCCCGGGGAGCACTGGCTGGGCGCGGCGGCGGCGACCGGGGCGCCCGTCCCGCTGATCCCCTCGGTGGTCGAGGTGCTGGACCGGCGCGGCCGACGGGCGCGGGCGGGCGCCGGCGCCGTCAACGCGGCCTACCCCGGGGCGCCTCCCGCCTCGCTGGCCCGATCGTTCAAGCGGCGGCTCGGCAGCGATGCGGGCGCCACCGTGGCCCGGGCCAAGTGGGGGAACGTCTCCGCGGCGCTGGCCGCCGAGGTGTTCCTGCGGGCGCTGCGGGAAGGCGTGCGCGCCAGCGAGCACGCCCCGCGCGGGCTGTGGGGGCGCTGGAGGGCGCGCCTCGGCCGCTGGCCGCGCGAGGTGGTCATCCCCGCCCCCGTGGACAGCTTCGAGGCCTACTCGCGCGAGGTGCGCCGGCTGGCCGCCCGCGCCGGGCTGCCGCGCGTCCGCTCCCTGGAAGAGCCCGTGGCCGCGGCGCTCGGCTACAGCCTCGACCTCCACGAGGAGCAGAGCCTCCTGATGGTGGACTTCGGCGGCGGCACCCTCGATCTGGCCGTGGTGCGCCTGGGAGGGGCTGCCCCGTTTGCAGGCCGTGCCAGGGTGCTCGCCACCTCCGGGCAGGCCCTCGGGGGCGAGACGGTGGACGAGTGGATCTGCGAGGAGGTGGCGGCGCGCCTGCCCGGCATGGACGCGGCCTGGGTCCGCGAAGTGGCCGGCTGGGAAGTGGAGTGGGCGAAGAAACAGCTCAGCCTCAACGACGCGATACCGGTGCCGATCCGCTTCCAGGGGCGCGACCTGGCCTGCCTCACGCGGGCCGACCTGATCGGTCTCCTGCAGCGGCGGGGCCTGTACAAGGAGCTGTCGGGCGGGGTGGCGGAAGTGCTGCGCGCGGCAGCGCGGCGGTTGGGGGGAGCGGATGGCGCCGTCCCCGTGGACCACGTGCTCCTCGTGGGCGGCAGCACCCTCCTGCCCGGGGTGAAGGAGTGCGTGGAGGAGGCCGCGGGAATGCCTTCGCGCTTCTGGCACCCCTTTGAGGCGGTGGCGCGGGGCGCTGCACTCTTCGCCACCGGCCGGAAGGTGGACCCCGTCTTCTACCACGACTACGCCGTGCGCCTCCGCATCAGCTTCAGCGGACCGGCGGAGTACGAGTACCAGCGCCTCATTCCCGCCCGGTCGCGCTACCCGACGCCGCCGGGGGATCAGGTGGTGCGCCATTACAGCGTGCTTCCGGGCAAGGAGCGGTTCGCCCTGCCCGTGTGCGAGATCGGGCGCTTCGGCTGGTCGGAGCTGGCCTGGGAGCGCCGGGGGGACGGCGCGGAGTACTGGCAGCCGGCGAGCCCCGAGCAGCGCGCCCGCGTCCGGTGCCTCAACGAGACGGAGCCGGACATCCCGATCCGCCCGCCCTCGCGCGAGGACAAGGCCCGCCTCCGCGTCACCTACAAGGTAGACGAGGAGCGCCACCTGCGCGTGGAGGTCTACGACCTGCTCCGGCGCGAGATGATCGTGAGGGATGCCCCGGTTGCCGACGGGCTGCGGTGAGCGCCGGGGCCGGAGTCCATGCCTCTCGGAGCCGCGTCGAACGGGCGGAGTGTCCTCCCCCCGGGGTGTCCGTCAGTCGTCTCTCCTCTTCTGATTCTCCCACCCCTTGTGCTTGCCGATCCGCCAGCCCCGGTGACGGCCGTTGTCATGGCGGCGGTCGCGGTTGCGGTCGTCGTCATCATCGTCGTCGCGGCGGCCGAAGAAGTCGCCGAGGACGTCGTTGCGGCGGTTGCGCTCGCGGCGGGCCTCGGAGGGTTCCTGCTCCGAAAGGGCCATGTCCACAACAGCGGTAACTCCCGCGCCGTCCACGCGCCGCGCCTCGAGCGGGTTGATGGCCGAGGTCGGCACCAGGACCTTGACGCGGAACTTCCCGCCGCCGTAGAGGTCTTCGTACTGCCAGAGGGCCTTGACGGTGTTGACGGTGAGCGCGGAGCCGGAGACCTGGGCGCCGCCGAGATACGCCTTCTCGCCGAAGCTCCCCATCGGCACGACCTTGGTGGCCTCGCTCCGGTTGAGAGTCACGGCGTTGATCGCCCGGTTGATCGGCTCGCCGCCCACCTTCACCGCCGCCAGCACGGCCGCGCCCCGGATGATGTCGCCCGTCTGGATGCCGGTGCCGACCGTGTTTGGCCGGTAGCGCCCGTCCAGCGCCACATCAATGATCGCGGAGACGCCCACCTTCTCCACGCGCTTCAGCTCCAGCGGGTTGATGCTGGCGCTCGGCAGCAGCACCTTGGCGCGGTAGTTCTGATGGCTGAGGGCGTGCTCGTACTGGTAGACCGCCTGCACGCGGTCCACCTGCGCCCGCGGGCCGGCGACCTGCGCCCCGCCCACGAAGCCCTTCTCACCCACGCTCAGGATCGGCACCACCTTGGTAGCCAGGTGGGTCTGCTTCCCGTGGCGGAGAGTGATTGCGTTGATGAACTGGTTGAGCGGCTTGGCAGCCGTCTTCACGGCGAGGCCAATCGCCGCGCCGCGCACCACCTTCGATCCGAACGAAGCCGCCCTCGCCGGCTCGGCCACCGACGCGACGGCCCACGCACACGCCAGCAGAAGGCCGGCAACCCCGACAGCTCTGCGCATCTCCCTTACCCCTTTCCCAACCTCACGCACACTTCTGTCTATTGTTATTAGACGACGCCCCGCCGCCGAAGTTCGGTCGCCAGCGGCCGTCGTCGCCCTCCGCCGAGACTGCGGCAGGGACGGCCGAGCCCCGGCGGGGAGGGCATGAAGAGGGCTCAGAAGATGGTCGGGTGCAAGAAGCGCGCCAGGGCGAGGTGGCGCGACACCGGGAGTGTTCACCTCGACCGCTGAAACACCACCCCCGCTCCGCGCGTCTAAGGAGCAAGTGCCGCTCACCCTCCGGGCGGCGACGTGGCGTTCCGCTCACTGACGGCCGGGGTTGCTGGAGGGAGCTTCATGCCAAACATCAACATCCGCGATGCCGACGGGGCGGTGAAGACGATCGGCACCAGTGAGGATGCCGGCCAGGTGCACCGCCCGCAGCACGTCCTCTACAGCCCGGACGGGCTGCCGCTGATCCTGAGCGCGGCGGCGGCCGCCGACGGGCAGGCGAACCCCGTCACGGCCCTCGTGCGCGGGGCGGCGCAGGGCTTCAACGGCCCGCACGAGACGGACGACCCGCCCGGCACCTGGGACCGCTGGCGCAACAACACCGAGGCCGTCTTGCTGCCCGGGGGCACGCCGCGCTCCCAGAACGCCAACCACGAACCGCATTTCATGAGCGACTGGCAGATCAACTACAATGGCCGCGGGGTGATCGTCAGCCTGAACCTGTCGCAGGACCCGCCGGAAGGGGCGGCGGGGGTGAAGGTGTTCATCTACGGCCGCGACGTCGCGTGCAACGCCGTGATCAACCTCCTGGTGGCGACGACGGCGGTGAGCGCCAAGAACCGGTATGTCTACGTCGTCTACCCGGGGGCAGCAGTCCCGGCGGCCGGGCACGTGGTCCAGGCCTCCTCGCTGCCGGTGGGCCGGCAGTGGCGGGTGGAGGTGCTCCACATGGACGACAAGAGCTATGTCTACTCGGTGGCGGGGATGACGTGCCTGTAGCGGCCGGTGCCGGCGAAAGGCCGCTTGTGGCACAGTTGGGGGAAACGATGCCAGGCAGTATCTCGGGGCAGTTGAGCTACTACCTCAGTGGGTTGCCAGTAGACGACATCCCCGGCCACCCGGAGGATGAGGTCCGTGCGATTGGGCCTGTGGTTGCGTCGGCCTCGCCCGACTACTCCAGTGGATGGTACGAGATCGCCGACCTACCACCGGGCAGCTACCAGGTGGAGGCCGACCTGGTGGGGTTCTCGACGAAGGTGGTCTATCCGGTGGTGGTTGAAGATGGGCTGACCACCCAGCAGCACCTGTATCTCAGCTACTCGGGGGCTCTGGTGGGTACCGTGCGCAACGCGGCAACCGGCGCCCCGATAGCCGGGGCGCGCGTGGTGGCGATGCAGAACCCGTACATGGGTACCGCGTGGGGGAACGCCGCGACGGAACCAGACGGGACCTACTCCATGGGCGATCTTCAGGCGGCCGGTGAGACCATGAGCCCCGATGGCACCGAGCACGCAGTGGTGGTATCGGCCGAGGGTTACTCCGCTGCTATGTTGCAGTGGATCCGCGTGGAGCCGGAGGCCACGGCCACGGCGGATCTCGAGTTGGAGGCGACGGGGAGCATTTCGGTTACCGTCCACGACGAGCGAGGCTATGCCTACCCGCTGGCAGGGGTCCTCGTTTCCGCGGTGCAGACGGACGGGGTGGGGGCCACCGACGTCCTGGTGGAGACGGATGGCCTCGGTCAGGCCGTGCTGGGGAACCTCCAGGCGCCAGCCTACTACATCGTGCGTGTTGGGTTGGACGGGTCGCGCGATGCTATCCAGGAAGGGATCTCGGTCGCCCCGGGAGAGGCGGTCGCGCGCACCTTCATGCTTCCCTTACGCCCGAGGATCACCGGCGTCGTGTGGGAGAGTGTGACAGGTCAGCCGGTGCCTGGGGCATCGGTCTACGTGATTGGCCCCGGACACGAATTCGAGAGTAATGTGGTGGCCGATGCGGAGGGGTGCTTCTGGATCTATGGCCTGTACGCGCCTGCGGTGTACACCGTGCAGGCGGTGGCGCCCGGGTATCTCCCGGCGTCCGTTGAGGTATCGGTGCCTTGGGAGGGTGAGTTCGAGGCCGCCCTGCCGCCACTCCTCCCGCCTGACTCGGCAGCCGCCTTTCTGCTCCTGTTCTGAGTTGAGCGCCCCTGGGACTTCTGGCGCCAGAGGCCGGCAGAGGCACGCGATGAGAGCTTCGCACAGGGAGAACCTGTCTGCTGTGTTGCTTACGGTGGCCGTCACGGCGCTGACCAGCGCCTGTCGGGCGCCCGCGCCGGAAGGGGCGCAGACCGACCTGCGGCGGGAGCAGCCCGGCCCGTGGCCGAGTGCCGGGGGCGAGAAGCGCCTGCCCTTCGCGCAGCGGCCGGGCCACGACTGGCCCACCGTGCGCGGCGACCTGCGGGGCACCGGCGCCTCTGACGAAGCGATCCTCCCGCCCCTACGCATCGTATGGGAGGCGGCCCCGACGCGTGACTACCTTAGCGACCCGATCGTCCACGAGGGTCGTGTGTACGTGGCCGCGTCCGGTAGGCTATATGCCCTGGACGGCGAGGATGGCCGGTGCCTGTGGGATGCAGATGTGGGGGCTTACGACCGCGAGATGCCGCGCACGGCAGCCGCGGCGGGCGCCGGCCGGGTGTGCTATGAGGCAGTGGATGAGACCTGGGCAGTTCTGTCCGTCTTCGATACGGAACACGGGAAGCGCTCGTGGCAGCGGCGCTACGCCGTGACGGCGAGATACACCATGTTCCGAACCCCTCCCCTGATCCTGGAGGACGGCCGCGTGTGCCACGTAGCTTTTGAGGATGGGCGATGGAACATCGTGGCCCGCCGCCTCGCGAACGGCAGCGTGGTTTGGCGAACCCCACTCCCGACGGTGCCAGCGCACCTGGGACCATTCAGCGGCGGCACGCTGTACGCCAGCGTCGCCACGCCGGGGCACGGTGAAGACGCATTCCTCCTGGCCCTGGATTCCGCCACGGGCCGTGTTCTCTGGCAGCGGAAACGTCCAGCTCTGGGGACGGCCGACGTGCCTCCTTTCATGGCGTTGGAGGCGGTAAGTGCAGGATGGCAGGTGTATGGCAGCGTGTCGGGCCGCGCCGCCGCGTTCGACGTCCGGCACCGCCGCTGGGCATGGGTGGCACGTCCGGAATACGACTACTCGGTGTATGCCACGCCGGTGACGCTTACTGCCGGCCTGCTCATTGTTGCAGAGCCAGGGGTGAGCAGCACGAACCTGGGGGGTCCCTATCGCGCGTATGATGTGATCGGCGGGAGGCTGGTCTGGCAGACGAGTCTGTCGCGACTCGGCGGCGACTTCCAGTCCGGCCGTGCCGGAGCCCCGGTCGCCGCGGGGCACATCCTCTACGCTTTCGGGGAAGGAGGCATCGTGGCCGCAGACGTCTACACCGGCGACCGACTCTGGAGCTCCATGGTACGGGGGGAGATGAACCCGCCGTTCATCGGCACTGGAGAACAGCTCCCGGCGGTAAGCCGCGGGCGGATCTTTGTCGCGCTAGGCAACCAGGCTATCGCGTTCGAGGGGCATACCAGCCAGTCTCGTGGGGGCAGTCACGAGAGGTAGCAGGGCTTGGCCAGAGAGGCGGTTTTCATGCTGTTGCAGAACCCACTCAACACACGAGCGTTTCGCCCGGAAGAAACCGCCGTGGGAGCGGTGGAGCACTCGGCGGCCAGAGCAGGTTGGGTCACCAGGATCACTGACTACGTCCCCGCCGCCCGTTCGGGAGACGACTGGCGTAACGAGGGATCGTCGGAGGGCAACAAGGAGTTCTCCTGGTACAGCGATGACCCGGAGGATCTCACCAACGAGCACGCTGGCACCCGCTTCCTCATGTACAGTATGCATGGATTCACTGCCCCGGTGATGCGGTGGATGCGCCTATACCTGTACCACCAAGCCGTAGGCGCCACCCGGCACATCCGGGTAGGTGTGTTCAACAGAGATGGCAGCAAGCCGATCAGGGCCGGAGGCGCGATCATCAGGCCGGTATCAGGCACGGAGATCATCGCCGGCAGTGAGGCAGGGCGGTTGACAATGGCCCGGATGGCGGCTCTAAGCCTTCACCGGGCGGGAGACATTGGGAACGCAACGCACGGCGATGTGGAGTCGCACCATTTCGAGTCGCCGGTTATGAGCACTGCGGGCTGGCACACGATAGAGACCGTGACGGCGCCGGCCGGTCGCATGCTCCATCGCATCTACGAGCTGTACATCGAGCCAGCACCAGCTGGGCCCTCGTCTCTGTACTACGTCTGCGCTTACACGGTGCCCAGTGCAACCGGGGACAACCTGGAGATCCCGGCAATTGGCGGCACCTGGGACCCCGGCCGGCCACAGCTCATCTGGCCATCCGACGGGCGCTGGCGCTACGGCCTGTACCGGTACTCGTTGCTCCGCCAGTCCCTGGATACCATATCATGGCCTCCGGCGCAGCCGCCGAGCGTCTTCGTTGCGCAGATCAGCCATCGGAGGCATTCCCTGGGGGAGCCTCCGGCGGCGGGAGATGCGGCTGTGCTTGGAGAGGTTCTCGGATCGCCCGCACGCGAGAACTCGATATACGGCGGGCATACCGCGGCGCCCCTGAGGGGGAACTACCCTGCGTGGACAGAGATGACACTGACGTTTGACAACACGAGCAGGCGGGTGCGGTTGGTGCAGGTATGGGTGGATGGGCTGTTCTGGCAAGGACTGCAGCCGTACTATTGGGGTGCCGTGACGTTACGCCAACACTCGACCGGCTGCCATAACTACGGCTTGCAGGCGGGGGACACCGCCGTGATTCCGCCCATCAGGGCGAATGCGCCGGGAAGCGAGGAGCACGAGAGCAGTGCGCTGATCGATTGCTTCACTGCTTGGGAGCAGCACACGGTCACACGCACCTACCGCTTCATGCACGGCGGCGGCGCGATCCTGCCCGTGGCTCTCTTCGTCGACGCCAGGGCACCCGGACGCCCGTGGCGGGAGGTCGGGTTCCCGACGTCGTGACTTCCCCGGGTTGTCATCGCCGACCCCGTCTGGTCGCCCGACGGCACGAAGATCGCCT
This sequence comes from Armatimonadota bacterium, assembly GCA_016199585.1. GTDB lineage: Bacteria > Armatimonadota > JAAZEB01 > JAAZEB01 > JAAZEB01 > JACQGM01. The sequence goes on from JACQGM010000201.1 coordinate 19,001, forward strand.
TCATCCGTGAGGGGCACATCTGGGTCGTGGAGGTGCCGGGGACGGAGGGGAGGCGCACCCACGCGCGTGCCCACCCGGCGCCCGCCACTCGAACGATGAATCATACCTTGACAGGCCCCCCGCGCGCGTGTTAGACTGGGTATAAGAGAGATGGAGCCGCGCACGCGCGGCCGGCACACCCGATCGCCTTTAAGTCAGTCCCGTGAGACTGGGAAGGCCGGATGGTGGCGCACTCATTCGGGGCCTCCACGCACCTTAAAGGCGAGGAGGCCCTTTTTCCGTACCGGGGGGAACGTGGAGCGCACGCACAGCACGCGCGTCATGGACGAGCAGGACATCCGCCGCGCCCTGACGCGCATCGCGCACGAGATCGTCGAGAAGAACCGGGGCGCCGAGCACCTCGCCCTCGTCGGCATCCGCACCAAGGGCGCGCCCCTCGCCGTCCGCCTGGCGGACCTGATCCAGCGCTTCGAGGGCGTGGCCGTGCCTGTCGGCGAGCTGGATGTGGCCGCCCACCGCGACGACGACCGCCGCGCCGAGACCGACTGCTCCGACATCCGCTTCGAGGTCGCCGGGCGCGTCATCATCCTGGTGGATGAGGTCTTCTACACCGGGCGCACGGTGCGCGCCGCGCTGGATGCCCTCATCCAGCGCGGCCGCCCCGCCGCCGTGCAGCTCGCCGTCCTGGTGGACCGGGGCCACCGCGAGCTGCCGATCCGGCCCGACTACGTGGGCAAGAACCTGCCCACCGCCCGCCGCGAGTACGTCCGCGTCAAGCTGCGCGAGCTCAGCGGCGAGGACTCCGTCTGGATCGAGAAACCACCTGCGGAGAGAGGTGGAAATATTGAAGTATAGAAATATGGAAATATCTCCCTGCGACGGCGCGGACGTCAAGCCCACACCCGCCCGGCCCGGCTATTTCCATACTTCCGAGCTAATTGCAGAAGTCCTGCATATAGTGCGATTAATGTACGTGAAACACTATATGTCGTATGCTTCACGGACTTCTGCAA
>JACQGM010000239.1 GCA_016199585.1 Armatimonadota bacterium
CCCGCCGGCCCCCTCCCCGCGCCCGCTGAGACAAGAGCGGCCGTCGGGGGTTCCCGCTTCCCGCCTCGGGATTCGGATTCGGGATCCAGACTCTCCCCCAGGATGACCGTCCGCCGGGGATCGAAACCGGCCGCGAGTAGCCGCTGCAGCGTCTGTTGAGGGCTGCCCCCGGCCTGCGCCCTCTCGACCAGATAGGCGCGCGGCAGCACGTGCGGGTTGCGGTAGAGGTGGAACGCGCGGGTGCTGCCGGGGACCGGGAAGGCGCGGATCTCCTCCGCGCCGCCAGGCCGGTAGTCGCCGCTGGCGACCACGTAGCCGACGTGGTATGTGCCGAGCAGCCGCAGTCCAAGGCGGATCGCCTGCGGGCTGCCCGCCGACGAGAGGGCCGACCAGCACCCCAGCACCAGCTCCTTGTCGGCAAGGGTGAAACCGCTGTAGCAAGCGAACTGCGGGATGCCCTGGAGCACGCTGTGGTTTGGCAGAAGGGCGTTCAGGAGCGGACGGAGACCTTCCGGGTTGCGCTGCCACCCCCGATTGTGGTCGATCGCCTCCAGCCACGGTACCGCGTAGCCCCAGGTGACGACCCGCGCGGGGCGGTTCTGCGCCGCAATCGTCTGCGCGGCCGCAGAGGGGGCCAGCCAGCGGTCGGCCTCGACGAGGGCGCACTGGCGGGCGCCGAAGGCGGATAGATCGGCCGCTGTCAGGGCCAGCACCAGTGCGGCGATCACGAGCCGCAAGCGGCCCGCGCCGGCGGGGATGCGGGACAGCAGGGCATCGAGGCCGAAGCCGGCGAGTGCCGCCAGCGCGAAGTCGGTGATCAGCAGGAAGCGTCCGGCCACTCGGAACGCGTCCATGCCCGGGAAGTGGCGCCACAGGAAGGGGAAGAGGGGTGTCTGCTTCCCCATCGCCAGGAGCAGCGACAGCAGGGCGGCGGCCGCCAGCAGCAGCACCCGGCGGTTGCGGCGCGCCCGCACGCGGATGGCGAAGAGAGCCAGGGCCAGCGGGAGAAGACCCACGTAGCCGATGTTCTCCCAGAAGACGACGGAATCGCGCCCCCGGAGGAAGTTGTAGGTATCGCGCCCGGGGTCGCCCATCGCAAAGGGGTGGATGAAAGTGACCAGGTGCTCCAGGGGGAGCGTGTGGAAGGTCGCCTGGGTCAGGGATCCCTTGGCGGGGCGGTCGCTGAGCTGCGCCAGCTCGAACGAGGGGAGGAGCTGGGCTCCCGCCAACCCCGCGCCGAGGACCGTCACGGCCGCGAACCCGAGCAGGGCGAGCAGCGTCCGGCGCCACCTCGGGGCGAAGAAAGACGAGGGGGACGGAGGACCGGTGACGGGAGACGGGTCGCCGTCTCCTGCCTCCTGCCCCCTGCTCCCTGCCACAGAGTCCGCCTGGAAGAGGACGCGCGCCAGGAGGTAGACGCCGGTGAAGAGGAGGGAGTAGTAGGTGACCTGGGGATGCCCGGCCAGGTGTTGGAGCGCCTGCGCGGGGGCGACGGCCAGCAAGTAGACAGGCCGGCCGGTGCGGGCATAGCGTTCGACGAGGAGCAGGAGCAGGGGGAGCCACTGGGCGCTGGCGAGGATGTTCATGTGCCGGATATGGCCGAGGAAGAACCCCGAGTAGGCGAAGACCATGGCCGAGAGGAGCGCCGCCCTCCGGCTCTGGCCGACCTCGCGCGCGTACAGGAACATCAACAGCCCGGCGCCGACGTAGGTGATCAGGAAGAAGAGGTCGATGGCGGCGGGCAGGGGGAGCGGCGCCAGGAGCAGGTTGAGGGGGTAGAGAAATCCCCCCTGGCCCTCGGCGTGCGCCGGGAAGCCCCCGTTCAGTCGATCCGTCCAGAGGGGGATGCGCCCGTGGCGCACCCCCTCCGAGAGGAGAAAGCGCATCGGGTAGCCGAAGTGCGTCAGGTCGCTCCCGGCCACCATCTCGCTCACGAAGGGCACGCGCCGCAGCGACACCGCCCCCGGGAAGGCGAGCAGCAGCACCGCGGAGAGGACCAGACCGGCCACCACCAGCGGATGCCGACGCGCCATCGCCTGCCACCGCCCCGGCCGCTTCCCCTGTTCCGCTGCGCCCCCGCTCGTCGCCGTCTCCACACGTTCACCTTACCACTGCGGGGGCGGGGATGTCAATCGGCGTTTCGCGGGGCAAGCGCAGGGCGGGCCGAGACGGAGCGCGGCCCCTGCGGAATGCGCGCGGCACGTAGGGTCGCCGCTCTGTCTGCGACCATCGGGCTTCTTGCCCGGAGACTGCCCGGAGCGCCCGAGAATCGGGCTGGTCTCCCGCGAGCGCACCCCCCTCACCCCACCGCCAGCCGGTGAGGCACCGGCGCTCCGAGGCAGACGGCCCACACCGCCGCTTCGAACCGGCGGCCACCGCCCTCGCAGGGCAGGGATCCGGGCGGACACAGGCCCTCACGAGCTCCCAGGGCGCACCGTGTCGCAGTGATGAAATGGCCCCGGGGGGAGCAGGGCCTTCCCGCTCCGCTGCGGGGCATCCGGGGTATCCGTCTCGCCGGCCACGGAAGCGCACGGGAGGGCACGTTGGACCGCAGAGGGAAGGGGGGCGGGCCGGGCGGCCCCCGTTGGAGCGTGCCCGGCCCCCGGGTGTGTCCGTCGGCCTCGCGCTGGCCTCTACCACCAGCCGATGTACCAATCCGTGTAGTCGTTGGCGTAGTCTACCACGCGGTACTGCTTTCCGCCAGCGGCCAGGATGTCATAGACCTGAGTGGCGTAGTACCGCACCCACCCGGAAGAGCGGCCCCTGAACGCCGATACCGTGTCCGTTGCCTGCGCCCCTCCCAGCCCCATCAGTGCGCGGAACAGCAGCGCGAATGGTGTGTGCCCGCCTCTATCTTCATCCGGGGCCGACGGTAACGCTTTGAGGCAGGTACATATGGCGGGTATCGCTTCCGAGCCCTCATCGACGAGAAGCTGCACAAGACGCTCCTCGTGGCCGGTGGCGTAGGTGGCCGTCGCCAGTGCATCCACCAGCCGGCGGATGCGCTCTGCCTTCGGATAAGCACTGAACTCCGCTTTCAGTTTCCCCATCGCGTTCAGCGACAGATCCACCGGGCTGGCGCCCGCCGGGTTGGCGATGCTCCGGTCCGCCGCCACGAGCGCCATGTCGGCGATCTGCACCAGCGTCTCATCGGCCAGGGCGATGGTCGGCTCGTCCACCTCACCCGGGTGCATGAGAGCGTTCGTCATGCCTGCCGGCGTCTGACCGGTGCGCTGCACCACGGCCGTGAGCTTCCGGGCCAGCTCCGCACGGGTGGCCGGCGCGCTGCCCGCGGTGGCCTCTATCCTCGCGGCCACCGCCCGCGCCAGGGGCGCCACCCGCAGCGGGTCCTCCGGGTCCTCGGCCAGGGCGCGGATATCCGGCAGCGTCTGCGGCCGGCCGAGGCGAGCGAGCGACCAGAGGGCCGCCAGCCGTACCCCTCTGCGCCGGTGCTCCAGCATCGGGAGCAGCTCGGCCACGGCCTCCGTCTTCCCCTGAAGGCCGATCTCGTGCGCTTTGACGACGAGAACCCAGTCCTCGCTGTCCAGCGGCGGAGGCGCCAGGCCATGTAGCGGGGGGTTCTCCCCGCTTGCCGCGCGGCTGTTGGCTTCTCCGCTGCGCTCAAAGGCAGCGTGGCCGCCGCGGACGCGGCCAGGCACACGAAGACAACAGCGATTGCGCGTTGCATCTGAAACTCCTCCTCTCGACCTTGACGGCTGGATCCTCGCCACGCGACTCTACGGGACGAACGTTCGCAAGTGCTGCCGCCCCTTGTGCGTACACTCGCCGTTGGAGTCCGGATTCTGGAACCGGTAGGTCCACGGGTACGTGCTCTGCGTCCTCTGCGTCGGGTCGTTCCCCTGCATCAGGCCCGAATCAGCCCAGTCGTAGGGGGGTGCGGTGTCCTTGAACTCCAGCAGTCCGGCGTAGGCGTCAATATTCGCCAGACACTCCTGGTCTCCCTTCGGGCTGCCTCCGTACGCTCCCGTCGAGTCGCCGTTGTAGGGGTTGAGCCCGCACCAGTTCTCCACCCAGGCTTGCACGCCATCATAGTCCGGCACTTCGTATGATTCGTAGTAGTTGAGCCCCCAGTGGCGCAGGTGAGCCTCCTCGTGCTTCAGGATGAGGATGTAGCTGTGGAAACCTTCGATCTCCAGCCTGTCTTCTGTTGCATACGCGATCCGACCCCCGAGGTCGGGATCCCGGTAGAACAGCGGCACACCGCAGTCCGGCATTGCATGCCCCACGAAATGCACTGCACCGGTGCCGAAGTGGCAGTGGTTTATCCCATCCATGCAATCCGGGCCCCAGGTAGTGACCCCGATGCCGATGGTGAACTCCTTGTCGTAGTACCAGAAGTAGCTCGGGGAGACGCCGTAACCGGGTTCCGGATGGGCGGTCGATAGGGAGGGGTAGAACACCTCCAGCGGCGCGGTGGCCGGGCCCTCCAGGTTCACGCCATTAGTGGTGGTGATGGTGACCGTCCGCGGGCCAAACTGCGTCTGGTCATCTGGGAGGTATTGCAGTCTCCCGAAGACCAGGCCGTACCAGGGGCCATACGGCGAGGACCACCCGCCCTGGTCATAGAGACACCTGGGCTGGATCTCCCCCGATCCATTCACTATATTGCTGGTGCGCGGGACAGGGTTGGCAAGGGCGGGACTCACGCTCCAGACCACGTTCGGCGCGATCTCCTCGGCTGTCGTGTTGACCGCCGCGAGGACCGCCGCCCGGCAGGGGATCCTGACGAGCGCGAAGGGCATCCACTGGCCCTGCCCGTCCGTGAGTTGGTCGATCTGGAACGAGTACTCATTGCCAAACCCGAGGGGCTGCGGGGGATCCGCGAACGGATCCGGGTCCTTCCAGCAATCGGGATCGACCAGGCGAACGACGGCGATGGATAGGACGCACTGGATGTCCGCGCCCCCGAAGGCGTACCCTCCAGTCTCGCTCAGGGACACGCTCCGCGAGATGTCCACCACCGTGTCGGCGGCGTTGTCCTCCAGGGGGAGTGTCCTGACCTCGGACTGGTCCAGGGATCCCGCGTCCCAGGCCGGGTCGGCCGGAGGGGGAGCGGTGCCTGTCACCTGTTTCGTGACGGCGACGCCGCCGTTGAGGCTCGTGTATAGCGAGGCGGATGCGGAACAAGTGCCCACGTGTACCTCATAGGGCGGGTCCATGTCTTGGTACGAGTAGGGACGTGCCACCACTGCCAGGCTGCCAGTGGCGCGCAGCTTCACCTTGATGGTGTTACTCTGCACGCCGACGGGGTCGCCCTCGCCCACCTACTCCACGTGGAAGGTGATGTGCAGGGGCTGATTAATCGCCTGGGTGGTCGTCTGCTTGCCCGGATAGTAGCTCTCCCCATCCCCCATCCAGGTGTCGGGGGTGTGCAGAGCGTCCGGATCGGTGCTGTAGCCGGTAGCGATCCGTGTGATCTGCCACTCACCGGCGGCGGCGGGCAGGGCACAGGAGACGAGCGGAAGGACCACGCACAGGAGGCCCGACAGGTGGGACCCTCGCGCTACGGCAAGGGGGGCGAGCCTGCCCACGAGGCGCGCCGCATCAGGGGGGTACAGATGTTTCGGTGTGTTCCACAGCATGTCTCCTCTCTCCGATGAGACACACGAACAGGAGCGGCTGCGGCCGTGGGGTGGCGAAGATCCCCCTCCCGTAGCGCACCCCACGTGCCGGTGGTATGGAAGGGCAGCCCGCCTGGCTTCTGGACGCCCCTGCGCATCGGGGCGGGCACGGCTGCGGCGCACCGGCCGGGCAAACCCAATATCCTACTCTGCAATACACTTATAGAATAATATATCTGGCTATCGGCCTTCGGGCCGGACAAGTGCTCGTCTAGCACCCGCCTGGTGGGTGGTAGCAGAAGTATACCACCCGTGCGGGTGGGTGTCAACAGGTATCTTCGCCATCGTCGCGGACTGAGCGCGTTTCCCGCGGCCGCGTGGGGATTCGTGCAGGAGCCGGGTGCGGCGAGGCGAAATAGGGCAAGGGGCCCGGTCGAGACCCCCGGGGTCACAGGGGCACATCCGATGAGCGGTTTGGAGCCGGGGTACCGGGCGCTGTGGCGGTCGGGAGAGCTGACGGAGCGCGCGGCGCGGGCACAGGCGCTGCTGCGCGCCTGCGTTCTCTGCCCGCGCCGCTGCGGGGTGGACCGTGCGGGCGGCGAGCGCGGCGCCTGCCGGAGCGGCGCGCGGGCCGAAGTCGCCTCGTGGGGCCCGCACCACGGCGAAGAGCCGCCGCTCTCCGGGTGGGGCGGCTCCGGCACGATCTTCTTCACCGGGTGCTCGCTCCGGTGCGTCTTCTGCCAGAACGCCGGGATCAGCCAGGGGCCGCCCGGCACGCCGATGGATGCCCCGGGGCTGGCGGAGGTGATGCTGCTGCTGCAGTCCGGCGGGTGTCACAACATCAACGTCGTCACGCCGACGCACTTCGTGCCGCAAACCCTCGAGGCGCTCGGCCACGCGGCCGCCGCCGGGCTGCGCGTGCCCCTGGTCTACAACAGCAGCGGTTACGAATCGGTGGAGACACTGCGCCTGCTCGACGGCGTGGTGGACATCTACCTGCCGGACCTGAAGTACGCCGACGCCGACGCCGGCCGCCGCCTCTCGAAGGTGAAGGACTACCCCGCCGTCGCCCGGGCCGCCGTGCGCGAGATGCACCGCCAGGTGGGCGACCTGCGCGTGGGCGCCGACGGAATCGCGACGCGGGGGCTCCTGGTCCGGCACCTGGTGCTGCCCGATGGCCTGGCCGGTACCGCAGAGGTGGCGCGCTTCCTGGCCGAGATCTCGCGGGAGACGTGCCTGAACGTGATGGGACAGTATCACCCCGGGCATCGGGCTGCCGACTACCCGGAGATTGACCGCCGGCCGACGCGCGAGGAGTTGGCGGCCGCCGTGGCATCCGCCCGGAGCGCCGGTCTGCTGCGCGTGAGCGGTTGGTGAGGAGAGCAGACATGCCACTCAGATGGCGCAAGGCGCTGGTTGCGGACGAGAGATACGAGTCCGCAGCCGTCTTCGACGTGAACAACGACGGCTTCCCCGACATCGTCTCGGGGGCGTGGTGGTACGAGGGCCCCACCTTTCGCGCCGCCCATTACATCGGTGAGGTGCGCGCCGTCGGAGAGTACTTCGACGACTTCGCCACCCTTCCGGTGGACGTCAACGGCGACGGCCACACCGACTTCATCACCGGCGGCTGGTGGGGCAAAGTCCTCCTCTGGCGCGAGAACCCCGGCCCGAAGGGAGGGGAATGGACCGACCACGTCATCGCCGAGGTAGGGAGCGTGGAGACCGCCCGCGCCTGGGACGTGGATGGCGACGGCCGCCTCGAGTTCGTGCCGAATACCCCCGGCGATCCGCTGGTGGTCCTCAAACTCGTCACCGACGCGGCGGGGAAGGGCACCGGGGAGTTCGCGCGACACACCATCTATGGCGAGCGCCAGGGGCACGGCCTCGGCTTCGGCGACATCACCGGCAGCGGCCGGGGCGATTTCGTGCTGAACAAGGGGTGGCTGGAGAGCCCGCCCGATCCCCTGCACGGCGAGTGGTCCTGGCACGCCGATTTCGATCTGGGCGGCGCCAGCATCCCCGTACTGGTCGTGGACGTGAACGGCGACGGCCTCAACGACCTGATCGTCGGACAGGGGCACGACTACGGGCTGGACTGGTGGGAGCAGGGCCGCGACGCGCAGGGCAGCCCCACCTGGCGCAGGCACCCGATTGATCCCTTCAACGCCGGCTTCCACGATCTCCAATGGGCGGACATTGACGGCGACGGGCAGAGCGAGCTGGCCACCGGCAAGCGCTACCGGGCGCACTGCGGCAAGGACCCCGGCGAAGCCGACGACCTGGGCGTCTACTACTACAAGTGGACCGGTGAGTGCTTCGCCAAGCAAGTGATCGAATACGGTCCGATCCGCGAGGCGACCGGGTGCGGCATCGCCTTCGCCCTGGCCGACCTGCGCGGCACTGGCCGCCTCGACATCGTGGCTCCGGGCAAGGATGGGCTGTACGTCTTCTACAACGAAGGGCTATGAGGGAGCCGATGCGACTGAAAGGGCGGGTGGCGATCGTGACGGGCGCCGCCCACGGGATCGGGCGGGCGATTACGATCCGTTTCGCCGGGGAGGGCGCCGCCGTGGTGGCGGCGGACATCAACGGAGAGGGCGCCGCAGAGACTGTGGGGCGGGTGGAAGCCGCCGGGGGGCGCGCCCTCGCCCTCACCACCGACGTCGGCCGCGCCGAGGATGTCGAGCGCACGGTGCGCGCGGCCGTTCAGACCTACGGGGGCCTGGACATCCTGGTGAACAACGCCGGCATCCCCGGCAGCGGCCCGGTGGAGGAAGTGAAGGAAGAGGTCTTCGACGCCGTGGTGAACTGCAACCTGCGCGGGATGTGGCTCGGCTGCCACTATGCCGTGCCGGAGCTGCGCAAGGCGGGCGGCGGGAGCATCATCACCACGTCTTCGGTGCAGGGGATCCTCGGCTTCCGGCACACGGCCATCTACGCCGCCACCAAGGCGGGCATCCTGGGAGCGACGCGGGCGCTGGCCCTGGAGCTGGCGCCCGACTTCATCCGCGTGAACGCCATCTGCCCGGGGTCCATCCGCGTCTACGACAACCACGAGGAGCGGATCGCACGGCGCCTGGGCCCCGAGTTCGTGGCGGCCTACCGCCGCCGCTTCGGCGGGCGCGCCCCCGAGGCGCGCTCCTTCGCGCAGCCACTGCCGCGCGTCGGCCTCCCCGAGGACATCGCCAACGCCGCGCTCTTCCTCGCCTCCGATGAATCGTCGTTCATCACCGGTATCCACCTCCCGGTGGATGGCGGCATGACCACCGCGCACTACCAGATCGAGCGCACGGAGTCCTCGCGGGAGCTGCGCGAGTGGTCGCTGGCGATGGAAGCCCGGAAGTCGGCGGGGCTGGGTCCCCCGGAGGAGTGAAGGAGTACTGCCGATGAAAGCCGTCGTGATCATCCCGGCCCGCTACGCTTCCACCCGCCTACCGGGGAAGGCGCTGGCGGCGATCGCCGGCCGTCCTCTCGTTCAGCACGTCTACGAGCGCGCCATGCGCGCCCGGGGCATCGAGCGCGTCGTGGTCGCCACCGACGACGAGCGGATCCGCGCCGCCGTCGCCGCCTTCGGGGGCGAGGCGGTGATGACCGCCACCGCGCACCGCACCGGCACCGACCGGGTCGCCGAGGCTGCGGAGGCCCTCGACGCGGACGTGGTCGTCAACGTGCAGGGCGACGAGCCGCTCATCCCCCCCGCAGTGGTGGAGCAAGTGGCGGCGGCGCTCGGCCCCGACGAACCCGCGCCGATGGCCTCGGCGATGACGCGCGTGCGCTCCCCCGAGGAGCGCGACAGCCCCTCGGTGGTAAAGGTGGTGGTGGACTGCCACGGCTACGCGCTCTACTTCTCGCGCCATCCGATCCCATTCGTGCGGGAGAGCGGGCAGGAGCACGTTCCCTACAAGCACCTGGGCATCTACGCCTACCGCAAGGAGTACCTGCGCCGCTTCGCTCGCTTGCCCGCCACTCCCCTGGAGCGCCTCGAGATGCTGGAGCAGCTCCGCGCCCTGGAGCACGGCCACCGCATCCGCATGGTGGAGAGCGACTACGACCCCGTGAGCGTGGATACGCCCGAGGATCTGGCGCGCGTCCGGGCGCTGATCGAGTCCGGCCGCTGAGGGAAGCGCGGGATGCGCCATCGGGGCCAGGCGGGCCGGTCGGGGGACCGAGCCGGGGGTCATTCGCCGATTGTGTGAACTCCGGGACGGTTGACACAACACCACGGCGGTGCTATAATGAGGTGGCTGGAGATTGCCGGGTCGTCTAGTGGCAGGACAGCTGACTCTGGATCAGCCGACGGAGGTTCGAATCCTCCCCCGGCAGCCATGATGAAGATGAGGCGGGAAGTCAGGGTGGCTTCCCGCCTTTTGTTGTCCCCGCCCCGCCGACCCGGGTGGGTGGCCCTCCCGGACGGAACGGATGCGCCCCGGGGGGCGGCCGTGCGCGATCTTGACTCAACCTCCGGGCGCCAGTAGAATGGGGACCAGGTTGGTGCTGCCGCCGCGGGCGGCGGCGCCGGAGCGACGAGCCTTGCGGCGAGAGCGCCTGCGCGCGCCGCGCGTCCTGGCGAAAGCGGCCTCTTGCCCCCGAGTACGGGTGAGACGGCCAGCCACGCTCGATCGCCGTCCGGCGCCCCGCGGCGCGGCGCTGTTGTGGCGCCGCCGGCGCCTCTGTACCGCGCCGGCATGGAAGGAAGATCGATCATGGAGAACGAGTTGCTCGAGCGGCTGCGGCACTCCGCGGCCCACGTCATGGCCCAGGCGGTCAAGGACCTCTTCCCGGAAGCGAAGCTCGCCATCGGCCCGCCGATCCAGGACGGCTTTTACTACGACTTCGACGTCGCGCGCCCGTTCACGCCCGAGGACCTGGAGCGGATCGAGGCGCGGATGCGCGAGATCGTCGCCGCCGACCACCCGATCACCCGCTCGGAGATGTCGCGCGAGGAGGCGATCCGCCACTTCGGCGACCGGGGCGAGCGCTACAAGGTGGAGCTGATCCGGGAGATCCCCGAGGAGACCGTCAGCCTCTACACCCAGGATGGCTTCACCGACCTGTGCCGCGGCCCGCACGTGGAGAGCACCGGCGAGGTCAAGGCGGTCAAGCTCCTCTCGGTGGCGGGCGCCTACTGGCGGGGCAGCGAGAAGAACCAGATGCTCCAGCGCATCTACGGCACCGCCTGGCCCACCCGGGAGGCGCTGGATGCCTACCTGGCCAACCTGGCCGAGCGCGAGCGCCGCGACCACCGGCGGCTGGGCCGAGAGCTGGACCTTTTCAGCTCCCGCGAGGAGATGGGCGCGGGCCTGATCCTCTGGCACCCGAAGGGCGCGATGATCCGCCACTTGATCGAGAGCTTCTGGAAGGAGGAGCACCTCAAGCGCGGCTATGAGTTCCTCTACACCCCGCACATCGCCAGCGAGGAGATCTACCGGATCAGCGGCCACCTCCAGAACTACGCCGAGAACATGTACGCCCCGCTGGAGATCGAGGAGCACCCCTACCGCCTGAAGCCGATGAACTGCCCCGGGCACATCCTGGTCTACAAGACCCACCTGCGCTCCTATCGCGAGCTCCCGATCCGCTACGCCGAGCTCGGCACCGTCTACCGCTACGAGCGCTCCGGCACCCTCCACGGCCTGCTGCGCGTGCGCGGCTTCACCCAGGATGACGCCCACATCTTCTGCACCCCCGAGCAGCTCGTCGGCGAGGTGATCGGCGTGCTCGACTTCGTGGACTTCCTGCTGCGCCGCTTCGGCTACACCTACAAGGCATACCTGGCGACGCGCCCGGAGAAGTCGCTCGGGAGCGACGACGTGTGGGAGCACGCCACGCGCTCGTTGGTGGAGGCGCTGGAGGCGCGCAAGCTGACCTACGAGGTGGACCCGGGCGGCGGCGTCTTCTACGGCCCGAAGATTGACATCAAGCTGTACGACGCCCTCGGCCGCGAGTGGCAGGGGCCGACGGTGCAAGCCGACTTCAACCTGCCGGAGCGGTTCGATGTCACCTATGTGGGCGCCGACGGCGCCGAGCACCGGGCGGTGATGATCCACCGCGTGGTCCTCGGCTCGATGGAACGCTTCATCGGCGGGTTGATCGAGCACTACGCGGGCGCCTTCCCGCTCTGGCTGGCGCCGGTGCAGGCGATCCTGATCCCGATTGCCACCCGTCACGGCGATTACGCCCACCAGGTGGCCGCCGAGCTGCGCGCGGCCGGCCTGCGCGTGTCGGTGGACGACCGCAGCGAGAAGACCGGGTTCAAGATCCGCGAGGCGCAGGTGCAGAAGATCCCCTACATGCTGGTGGTGGGCAACCGTGAGATCGAGCAGCAGAGCGTCTCGGTGCGCTCGCGCGAGGCGGGTGACCTGGGCGCGATGAGCGTGGAGGGCTTCCTCTCCAAGGCGCAGGCGGAGATGGCGATGCCGGGGTAGGACCGGTGACGGGGGACGGGGGGCCGGCCATCCCCCGTTGTCGCTCTCGTCCTCGGGCGGGGGCGGCGGCGATGCCTGTCCCGATAGGAAGACGGACATGACCAACTGGCAGGAGCGAATCAGCGTGGATCCACAGGTGTGCCACGGCCGGGCGTGCATCCGGGGAACCCGCGTCATGGTGTCGGTGGTGCTGGACAACCTGGCGGCCGGCGTGCCGAGGGAGGAGATCCTCCGCAGCTACCCCTCGCTGCGGCCGGAGGACATCGAGGCGAGCCTTTCCTACGCCGCGGAACTGGCGCGGGAACGATCCGTTCCGCTGCCTTTTGAGGTGGCGGCGTGAGGTTCAAGGTAGATGAGAACCTCCCGGTAGAGGCAGCAGAGTTGCTGCAGGCCGCCGGTTATGAGGCGGATACGGTCGAGGAAGAGGGTCTGCGTGGGGCGAAAGATGCCACTCTCGCACGCCTCACCTGCATCGAGAGCCGGGCGTTCGTCACTCTGGATCTGGACTTCTCCGACATCCGCTGCTATCCACCCGAGCGCCACAACGGCATCATCGTTCTCCGCACGCAACGGCAGGACAAACGCCTCGTCCTCTCCCTGATCCGGCGGTTTATCCCGCTGCTGGGAGTGGAGCCGCTCGACGGCGCGCTGTGGATTGTGGAGGCAGATCGGGTCCGCATCCGTGGCGGCTCGCCGTGATTTGTGACGGAGTGCAGTGTGCTGCCCGAGTCCTCCTCGTCCGCGGGCGGGGGCGAGAGTGTGGTATCATGGCAATTGGGAGGCCCGAATGACCATCACCATTGACGTGCCGGACGATCTGCAGGCGAGGATCGAGGCGATGGCGAAGCACCGGGGCGAAGCCATCGCGGAGTTGTCACAGCGCGTTCTGGTCGAGTATATCAAGGCCGAGGAGCGCGGGGACGCCCGCCCGTGGAGCCAGGAGGCCCGGCAGAGCTGGGACACGGCGGTGGCAGATATCCAGCGGAACCTGCCGGCCGGGGTCACGCCCGAACAGATTGAGGCCGAGATTACCGCGGCGCGCGAGGAGGTCCGTGCCGAGTGCCGCCGGGAATCGAGCCATGGCGCCTGAATCTCTCCCCGCCGGATCCGAGGGCGGCTCCACGTCGTCACAGGGCGGCGTCGTATCAGCGTCTCGCCACTCGCCGGCGGTTCAGACTGCTTGCCAACGCGCGCGGGTCCTGAAGCCCGTGTCACACCAGAAGGAAACCCCTGGCGCTTGCTGAACAGCAGGCACGATACCGAGCGCCTGCGATGAGGCCCAGGTGGTGCTACGATGACAAGGACCAAGAGCGCTCTGATCCCGCAGACCGAAGAGCAAGAGGACCGTGCCGTGCTGCAATCCGTCAGGCAGCTAGGAACCTGCTGAAAAAGGGGTCTCGCCCGGGGGCGTCGTTGCGCTGACGCTCGCCCGGCCGGACCTGATGGCTACGCATGACGCACCTGCAACGGCGGATGATGAGGGTGCAATCCCCCAACCAGACGGCACAGATAGGCGACGGTGCCCGCAAGCGGCCGCAACAAGGCCATTGTGACGCTGCCTGCGCCCCCGTCTGCCGGCCCCTTGCCTCCCCGGCGTTCCATGTGCCGCCCAATCTTGTCCAGGGCGTGTCCTATCGCTGCCAGCACCGCTTGCAGCCCTGTCTTCAGAGTACCGTAGTAGCGCCC
>JACQGM010000208.1 GCA_016199585.1 Armatimonadota bacterium
AACGTGCGCAACCCAAAACCGACACCGCTGGCGGGTCTCCGCACTGAGAGGATCCATCCACCCCTCCCCCGAACCCCTGTACACACACCGAGAGGGAGATCACGCGCATGTTCGACCTGATCATCGCCAACGGCGAGGTGGTGGGCCGGGCGCTCATCGTGGGGGTGTACGCCCTCGCCGCCGCCGCCGCGGCCCTCGGCCGCCGCCGGAAGGGAGCCTGGGGGCGCGCCGCGCTGGCGGCGCCGCTATTCTTGATGGTGCTGCTTTGAGAGGAGAGCCGCCGGGCATACCACAGCCTGGGTCAACGCGCCCAGGAGGGCGTCCAGCTACTGGTCCCGGGCTTCCGCGCCGTAGGGCGCGCCGGACTCGAACAAGCGAGGCTGCCGGTCACACGGGGCCTCGGCTTCGGTGGCTGGGGGCTTGGCCGGTTCCGTGGCGATGACACGTGTCTGCCCGCCGTCGGCGGGCAAGGCATCTTCGGGTGTGCCGTTCCACAGAACGCCCGGCCGGGGGAGGCGGTAGTAGGCGGAGTCATCGCCCTGCGTGTTCGCACCACGTGGGGCGGGTGGCGGCGCGGCGAAGCGGCCGAGAGCCCCCTTCAGGTAGTCCTCCGACAGCTCAACACAAGCCCAGTGGCGGTGTAGACGCTCGCATACCTCTCCCGTGACACAGCTGCCGGCGAACGGGTCAACCACCAGATCACCGGCGTCCGTGAGCATGCGGATGAAGAACTCAGGAAGCTCCGACGGATAGCGTGCGGGGTGAGGTACGATCCCGCGTTCGCGGCAGTAGCGAAGGTAGAAGCTGTTGCTTTCAGTGTTTGGTAACGCGATCAGGTTCGGCGGGATGGCGGCGCCGTTATCACGGCCGAACTTCCGGCTGATGTCGTGACCCGACGGTCGCTTGCGGGCGTGGTAGCCATTCCGGAGTAGCTCCTTCATGCTCTGGCTATAGGGCTGGAGCACACGGCGATTGGACGCGCGCGGCCAAGGGGTAGGTGACAGCCACCACACACAGTTGACGGCATCCTTCACGCGGATTCTGCGGACGGTGACCCATTCGGCGGGGGTCGGCAGCTTGGAGGGACTCCACCAGTAGAACTCCTGGGCCAGGTGGAAACCGAATTCCTCGCAGAGCATGATCAGCAGCTTGAAGTGGTAAAGGCTTCGCGTCGGCTGTCTGGGAATCCACGCGCCGCCGATATCGATGACCAGACTGCCGTTCTCCTTCAGTATACGCTTGAAGGCAGTAGCAAATGGCCGGAACCAGTCAAGGTACTCACGGGCGTCAACATTGCCATAGTCCTTCTTGCGAACGAGGCCGAATGGAGGACTGGTCATGATTAGGTCGACGGAGGTCTGGTCGAAGCTGTCCAGCACCTCCCGGGAGTCGCCCAGGTAGATGCGACCGTTGGGAGTCTCGTGGAAAATCACTGGCGCAGTTGGGGTACTCACGCTACACATCCTGCATCTGCAGTGACTTGAGGCGCATGGCGTGCTTTGCCTCGCGGTTCATGGCATCCACGATGGCGGGAGGGTTCTGCACGATGGCCTCGATATCTGCACGGTCGAGCATGACGACGCAGAGACTGGAGTCCTCCATGATCTTGTTCGCGTAGCGGCGCGCCTGAGCCCCAATCTCGCCTGTGCTGACGATGACCACGACGTTGCTCTTGAGGAGGTGCGTCAGACCGACCTCTTTCGCCACATCGTCAAGAACAACGTGGCCGGTGTTCTTGCACTGGATTTGCCAGCGGGAGAAGACGAGACGGGCTGACTCGAAGATGACATCCACCTCGGCGCCGCCGGTCGCAGTGCCCCGCAACCGCGTGGCAACCCACGTCAGGTCAATCAGGCGCATCAGCTTGAAGGCGAGTGCCTCCAGGGCCAGGCCGCGCGTGTGCCGGTCCTCGGCACGGAGTTCCTGCAGGATGTCCGCGAAGGGCTTGCGAACGAAGGGACGAATGGCCGCTCCGACCTGCTCCTCGAACTGCTCAAGGAGCGGCAGGACGAGATCCGCACGGAGCTTGGCCGTAGGAGTGACTTGGCTGGGCTTGGCGCCACGGCCCGGCTCGCGGGTGCCTCGCCCGAGGGTGATGTAGCCAGCGTCCTGCAAGGGGTAGAGCACTGTGCGGGCGAGGCCCTTCTCGTTGAACCGAACGCCGTAGGTGGCAGTGGCGAGCTTCTCGACGTCATTGGAGATGTAAGGGCCGGGGTCAGAGAGGTTCGCGAGGGTCTTCAGGTAAGCACGTTGCTCGGGGGTGAAGCCCGCCAGGACCTCAAGCTCCTGCGCCGCAAGACCGATCACCTCCTGTAGGCGCGCTTCACTCACGTGCCAGCCGCTGGTGAAGATGCGGGCCTTCTCCAGCCACAGGCGCATCATGCTCGGGTGTTTGCCTCCTCGCGGGAAATGGATTCCCCGCTCCTCGAGCCATCGCCGAAGCTTGAGCAGGTCTGGCGTCTCGCCTGCAGCCTGCATGTCCTGCACACACTGGACAAGCGTCAGACCATGTAGGTTCAGCAGGATGTGGCGGGCGAACTCGGTGTAGAGAGCCGGCCCGTCGTCGCGGACAGCGTAGAGGTGCTGTCCGAGCTCGGTCAGTCGCGCATCGCGGTCGATCAGGCCGTACGCGATCATGCCGAGCTTCGTGTTGTTTGCCAGCTTGCGGCGGTTGTACTCGCTGGTGGAATTGCCCTCGAAGTAGGCCAGGCGAACTGCATCCTCGAAGGCGTGCCAGTCGTCCCCGAGCTCGTGGGCCAACTCCAGAAGCTGACGGAGGTCAACCTGCGACGGAGAGAACTCGCTGCCGAACGGCAGGTCACTTCGTTGTACGGGCATACCGGTAACCCCAGAGGCACCCAAGCGCCTTGCTACCAGGTAGTTCGCCGCGGGCTTGCGTATGTCCTGCGACCGTGCGATAGGATCGCCATGGTCGGGCCACACTGGTGGTTCGGTTCCCCCCAAAGGAAACGCCCTCCCCTCCCCCGAACCCCTACATACACACCAAGAGGGAGATCACGCGCATGTTCGACCTGATCATCGCCAACGGCGAGGTGGTGGACGGCACCGGGGCGCCGCGCCGCCGCGCCGACGTCGGGATCACCGGCGACCGCATCGCCGCCGTGGGCGACCTGTCGCCGGCGAAGGGCGCCCGGCGCCTCGATGCCGCGGGCAAGATCGTCTGCCCCGGCTTCATTGACATTCACACCCACTCCGATACCGCCCTCCTCGTCGCGCCCGAGGCGGAGTCGGCGATCCGCCAGGGATGCACCACCCACGTCACCGGCAACTGCGGCCTCACCAGCGCCCCCACCCGGCGGGAGCGGCGCGCCGAGCTGCAGCGCACGCTCGCCACGCAGGACGTCGGCCTGGACTGGGAGAGCTTCGGGCAGTTCCTCGACCTGTACGGGCGCCGCGGCACCGCTATCAACGTGGTGCCGCTGGTGGGCCATTGCGCCCTGCGCGCTGCGGTGATGGGCTACGACGACCGCCCGCCCACCCCGGAGGAGCTGCGCGCGATGCAGGACCTCCTGGCGCGCTCCCTGGACGAGGGCGCCGTCGGCATGTCCGCCGGCCTGATGTATGCCCCCAGCATGTTCGCCGCCACCGACGAGCTCGTGGCGCTCTGCCGTCCGGTTGTCGAGCGGGACGGCATCTACGCCACCCACATGCGTTCCTATGCTTCGGGAGTGGTGGACGCCGTGGCGGAAACGTGCGAGATCGCCCGGCGCAGCGGCGTGCGCGCCCAGATCTCCCACTTGCAGGTCTCCGGCCGGCCGTACTGGGGGAAGATGGACGAGGCGCTGGCGCTGATCGAGGAGGCCAATCGGTCGGCCGAAGTACACGCCGACAAGTACCCCTACAACGCCGGGAGCGCCGCCCTGAGCCAGCGCCTGCCCGGCTGGGCGCACGCGGGGGGCGCGCAGGCGCTGCTCCGGCGCCTGGCCGACCCGGAAACGCGCGCCCGCATCCGGCGCGAGCTGGAGACGCCCCCGGCCGAGTGGACCGACCACGTGCCGATTGACTACCGGGACCTGATCATCTCCGCGGTGGCTACCGAGGGGAACAAGCCGCTGGAGGGAAGGAGCGTGGAGCAGATCGCGGCGCTGCGCGGCCGCGACCCGGTGGACATGGTGATGGACCTGGTGCTCGAGGAGAACAACCGCGTGAAGATGATCGCGCACGCGCAGAGCGAGGAGGGCACGCGGCGCGTGTTGACCCACGCGATCGGCATGGTCGGCTCCGACGGCAGCGCGATGGCCCCCTACGGGCCGCTCAGCAAAGGGGTGCCGCACCCGCGCAGCTACGGCACCTTCCCGCGCATCCTCGGCCGCTACGTGCGCGACGAGGGGCTGCTCTCCCTGGAAGCGGCGATCCGCAAGATGACCGGCCTCCCCGCCGCCAAGCTGCGCCTGAAGGACCGGGGCACGCTGGCCGCCGGCGGCTATGCCGACGTGACCGTCTTCGACCCCGCCACCGTGATGGACTTGGCGACCTACACCGACCCGCACCGCTACTCCGTGGGCGTCGAGCACGTCATCGTCAACGGCGCCCTGGAGCTGGAGGGCGGGCGGCACAACGGTCGCCTGCGGGGCCGCGTGCTGCGCGGCGGCGCGGGGTAGGGGCTGCCCGCGCCGCCGCTCACCAGCGCGGCCCCGCCACCGCCGTCATCAGCCCGCGGCAGACGGCGGTGACGGCGGTCGCGCGCTCCTGGCTCATGCGCGCCTGCGCCGCGAGCCCGGCCATCGCCGCCACCGCCTCCGCGGGCACCTTCTCGTCCGCCTTGCGACTGTGCACCAGGAACGCCTGCATCTTCGCCAGCTCGCCGTCATCCACCCAATGGCCGCCGCAGGCTTCGCACTCATCCAGCCAGACGTCCGAGGTGGCGAGGAAGCGGTAGGGGCGCATCGGGGCCTGGCAGGCGGGGCACTTCTTCCCCGGCTTCCGCTGCTCCACCGCCGCGACGGCGGCGGGCGAGCGCGCGGGGATCCCCGCGTCCAGCATCGCCCAGGCATCGTCGCCCGCCGCCTTGGCGCGCTTCATCTCGTCCGCGTCGAACCACAGGCCGCCGCACTGCGGGCAAGCCTCCAACTGGACGCGGGCGAACTCGAACGGCACCAACTCTTTCGAGCAGTTCGGGCACTCTCTCATCGGGTTATCTCCCTCACAACAGGTGCGGCTACCGCCCCGGGACGGCGGCGGAACCGACGGCTACTCCACGGCGCGCTCCACCACCACTTGCAGAACCAGCAGCGCCAGCGGCAGCGCGATGGACAACAGAACCTGCACCGTCACCTCGGTGTTGATCGGCCACACCGGCAGCCGCCGGACGAAGGCGTGGAGCGCGTCCAGGCGGAGGATCTCCTCGGATGCCGCCTCCGCCGCTTCGCCCCGGTAGAGCCCCTCGCACAGCGCCTGGTAGCTGGGCTGCGCCTGCTGGCTGACCCGAGCCAGCAGCGCCGACTTCGCCCTTGCCATGGCCCGGTGCGCGCTGTGGAGGCAGACGGCGAACGCCACCGGCGTCAGCACCATCAGGCTGAGCGCCGCCGCCACCGGTATCGAGACGAGCGGCGTGCCCGCGCGGATGAAGAGCACCATGGCGAGCGCGAGCAGCGCCGTGAAGAGCGCGATGGTCACGCTGATGTCGGTGAGCAGGCGCAGGCCGCCGCAGCCGTCCGGGTGCAGCGGCTGGATGTTGACCGGCCAATCGAAGACGCGCTGCATCGCCCGGCCGGTGACCACCGCCTTGACCAGGAGCAGCAGCGCCGAGTACCAGGGGATGATGCCGACCGCCAACTGGTAGGCGGCGCCGATGCCCATCCCCCAATCGAGCCAGGCGCGCACGCTGTCGTGCTGATTATGGTAGACCATGAACCCGTAGATGGCGGCGGCCATGGCGAGAACGCCGACATGAACGCCGGGCGCGTTGTAGCGGCGATGGAGCTGGTCGAGGAAACGGTTGTACTCGCCGAGGGGCGCCTGCACCACGCCGTCGGCGTAGAGGCGCTCGAAGGTGCTCCCCACCTGAGCGTAGAAGCGCAGCGCCAGGAGGGCCGCGGCAGGCACGATCAGCCCGTAGATCAACCAGGCGATCGTGTCCTGGACGAACGCTTGGTCGAGCCCCGGTCGCGGGAAGGCGGTGCCGCTGAACGCGGACATCAGGAAGTTGCCGCCGAGGAACACGATGAGGAAGAGCAGAGCGCCGCCCCCGGGCCCCAGGCCCCAGCGCAGCCGCAGGAGCGCGCACACCGGGTCGCGCCGGCACGGCTCCACGTTGAAGGGCGCCCGTGCGCCGACCGACTCATCGTGTTGTGTTGCGGGTGCCTGGAGCATGGCTGCCCTCCGGCCGCAGGTGGCGCCAACCCTCTGCGCGCAGCCGGATCCTGGCCTCTCGCGAGGACACCGGGCGCGCTTTCCTGCCGTTTCGACACGCCCACGGCTTCTTCCTTCAGCGCCCACGCATTCCCGCGTAGCGTGACCATCGCCGGATCACAATCCCCAGTGCGCATCAATCGGCTTCTGGTAGTCGCGCACGGCGCCGGACTCCACGTCGGCCACGCGCACGGAGCGGCCGGCGTGCGCCGATTCGAGAATCGCCATCGCGGCCGCCAGGTCCTTCAGGCCCTCCAGGCCGGTGTACTCGGCCTGCGCCCCGGCGGCGATGGCGCCGAGGAAATCCAGGTTCTCCAGCGCGAAGCCGTCGCTCAGGCCGAAGGGGAAGCGCCGCGCGCGCTCCTCGGGGTCCACGTGGCGGCGATACCACTCGACGAGCGGCTCGTTCAGGCCGTCGTCATTCTGCAGGTTGCCCGACTGGATGGACCCCTTGCTGCCGTAGATCGCCTGGGGCATCCCCACCGCCTCGCCGTGCCCGGCCCAGGAGGCCGCCAACTGTCCCACCCCGCCGCTGGAAAGGGCGTAGCTGGCGAAGAAGGTGTCCTCCACGTCCGCATCCACCTGTTCGAGGACCTCCCCGCCGGCGTCACGGCGGAAGCGCACCGGCTCGAAGGTGCGCGCACTGGCGATCATGGACTCCACCTCGCCGCACGCGTGGCGCACATTGCTCAGCGCGTGAACCCCCAGGTCAATCGCCGGGCCGCCGCCCGCCAGCACCTTCCGGTGCCGCCAGGCGGTGTCGGCCGCGATGCTGTCCGGCGACCAGACACCCCCCACGCTGCCGGAGGCCCAGATCTGCACGTCGCCGATGACGCCCTGCGACACCGCCAGGCGCGTCGCCCGGGAGCGCTCGGAGTAGCGAACCACCTCGGCGACGTGGAGCACCTTGCCGGCGCGCTCCGCTGCCTCCACTACGCGCCGGGCGGCGCGCACGCTCACGGCGACCGGCTTCTCGACCGAGACGTGCTTGCCCGCCTCCAGTGCAGCCAGGGCCACCTGGTGGTGAGCGGAGAGCGAGGTGAGAACGAGGACCGCATCCACCGGGCCGCGCCGGAGCATCGCGCGGTAGTCGGTGAAGATCGCCACCGGCACGTCGGTGCCCTGCACCTCATCCAGGTAGAGGTGGGGCGCGCTGAGCGGATCGCCGGGGGTGCGACCGACCGGCGCCCGAGGCGGGGGACCCTCGCCTTTGCGGCGGAACATGAGCGCATCCTCGACGCGCACGTCGCAGAGGGCGCTGATGTGGAAGTCAACACCGGCCTCGTGCAGCAGGCGCAGGCCGCGCAGGTGGGCGGGCAGGATCCGCCCGCAGCCGACGATCCCGAGACGGATGGTGGAAGTAGACGCCGTGGTGTCCATGCCGCCTGTGTTCACCACCGATCGGGCATCTCCTGCTCCCGTCCGACGGGCGCCGGGGACCCCAGATGGATCGCATCGCCTCTCTGAAGGAACTGCTCACTGCCCACCGAAATCCGGAGGCTGAGAGCGACAGGAATCGTGCATCGGTGAGGAGGCGGACATGGCTGCTCCCCTGCAAGTCGGCGTGGCGCGCGCCACGATCACCCCACCTGTGGGCATCCAACTCGTCGGGTTCGCGGGGCGCGGGCCCGCGCTCGGCCTTCACGACGACCTCTACGCCACCGCCCTGGTGGCTTCCAGCGGCGACGCCCGGGCCGCCCTGATCACCTGCGACCTCCTCGGCCTCGACGCCGACCGCGTTGCCGAGGTCCGTGCGGAGGTGGCCCGGCGGACGGACATCCCCGCCGCCCACGTGATGGTCTCCTGCTCCCACACCCACTACGGCCCATCGGTAGGGATGCCGCACCACGGCGAGCCGGAGGCCGACGTGGCCGCCTACATCCGCGTGCTTCCCCACCTGCTGGCCGGGGCCGTCCAGCAAGCGGCGGCGAAGCTGCAGGAAGCGCGCATCGGCGTCGGGCGGGGGAGCAGCGACATCGGGATCAACCGCCGTGAGCGCCTGTCGGACGGCACGATCAAGCTCGGGCACAACCCGGACGGCCCGATTGACCGCGAGGTGGGCGTGATCCGCTTCGACGGCGCCGATGGGCGCCCGCTGGCTACCCTCGCCAACTTCGCCTGCCACCCGGTCAGTCAGGGGGGCAGCGTGCGCCTCATCTCCGCCGACTACCCCGGCCGGACGCGCGCGGTGGTCGAGCAGCTCACCGAAGCGCCTTGCCTCTTCCTTCAGGGGGCGGGAGCGAACATCAACACGCGGCGCATGGAACCGGACAACGAACCCGCCCGCCAGCAGGGCACGATCCTCGCCTGCGACGTGGTGCGCACCCGGGAGCGAGTCTCATCCGCGCCCGCCGCCGGCGTGGCCGTCGCCTCCGAGACGCTCGCCCTGCCGGCGATGACCTTCGCCTCGGAGGCCGAGGGCCGGGAGCAGGTGGCGGCGCTGGAGCGCCAGTCGGCCGATCAGCGGGCACGCGGCGCCGACCCCGGCGCGATCCAATGGACGGAGCGGCGCCTGGAGCGGGCGCGCCGCCAGCTCGACAGCCTCTGTTCAGGCGACCCCCTGCCGTCCATCGCGGCCGAGGTGCAGGCGCTGCGCCTGGGGCCCGTGGTGCTCGCTGGCGCCCCCGGCGAGATCTTCAACGAGATCGGCCGCGCCGTGAAGGAGCGCTCCCCCGCCCCCGAAACCTTCTTCCTCGGCTACACCAACGGCAGCATCGGCTACGTGCCCGTGCCGGAAGCCTACCCCGAGGGGGGCTACGAGGTGACCCACGCCTGCCGCGTGGATCCGCCGGCCGCCGGGATGATCATCGAGGGGTGCCTGCGGATGGTGGGCCGGGTTGTCGGGAGGGCGGAGTGACCGACCCGGCGCCTGATGCGCGATGGCCTCAGTCGCGCGCCTGCAAGGCGGCGACGAAGTCGGCGTGTTCGGGGCTCTCAAGTCCGGCCTGGAGGGTCTGCAGTACGGCCGGCCTGTCGTCGCGCAGGAGCGCTGGCGCGTTCAGCCAGAGGCCGGGGAACACCTCGCTGCGGTAGATGCCCGTGTCATCGGGGATCAGCCGCTGGTACTCCCCTTCACGCCAGACGAACCAGTCCAGCTCGCCGTCCAGGACCCGCCAGACGAGGTACTCGCGCACGCGGTTGCGCCGGTAGGCGTTGAACTTGGCGTGGAGGTCGATGCTGCGAGAGCTGGCCGCCACCTCGGCGACGAGTTCGGGCGCGTCCTCGTTGTAGCCGTCGTCGCTCATGGACGACTGCCCCCCGAACTCGGGGAGGATCAGGAGAAAAGCATCCGGTTGCGGCTCGTTGTCCACGTCCAGCCGGACGGTGGTGTTGTCGTATCCCTCTGTCCCGGGCGTGAACAGCGAGTAGTGGGCGAGCCACCAACTCAACCGGAACGTCTGCCTTCCATGTACCTTGCCGCGCACTGGCGATGACATGTAGACTACCCCCTCGATGAGTTCCGCCTTGAGGTCCTCAGGCGCCACCTCGTAGCGGCGCTCGAACTCGGGAAGGGTCAAGCGTTCGCCGTTCTCCAGGGGCGGGACCGGCTGCGGCGCCAGCCCGGGCGGCACGGCCCGCAGCAAGGTGGCTGTCGTGCCCATTCTGCATCCTCCTCCCTGCGCATCGCCCGACCGGCTTTCGCGCAGCGGGCTTCGGCCCGCGTGGGGCGATGACCCCGGGGGCCGTTGCCTGATCGGCGCGGTTCCCGCAGCGCACGCGCAGAGCATGGCGCGGTGGCACCGAAATCGCTCCCCACGCCCCCATTATACCACGAAGCGGGAAGCACAGACCAGACTCAGCAGGTGCGCAACGCGCCCCTGCGTACCCAAGATGCCCGTGGCGGCGGGCGCGGACGGAGCACCGGCGGGCGCGGACGGAGCAGCGGCGGGCGCGGACGGAGCAGCGCCCCTACGTACCGCATATGACCGTAGGGGCCGTCCTCTGTGCCGGCCCGCTCC
>JACQGM010000210.1 GCA_016199585.1 Armatimonadota bacterium
AGTAGGGCCTCATCATTACCCCACCGCCCTGGGGCTCGTAGTGCCCTCGACCACCAGGCGCACCCCGGAGACTGCCCGGAGCGCCCGAGAATCGGGCTGGTCACATGGCGAGCGCACCCCCCTCATCCTGCCTCCAGCCGGTCAGGCACCGGCGCTACCTTGAAATGGGGCTGTCGCCCCATTTCATGCCCTGCTGGTGCCCGGTAGGGCATGACCGTCTCCGAGGCGAACAGCCCATGCCCCCGCTTCGGACCAGCGACCAACGCTCTCGCAGGGCAGGGGTTTGGGTGGATGCAGGCCATCCCCTGCCCCCCGGGGCGCATCGTGTGGCAGTGATGAAAAGGCCCTGGCGAGCGAGGGTATCATCTGCTTGAGGAGGAGGGAAGATGCCGGTGTTGACGGTGGAGGGGTTCTACAGAGAAGGCAAGATCGAGCTGGCGGAAACGCCCGACGGGGCGCGAGAGGCGCGGGTGTTGGTGACGTTCCTGCCCGCTGCCGATCGGGAGGAGAACGCATCCGCGGAGGAGCGCCGGGCAGCGGCGCAGCGCATGTTCGAGCGCATGGAGAGGGGCATCAGCTTCGGCGGCGAGAAGTTCAATCGGGATGAGAGCTACGAGGAGCGCATGCGCGAGCTGGACGAGCGTCGGGCACGAAAGAGATGAGCATGACCCAGGACGAAAGGGCGCTGGTAGACACCGACATCGTGGTCTATGCGCACGACCCCACGGACCCGGCGAAGCAGAGGGCTGCACGCGCCATCCTGAGCCGGCTGTGGGCGGGCGACAGGCTCACCTACAGCGTGCAGGTGCTCAACGAGTTCTACGGCCGGATAGCTCGATCCGGCAAACCGCCGTCACTGACGCACGACGAGGCGGTGGAAGCCGTTCACGACATGGCCGCATCCTGTGAGATCCTGCCACTCACCGCTTCGACCGTCCTGCGTGCCCTGGATGGCGTCGAGCGGTACCGACTTGCCATCTGGGATGCCCTCATCTGGGCGGCGGCGAAAGCCGGAGGTGCGCCGCTATCTACACCGAGGACACGCCCGGACAGACGGAGATCGAGGGCGTGCGCTACACCAACCCATTCGTGTGACCACCGCTCCTGGCGCGGAACGACCGGCCCTGGCGCGAATGCGCTCGCTGCAAGCTGCGGGCTACTGCTCCCCCTCGCGTCCCACGGGCGTCGGCGAGAGTTCGAACAGCTCCCGGGCCACGTCCAGGGGATGGCGCGCATCCTCCTCCGCAGCGAGACGCTTCACCGCCAGGATCGGATCGCGGAGGAGACGCTTGGCGACGCCGCGGGCTACCACTTCCACGAGCTGCCAGTCGCGCTCGGAGAGGTGCTGCAGGCGGCCCCGGATTTTCGCCAACTCGCCCTGCACCACCAGCTCGCCCTTCTGCTGGAGCGCCGCCAGCAGCGGCCCGGCCGAGGCCGAACGGAGCCACTGCAGGAAGTGGCCGGTCTCTTCCCGCACAATCGCCTCCGAGGCCGCGATCTCGCCCGCGCGCTCGGCCAGGTTCTCGCGCACCACGGCCTGCAGATCGTCAATCGTGAAGAGGAAGACGCCGTCCAGGTCGCCCACCTCCGGCTCCACGTCACGCGGCACGGCGATGTCAATCAGGAAGAGCGGGCGGCCGCGGCGCGCGGCCACCAGGGGGCGCATCGCATCGAGCCGGACCACCGGGTGCGGCGCCGCGGTGGAGCAGATGATCACGTCGGCCCTCGCCACGTGCCCAGGGAACTCGTCGAAGCGCACCGCCTTCCCGCCCAGGCCCTCAGCCAGGCCCACGGCACGCTCGTAGGTGCGGTTGGCGACCAGGATGGAGGCGACGCCGGCATCGGCAAGGAGGCGGGCCGCCACCTTGCTCATCTCCCCGGCCCCGAGGATCATCGCGCTCAGCCCGCGCAGGTCGCCGAAGATCCGCTTCGCCAGCTCCACCGCCGCGTGGCTGATGGAGACGGCGCCGCGCGCCAGTCCGGTCTCGGTGCGCACCCGCTTTCCCGCCGTGGTGGCGCTGCGGAAGAGACGGTCGAGCGTCGCGCCGACGGTGCCGGCCTCCTGCGCCAGCGCCAGCGACTCCTTCACCTGCCCGAGGATCTGCGCCTCCCCGAGGACCATCGAGTCCAGCCCGGCGGCGACGCGGTGCAGGTGGTGAACGGCGGCATCCCCCTGTTGCACGAAGAGGCAGCCGGCGAGTTCCTTCTCCGAGATGCCGCAGTCCAGCAGCAGGCGGACCAGGGGGGTACGCTCCGGGCGATCCAGCGCGGCGTAGATCTCGGTGCGGTTGCAGGTCGAGAGCACCACCGCCTCGCGGACGCCTTCGCTTTCCAGCAGGCGGCGGGCGGCGAGGCCCGCGTCCGCCTTCCCGAACGCCAGGCGCTCCCGCACGGCCAGCGGGGCCGTGTTGTGGTTCACACCGACGAGCAGAATCTGCACGATCAAGCACACCCCTGGAGAGAGGGAGCCTCCCGCGAGGCTCCCTCACGCGGTCATGCCATCACCTTGGCCACCGCCGTCAAGGCTCGGCCAATCTCCTCGGCCGTGACGCCGGCATGGGTGACGGCGCGGAAGCGGCGCCGGCCCATCGCCATCAGGAGGACGCCCTGCCGCGCCACCCGCTGCTGCACCTCCGGCGCGTCCATCGGAACGTCCGGCGATAGATCGAAGAAGACGATGTTGGTCTGAATGCGGCTCAGGTCCACGACGAACCCCGGCATCGCCGCCAGGCCCTCCGCCAGCCGACGGGCGTTGGCGTGGTCTTCGGCCAGGCGGTCCACCATCGTTTGCAGCGCCACGATGCCGGCGGCGGCCAGCACGCCCACCTGGCGCATGCCCCCGCCCAGCACCTTCCGGGCGCGCCGGGCTTCGGCGATGAACTCCCGCGTCCCGCACAGCACCGAGCCGACGGGGGCGCTCAGCCCCTTGCTGAGGCAGAAGGTCACCGAGTCGGCGCCACCCACCAGGTCGGCGGCGGGCACGCCCAGGGCCACCGCCGCGTTGAAGATCCGGGCGCCGTCTATGTGCAGCTTCAAGCGGCGGCGCCGCGACAGGTCGGCCACGGCGCGGGTGTAGGCAGCATCGAGCGCCACCCCGCCGACGAAGTTGTGGGTGTTCTCGATGGTGACGAGCCGCGTCCGCGCGTGATGGGTGTCCTCGCCGTGGATGGCGGCTTCGATCTCCTCCAGGCGCAAGGTGCCGTCGGGCTGGTTGGGGAGGGGGCGGGGCACCAGACCGCCGAGGGCGGCCATCCCCCCCTGCTCGCTGGTGATGGTGTGCGAGCGATCGCCCGCGATCACTTCATCGCCGCGGCGGCAGTGGGTGAGGAGCGCCGCCAGGTTGCCCATGGTGCCGCTGGCGACGAAGAGCCCCGCCTCCTGGCCCATGCGAGCGGCCGCCATCTCCTCCAGCCGGTGGACCGTCGGGTCGTCGTTGAAGACGTCGTCGCCCACCTCGGCGCGCGCCATCGCCTCGCGCATGGCGGGCGTCGGCTGCGTCACCGTGTCCGAGCGCAGGTCTACGTAACCGTTTACCACTCTCTGCCTCCCCGGGGAGTTGAGCCATGGAAATATAGGAATATTGAAATATGGAAATAGCGGCATCAGGAGTCCGGATGATCGGTGCGGTTCGTCCTGCCTGCGCCCCTATTTCAATATCTCTATACTTCCATAATCTCCAATGATCCCCCGTGCGCGCGCTTCCGCCTCAGCGGCGCGGCCGGCGCGCAGCAGCTCCAGAACGTCCGAATCCAGGATGCGGTGCCAGACGCGGGCGCGCGCGCGGTCGGTGGGGCGCGCGGCGATGACTTCCGGCCGCAGCCGCCCCAGCAGGGCTGCCAGCTCCCCGTACTCCGGGCCGATGACCGTCTCGAGCCGCTCCCGGATGCGCCGGGAGAGCGCCGGGCTGGCGCCGCCGGTGAAGATGCCGATCTGCAGGTCGCCGCGACGGATACCGGAGGCCACCAGGAAGTCGGAGACCTCCGGGGGATCGGCGCTGTTCACCAGCACCCCGCGCGCGCGCGCGTCTTCCGCAACGCCGGTGTTGACTGCGGGAGAGTCCGTAGCGGCGACAACCAGGAAGGCGCCCTCCAGGTCGGCCGGCTCGTAGGCGCGCCGGCGAAGCTCCAGACAGCCCTCATCGGCCAGCCGCGTTACCTCGGGCACCGCTTCGGGGGCCACCACGCACACGACGGCGCCGCATTCCAGCAGCGTCTCCACCTTGCGGAGGGCCACCGCCCCGGCGCCGACCACCACGGCGCGGCGCCCCCCCACCTTCAGCGCGACCGGGTAGTAGCCGCTCATGACTCGCCCGAGGGGATCTTCGCATCCTCCGGATGCTCGGTGCCCCGCCCCTGGTACTTGCTCGGGCACTTCACCAGCAGGTTCTCCGCCTGCAGCTCGCGGCCATTGTAGCGCCCCACGGCCACCACCTCGGTCGCCTGGCGGAAGTTGCCCGGCTCCGGCTTCGCGTAGGAGACGGGCATCTTCCCGCCCGTCTCGTCCACCAGATCGAAGCAGAGCGCGTGCGTTCCCCGATCCACGCGGATCGAGTTCGTGTCCAGCGAGCCTTTCACCTGCACCGTAGACTGCGCGGCGCGGGCCTCGGCGAAGCTGACGTAGGGCGTCGCCGCGTTACGGAAGGCGCTCGCCCCGAAGGCCACGAAGCCGACGATGACCACCAACCCGACGAGGGTGGACTTCCTCACCGCGCGCCTCCTTGAGTCTCGATCACCGCCTCCGGCGCCTCCGCCACCGCAGCGGCGGACCCGCCCGCAAGCCGCCTCTCCGTCTCCTTCACCCGGGCGTCGAGGCGCCACAGGTAGAGGAAGAGGCCCACCCAGACCACCAGCGTCACAACCATCACCGAGTAAAGTGGCGACATATCCCTCCCCGAGAGCTTGGATGCCAACACGCTCCGCGCCGATTCCTTCGGCAGAGGCTCTCCCAAGCTGTCAGACCAATGCTGCCTAACCCCCGCCGTCCTCGCGGTAGGGGTTGCCGTGCTTCACCAGCAGCCCCCTTGCCACGAACCACCGACCGTTGTAGCGCCCAGTCGCCAGGACTTCGCGCTCCACGGCCGCCATCGCGAGGACCCACGCTCGCTTTCTCACGGTGCCCCTCCCTGGGCAGCCGCCGGGCGATGAATCGCCCGGCGGCGAAACAGCGCCCCATGAATGGGGCTGAGGGGCCAACGCTTCTGTGCCCTACCGCCTCCCCGAGCCGGATTCATCCGGCGCCGTTTGGCAGCCCGGCGATTCATCGCCGGGCGGACTGCTATCCCCGCGCCACCCTCCGCATCTCCTCCACCCGCACCTTCAGGCGGTAGATCCAGGCCCACAGCAGCGTAAACCCGATGAGCGCCGCGAAGAACACCAGCCGGTAATCCGGGCTCATCCCCCCCGACTTCATCGTGTTCGACGGATGGAGCGAGAAGACGATGCGGGGGAGCACAAACACTAGGAAGAGCATCGGCGGCACGGAGAGAACAGCATAAGCCGCGCTGAGCGACGCCCGGCGCTCGTCATCGTCAATGGCGGAGCGGAGCGCGAAGTAGGCGCCGTAGATCAACAGGAGCACGAAGATGGAGACCTCGCGCGGGTCCCAGTTCCAGGCCATGCCCCACTGCGCCTTGGCGAAGATCGCGCCGGTGATGGTGGCCAGGATGCAGAAGAGGAAGCCCATCTCCGCCGCGCTCGCGGAGCGCACGTCATGCTCGATCCGGCGGCTGCGCAGGTAACGGATGGCATTCACCATCGCGGTGAGGAAGCCGAGCACCGCCAGCCAGGCCACCGGCACGTGGTAGAAGATAATCCGCGCCGCCTCCGGCTCCCGGAACCCGTCGGCGGGCCCCACGAAAAGGAAACCGGCCACGATCACGGCGGCGATCCAGAGACCGCACAAGAGCTTGTAAGACGTTGACATGCGGTGCTATGCCCCCGGCATCGGGATGAGCCTACGTCTCATCCACCCACGCGAACTCCACCCGGTCTTCCTTGGCCGAAACGGTGAGCCGGAACTCGTTGATCACAGCGCGGCCCGGGATGTCCTCGTCAATATCGTCGCGGCAGTCGCTGGTCACCAGCACGCCTCGCCCTGCGATATGGACGAGCGCATTGTAGAACTGTCGAACCTCCCCCGTGCCTCCAATGCCTGCCACACGGAAGCGACCGGCCAGATCGTTCCATGCGTTTGCGTCATCGGCCACCTCACCGCGAAGCAGCGTGACATCGGCGCCCGTATCAACTACGAAAGTGGCCTCGGTGCCGACGGTCTCACGCACGTCGCTCACGGTCGCCGGCATCATCGGCATGGAAGGGCTGTAGGCCCGATCGAAGCGCCCGGTTGCAGCCCGTCGAACCCGGAACACCACGTCTTCGCCACCGACTCGGTTGACGTACATCAAGCCGCTGCCGGTCTTGCGGAATGCCTCAGCCGCAACCCTGTTCATCTGGTCACCGGCCGCCACCACCTGGCCGCCGACGATGGCGACCCACTTGCCCAGGTAGCGCGCCAGCAGCTCGTCGCGCTGGCGCCAGTACGCCTGCTCCTCCTCCGCGAAACGCTGCTTTGTCTCCTCGGATGCTGCCATGGCGTTCTTCCTCATTCGCTCCAAGTCAACTCGAACAGCAGCAGCGACGTGGTGGTGACCACGGCGGCGATCCACAGGCCGCACAGGAGCCCGTAAGGTGCTGACATGTGCCGGTCTGCTCCCTGCACTGGCATCATGCTCCCCAAGCCGCAGAGCCCTGCTTGTCCTCAGGGCGAGGCGTCCGAGACGCTGTTCCGTCCCTGTACAGCACCGGACGCCGGACGCTGCCGGCGGAGTTCTGACACGAACTCCCGCACGGTGCGCCCGCTGAGCCACTCGTGCCGTTCCGCCGAGTAGTCACCCCGGCCCGTCTCGAACTGCTGAAGGAAGCGCACCATTCCCACGGGCCCCAACTCCCGCGCCAGGGCGTCTAGCCCGGCCAGACGGATCTGATCCAGAGTCAACGAAGAGCTCATATCCCCATCGTCTCCTGAAGCCACGTCAGGGGGTTCTCCACCCGGATGTGCAGGTGGGATACACAGCGCCGCGCTACGCGCAGGAGCCGGTCGTCGGTGGTCAGGAACATATCCGAGCCACCAGCCTCGGCACACGCGATGTGCAGCGCATCCAACGGGTGGAATCCCACCCCGACCAGTTGCTCGGCCCGCTGCACGTGGGTCTCCCCAACAACAACACTGCACTGAGCGCCGCTTGTGAGCAATCGCACTCGTTCCTTCCGATCGGGATCGGGCGTCTGCTCGATCTCCAGTCCGAGCACCTCACTCCCAATCCAGCGCGCCTGTCCCGCCGCCACCTGCTGCAAGATCATGAGCACCGCTTCTGCCTCGAGGCGAATCCGGGGCTGTGTCTGGTCATCGAACGGTCTATTCAGACAGCACACGTCCAGGTACAGGTTCACCCCATCACTCGTTCCAAATCAACTCGAAGAGGAGCAGCGACGCCGTCGTCATCACCACGGCGAAGGAGAGGAGCAGCCGCAGCTCGGGCCATGCCGCCCCGAGCCCGACGCCCTCCAGGGCGCGCGTGGTGCCGCTCACCGCCGCCAGAAGGAGCGGCAGCAGCACCGGAAACGCCAGCCCGCCGAAGAGGGCGCTCTTCGCCCCCGTCTTCGAGATGATCGCCGCCACGATGGTACATGCGCTCGCCAGACCGAGGCTTCCCAGGAGCACGACCAACGCCAGCAAGCCCGGATTGCCCACCGGCGCCGCCATCAGCCCGAGGAAGAGCGGCACCAGCAGCACATCGAGCGCCCCCAGCAAGCCCACGTTGAACAGCAGCTTGCCGGCGTAGACGTGTACCGGCTCCGCCGCCAGGCGCAGCGCCGCCGCCGTGCGCCCCTCCTCCTCGTGCAGGAAGACGCGCGACAGGCTGGCGACGGCGGAGAAGAAGATCACCACCCACAGGAGCGCCGACAGCGCCTTCGGCGGCAGGGCATACGGCCCCAGCGAGAAGCTGACGACCGCCAGCGTCGTCACGGCGAAGATCGCCATGGCATTCAGAGCGTAGCGCGTGCGCAGCTCCGCGCGCAGGTCCTTGAGGAAGACCGCGCCCGCCTCAGCCGCCCAGCCGGAGGACACGGTCTCCGTATCGTAGCTCTTCACGCTCATTCGTGGCAACAACCAGGATCCCGGTCGCGCGCTGGCGGGCGATGCACTCGCGGACAAACAGGGTGCCCGCCTCGTCCAGGTTGGCCGTCGGCTCGTCCAGAAAGAGGATCGGCGGCCGGTGCAGCAGGGCGAATGCGTACTTCAGGCGCTGGCGCATCCCGGAGGAGTAAGTCCCGACCAGGTCATCGCCGCGCCCCCCGAGGCCCACCTCCGCCAGCAGGTGCGCCAGCGCCCCCTCCGCGCGGCGCAGGCCGCGCACGCGCGCGAAGAAGCGCAGATTCTCCACGGCCGTCAACTCGTCGTAGAGCACCAGGTCGGGGGCCACCAGGCCGATCAAGCTCCGGCGCTCGCGCGCGGTCGCCGGTCGCCCGGCGATGCGGTACTCGACGACCCCCCGCGTCGGCCGCGCCAGCCCGCACAGGATCCGCAGCAGCGTGGACTTCCCCGATCCGTTCGGGCCGGTGACGGCGAGCGATTGGCCCGGCGCCAGCTCGAAGCCGACCCCCCGGAAGAGCCCGCGCGCCCCGTACCCCTTGGCCAGGTCGCGCACCGCCAGCGATACCGGGAGCGCCGCCGCGCTGCGCGCCACCCGCTCCGGCGCCACCGCCGGCGCGCAGAGGCCCACCCCCTTGCTCTCATCCCTCATTGCGGCGCCATTATACCACGAACCCCGGGGAGCGTCAAAACGCGCGCGCCCACCGGATCCGCTTCAGCAGGGCGGAGGAGGCCCACCCCCGGGGCTCCGCGTCTCGCCGGCAGAGGGGTTCGGTACTCTCAGGACACTCCCGGGGGCGTCGGGTTCCGCTGTGGGAGACGGGGGTTGGTGCCACCCGGTAT
>JACQGM010000204.1 GCA_016199585.1 Armatimonadota bacterium
ACTCCCACACCCCCACACCCTCACCGCCCTACGACCACCTTGACCCGGTCCCCGTCGTTCAGCGAGGTCGCCCCGCCGGTGACGACACGGTCGTCCGGCTTGACGCCGGAAAGGATGACCACGTTGGCGGCGTCGCTCTCTCCCTGCTTCACGGTCTGGCGGCGGACGCTGCCGTCGGTGACGACGAAGACATAGGTCTCGCCGGCCAGGCTCATCAGGCAGTCCTTCGGCAGCAGCAGGGCGTCTTCCGTCCGGCCGATCTCTACCCGGCCCCGGGCGAAGGCGCCGACGGGCAGGGAGACGGCGCCGGAGACCGCGATGCGCACGCGGAAACTCTTGCTGTCGGCGTTAGCCACCGGGATCACCTCACGCACCATGCCCGCGAGGGTTCTTCCCGGCAGGCTATCAATCGTGATACGCACGCGCATGCCGGAGCGCACCGCGCCGATGCTCAACTCCGGCACCTGGGCTTCGAAGTAGACACTATTCACGGCCACGACGTTCACCAGCGGGTTGCCGGTGCCGATGCTCTCGCCCGCGTTCACCGTTCGGCTGGCGATGACGCCATCCACGGGGGAGACGATGCGGACATTGGCGAGTTGCTCCTCGGCCAGCGCCACCTGAGCGCGCGCCTGGTCCACCCCGGCTTCGGCGGCGGCGATCTCGCTCGGCACAATCTGGTACTGAGACTTGTTCGCCTGCGCCACCTTGTAGGCGGCGACGAGCTGCGCCACCTGCTCGCGCGCCGCGGCCAGCTCATCCTTGCTCACCTGGGTGCGCTCCAGGCCCGCCCGGGCCTCGCGCAGGCCCTCTTCAGCCTGGCGCACCTGCTCCTCCGCGATGCGCACCTCTTCGCTGCGCGCCCCCTCGCGAACCAGGTCGCGCTGCTGCACGGCGGAGTTGTGCTGGGCCTCCGCAAGCTTGAGCTGCTTCTCCCACTCGTCCAGGTCCTCGCGCGAGATGGCCCCCTGGCGGAAGAGCTCGCGGCGGCGCGTCACCCGGGAGCGCGCCGAGTCCAGGTTCACATCCGCCTGCTCGACGGCATTCTCTACCACGCGGCGCTCCTGAGAGCGGGCGCCCTCCTTCACCACCTGCAGGCCCTCCTGCGCCGCCTTGAGCCCCGACTCCGCGCGGGCCACGGCGCCACGGGCGGAGGCATCGGTCATGCGAATGTTGGCCTCGAGCTGCTGCAGGCGCACGCGCGCGGCCCGGAGATTGGCATCCGCCTGCTCGATCTGCGCGTCGGTCTGCGCGTAACGCAGCGATTCAGCGGCCTTCGACTGGGTCAGTCGCTCCTCGGCGGAGCGCAAGTAGGCCCGCGCCTGATCCGCCTGCGCCCGCAGATCCGTCTCCTCCAGCGTCACCAGGAGCTGGCCCGCGCGCACCCGGTCGCCCTCCTTCACGGCTACGGCGGCCACCTTGCCGGGGACCTTCGAGGTGATATGCACGTCGTGGTCGCTCTTCAGCGTGCCGGTCACCTCCAGGGCATGGAGCATCTCCCCCTGACGCGCGACCGCCACCTCGACCGGGACGGCGTACTCCTCCCGGGTGGCCGCCGGCTTGCCCGGCGCCGCCCCGGGGCCCGGTCGCCCGGCTGCGCGCATGGTACGCAAGCCGCCCACGACCAGGATCACCGCGATGGCCGCCAGGGCTGCGTGTCTTGGTTTCATTGGGAACCCTTCCTTGAGGAACAGTTGCCGTTTCTCCCGGCACGCGGAGAGAGCCGGACCCGCCGAGCCGCTGATGACCGCCGTCCGCCCGGCCATCCGCTCGTCATGATGGCACGCGCCGCTGCGCTCACCCGCCGGCGCTCGGGGGTCGCAAGGACATGGGCAGCGCGCCGATGTGGCTCCTGGATGAGCCGCCGCCGGCTCCATCCCGGCCTCCGCTCGAGCACGGCCCCCAGGAGAGAGGATTCGCCCCGGCCTGCAAGGTTCCCTGCCGCGCCGCGAGGGGCGCCGGTGCCCCGGCACGCGCTGCTACAACGAGCACCCCGCAAGCAGGAGCGGGGCGGCACGTCTGCGCGGGGGCGCGAGCCGGTCGCCGGCGCACACGTAAGCCGAGAGCGCCCGCTTCAGGTACTTCCGTCCTCGCGACAGGCGTGACTTCGCCGTTCCGAGCGGCACGCCGAGCGCCTGAGCGACCTCGTGCAGCTTCAGGCCGTCCATCTCATGGAGGATGACCACCTCCCGGAACTCCCGCGGCAGGCCCGCGATGGCAGAGCGGACCTCCCGGCGCAGCTCTCCCACCTGCACAGCTTCTTCGGGCAGGGGGCGGGCATCCGGAATCTGAAGGCACTCGCCGGTATCGGCGTTCTCGGCATCGAGGGAGAGGAGCGAACGGGAGCCGGACACGCGCGCCCGACGGCGGCAGAGGTTGACGGCGATGCGCGTCGTCCAGGCGTGGAACGCCTGCCCGTCGGCGAGGCCGGGGAGCGCCCGGTAGGCGTTCAGGAAGGTCTCCTGGGTCACATCCTCGGCATCTTCCAGGTTGCGCAACATGCCCAGAGCCAGCCGATAGACCCGGCGTTGGTGCCGGGCATAGAGCTGCTCGAACGCGTCCGGGTCTCCCGCCTGCGCCCGCGCCACCAGGATGCCATCCATCCGATGTCGCTCCGTGATGATGCCTCCCGCTGCCATTCCTGCCACCCGGCCTTCCGGGGCGCTATTCCCGCAGCGCCCGCGCGATCAAGTCGGCGCCCGCCTGCATGCGTGCCTCCGCTTGCTCCGGCTTGGGTTCGGCGCCCATCCGCTCTTCCAGGACGAAGTGCCATAAGAGCGACGAGAAGAAGAGGCGAACCGCCGTCTCCAGGCGCTCGACCGGAACGTCGGCGGCGGCGCGCGCCCTGAGCGCGCGCACGACGAGGGTCACCGCCTGGCGCACCAGTCCGTCGCGCAGGGTGTGCGCCAGGTCCGGC
Organism: Armatimonadota bacterium; assembly: GCA_016199585.1. Lineage (GTDB taxonomy): Bacteria > Armatimonadota > JAAZEB01 > JAAZEB01 > JAAZEB01 > JACQGM01. The sequence continues at coordinate 2,918 of JACQGM010000204.1, forward strand.
TCGCGGTGCATCTCGCTGAGGAAGAGGGCGAAGAGAGGGCGTGTCTCCATCGCCAGACGGCGCCAATTCCGCCCCAGCTCGAGGAACTGGTCGCGCAGCGGGGCGTCGGTCGGCACTTCAGCGAAGCGACGCAGCTCGGGCAGGAACGTGTAGTGCTCCAGCACCCCCTGCAGGACCTCGGCCTTGCTGCGGAAGTGGCGGTAGATCACGGCCTCGGTGATCCCGGCGCGCGCCGCCAGCTCTCGCGTCGTCGCCGCGGTGAAGCCGCGCTCCGAGAAGAGCGCAAGGGCCGCCTCCAGGATCGTCTCGCGCCGCTCCTCCCCGGTCAAGCGCCGCCGTTTCTCCGCCATCCGCCCCCCAAATCCCTCGCCGGCCGGCCCTCAGGGACGCCGGCATTTGTAAGTAATCGCTCGCTTACATTGTAACAGATGGGAGTGTTGATGTCAACAGGCTCCGGCGATCCGGGCGGCGCCGCGGATGACTCGGCGGCAGGGCTGGCCAGGATCAGGCGCCGAGCAAACTCGCCGGCAACGCAGCGCACGGTGCGCACCTCCGGTCCGGTCTGGACGGGGATGGGCGAGCGTGACGTTCGCCCCAACGCGGAGGCTGTGCGGGGGAGTGCGTCCGCCTGGGGGCGCCCGCGCCGTTGATGAGCGCCCGCGCCCCCGGCCCAGGCGCAGCTCCCGCGAGGCCGGCGCCGGGCCGGCCCGCGGCGGGGGGGATAGAGAAGGTGTCACCAGCCGCAAGATAGCGCCTCCCAACCGGGTGCCAGCGCCTGGCTGGGGCAAAGTGCTCCTACGGCTTCAGCAGGCCGGTGACGAGTTCCGTCGGGACCAGGGCCCGCAGGGACGCCGGGCCGATGAGGCCGGAACGGGTCTGCCCTTCGAAGACGTAGCGGGTGGGAATGCCGACGCTGTAGTGGCTGCCAAGAGTGTTCGCCACCAAGACCTCGATCCGGTTCTCTCCCGGCCGCACAACTCCGCTCACATCGAGGCGCCACGGCGGAGCCACCCGCACGCCCGCCTGCTGCCCGTTGATGTACACCTCAGCCGAGCCGGCCACGTCCCCCAAGTCCAGGATGACTCGCTTGCCGGCGTAGTCATCGTCCAGCGCGAACGTGCGGCGGTACCACGCAGTCCCGGAATAGGTGGCCAGGCCGATGGCGGACCACTCGCCCAGCTCCACCCGGCCCGGGGCGCACTTCAGAGCGACCGGTTCCGGGATGGCGGCGCCCCCATAGATCCCGGGATCTGGCTCGATGCGGATGGCGGCAACGGTCGCCTCTGCCTGGGGATCGCCGACCGCCGCCTGCCAGGCGCGTGCCCCGTCCGGCCTCTCCTCTCCCGCCTCCAGGCGCGCCTCACGGCCCGCCACCCAGACGCGCGGCGTGCCGTGCACCGCCAGCTCCAGGGCGCGCAATCCTGGCGGTGCAGTGAACCGGTACCAACAGGCACGCGGACGGTCCTCGGGCAGGATGTCCCAGGTGAGACTGCCCGGCACCGCGAACCACCGCAGAGCCAGCTCGGGCTTCGGCCTGTCCACTTGCCCTTCCCCGGCGGGCGTGACCGTGATGTAGGCGCGCAGCCGCCCCCTCGCGGGGTGATACTCCCGCATGCCCACAGTGGGTGGCTGCGTCAGCTTCACGAGAAGCGTGTGGGTACCGGCGCGGAGCCTGGCGCGCTCCTGCCCCCGAGCCGCGATGGCCGTCAAAGGCCGACCATCCAGCCATGCTTCAGCGGGAACGCGGTCATCCAGGGTGTATCCTGGTTCCAGGTATCGCCGGTCGGGAACCTCTCTGCGCACGGCAAGTTCCGCATCCATGTCGCGAGACGCGCGGATGGCAGTCCAGAGATAGAATACAGTGCCGGGCTCGTTGATGCCGAGGTCAATGAAGTCGTCGGGAATCCGCCCTCTGAGGCCGTGAGGACCGAATTACAGGTGGAGCAGGAGCGGGTCACGCTCGATTCCCCAGCGCTTTGAGAAGGCGTAGCGTTCCCACGAGACGACCTGCTCTCCTACGTGTACTGAGGCGCTGCCGCCGATCGTCTTCAGACGGGCAATCTCCCGCTCCAGCCCGGCCACGTCGGCCCCCGGGGGCAACGGCCCCAGCTTCCAGAGGTAAGGCCCGAACGAATAGCTTTCCGTCCGCCAGCTTGTGTCATCCAGGTCCGGGTTCTCCCATCCCGGATCCGGTTCTGTCTCCTCGGCGTAGCGGAACTGCCGGGCTTCGGCGCCCAGGACCACCGGCGCAGGGGGCCAGCGGAAGTCCCCCCAGCGGTTGTCCAGAGTCGCGGCCAGCTCGAAGTCCCAGGGACCGTCCAGGGCGACGGCGGGCGGTGGCGCCGACGCGGTGCCGCGCGCCTGCCGGGTGGCATCCGCCCGAACCACCGTCGCGCTCTTGGCGCCCGCCGTGCGCGACCACCCATCCACGCGGAATCCGCCGCCCTCCGGCACAACCGCCGTCACCTCGTCCAGATCGCTGGCGACCACGTGAGGGGCATCGGCCGCCGCCGTGAAGGCTACCACGGTGGCCTCGTACGGGCCGAGGGCGAGCGTCAGGTGGGTGCCGCGGTCGTCGCTGCGGTAGCGCCCGATCGGCTCCGTGGCGCCCGTCCAGGCATCCCAACGCTCGGGCTTCCCGCGCGCGCGGAAAGACATGCCCAGGCTCCGCGACTCCTCGCTCCGGTTGAAGACGAAGTAGAAGTCCTGCCCATCGGCAACGCGGTGCAGGACCGGGACATCCGGCTGCGAGACGCTGAAGTCGCGAGTCACGCGCTCGTCAATCAGGCGGTAGACATTCTCGGGGCCGCTGGGGACCTGGAGTTTAGACTAATCAGGATTCGGACGGGCGGCCCATGTTTAGAACAGGGCCGCCCGGTGGCAGAACAGAGGTGTGTTAAGCGCCATCTACTCTGCCGATGAGCAGCTTACCAGACTC
>JACQGM010000205.1 GCA_016199585.1 Armatimonadota bacterium
CGGCCCGTGTAGGTGAGCGCCTGCACGGGATCCAGGCCTTCGGGCGCCTGGAGCTGCAGCACGCGGCCGGCTCCCTTGCCGCCCTTGGGGCGGGCGTGTAGCGAGAAGAACGTGCCTGCCGGAGTGGGGCGGATGGCGGCGGTCCAGTCGTTCTGCAGGCGGATCTGCTGGAACGCGCCGTCGCGCCCGATTTGCAGGGTGCAGGTTCCTAGGCCGCCGAGGGCCATGCCCCGTTCCTTGCCCACTGAGCCGGGGTAGGTGACCCCTGAACGCTTCTCCATGACTGCTCCTCTTCCTCAGAGTATCCCGACAAGGCGGCCGCGTCCGCGAAGCATCGCCGGCCCGGCCGGTTCCCTCTCGGCCGATCACGCGACCCGCGGCCAGCGCACGATCAACCGGCCGCGCGGCGGGATCGCCACCCCGCCCAGGACGCACACCGGCCCGTCCTGCTCGATGCGGCGCACCTGGCCCTCAGCCACCGTCGGCCTGATGGCCCCCGTCGTCTCCGGCAGCGACACGGTCAGCCGGTCTATGAGCGTAGGCTTCTCCCTGGCGCTGGTGAGAGTCAGGGAGATGGAATCCGCGTCCTCAGCGAACTCGACCTGCCCGTAGTAGAGGCGGGTCAGCAGCGGCACCTTCACCGGCACGCGCGCCGGCTCCAGCGTCAGGCTGCGCTCCAGCATGTCCATCCGCGCCCCGAGCAGCGAGTACATCAACTCCCACATCACCAGGCAGTCGGAGTAGTGGATGCCGTAGAACCACTCCCCGGTGACGCTGTTGAAGAAGAGCTGCCCGGTCCAGGGCTCCTTGACGCGGTCCAGGATCGTGGCCGCCATCTTCTCCGCCAGGGCGAGACCGCGCTCGGCCATTCCGTTCCGGATCGCCACCGCCCCCAAGCTGGGCGACGTGATGGGACAGAACGCATTCGACTGAGAGGCGCCGCCCTGTTGGAACTTGTGTACCGTGCTGTCCGCCGCAGTGCCGTCCGGGTTGCTGCCGGTCCGCACGCCGAACTCGCACGTCTCGACATTGAGCCGCCAGATCGACTCCAGCGTCTGGCGCACGCGCTCCTCCGGGTGCGTGCGCCCCAACTCCAGGATGTGGGCCACGACCTCGCCACACGTCACCTGAGTGGCGATGCAGGTGTCCGACCGCTCTCCTGTCTCAGGGTTGCAGAAGACGGAGTAGTAGGAGCCGTTCCACAGCTTCGCCTCCACGGTGTTGGATGCCTGCTGGCGTACTCCCGCGCACCATTCCGCGAACGCGGTATCGCCGCAGATCCGGGCCAGCTTCTCACCCGCGAGGAGGCCGACCATCCACTTGTCCGCGATGCCGGCGGCCAGGCCGTGCATCGGGAAGGAATCCATGCCCTGGTCAATCCCATGCACGTCCGGCACGCCGTCGTTGTCGGCGTCCAGCTCCGCCTTCGCCCACTGGATGACCCGCTTTACCACCGGGTACATGTCCACCGCGAACTGGCGATCGCCGCCCCACAGGAGCGCCCAGAGGACGGTGATCGGGAAGGTGCCGGCGTCCCCCGCGTTGAAGCAGCGGTATTCGTGGTGGTGGATGCTCTCGATGCCGAGCGTGGAGGGGATCTCGCCGCTCTCGAGCTGGGTGTCGGCGATGGTGCGCAGCGCCCGCGCGTGCAGATCGGGGAAGATCGCGGTGAGCACGGGCGCCATCAGGATGTCCAGGATGGTCGGGTGCATGCGCGGGCAGTCAATCGATTCGTACAGGCAGAAGCGCCCGTCGGCCAGCCACCAGGAGAGGCGCGGGAGGAGGTAGGGGAGCTCCGCGACCAGCGCGCGGAACTTGGGCGGCAGGGAGGACTCCTCGATCAGGGAGCGCCACGCCCCGCTCTTCTCCCGCAACGCGTGGCGCCGGGGGAACGCCCACGCCGCCACGTCGCGGGTGCCGTTGGGAAATCGCACCGCATAGCGGTGGCCCAGCAGGATCTTCGCCTTGCTGATCCGGCGGTCGTAGTGGTGGGGGAAGAACCACGCGAGCGCGAACCGCACCTCCTTCTCCTCGCCCGGGGCCAGCTCCACCTGCCCGGCGACCGCCGCCGCGGGCCGATGGCGCGAGAAACGCCCCATGCCGTCCGTGTAGCCGCTCTCTTCCGGGAGGACCCCCTCCTCCAGGAAGCGCCTCCAGGCCGCCACCGTCTCCTGGACCACGGGCCGCACGTTCGGCCCCATCCATCTGCCGGGCGGGCGCGCCCACCAGTCGGTGACGGCGCTGTGCTGCACGCCTACCGCCGGCAGACACGCCAGGAGGTACTCCGAGCCGGCGAAGCCGGGCGCCTGCGTGTCCATCAGCACGGCCGGGGCGCCCTGAAGCCTCAGGAGGGTGTTCCGGTTCCCCTCGGTGGGCCACCCCCGAACCTGCATCTCCGGGGTGATGTCGTTGGTCCAGGAGAGCGCCGCCGTCGCGGTCACCGGCTGCGTCCCCGCATTCCGCAGCCGGAAGGTGAAGAAGACCACCGGCACGGAGCTGGCCTCCGCATCGTGCGGCACGAACGGGCTGAACGCCTCCAGGCGCGCCTCGCACGGCAGCGCCTTATCACCGTACTCGATCTCGGCGAACGGGAAACGGCCCGTGTAGTTGAGGCCCTCGATCGGGGTGAGGTCCTCCGGCGCCTCGAGCTGCAGGACGCGCCCCGCCGCCTTGCCGTCTTGCGCGCGGGCGTAGAGGGAAAGGAAGGTCGCCGGGGGAGTGGGGGGGATGGCTGTCCACCACTCGTTTTGCACCCGGATCCCCTGGAACGCTCCGTCGCGCCCGATCTCGAGCGTGGAGGTTCCCAGGCCGCCCAGCGCCATGCCGAGCTCTTTGCCTGTCGAACCGGGGTAGGTGATTCCTGAAGGCTTCTCCATTGCTGCCACTCCTCTTCTGGCGATCTCCTGTCAGCGAGACCTTCTGGCGTCCCGCACAATCGGGCGGGGCATGCCCCCGGGTGCTCTGGCGCTCGCGCTCTCCGCCAGCGTCTACTTCGCTGCTTCGTAGGGAGTCGCCTGCCCGCTTCTCTCCAGTTGCGCGGCGTCCGCCCAGAGCGTGCCCGGCGCCATCAGATCGAACCGCACGACCACTGCGGTCTGCCCGGGGTCCAATCTCCCCGAGAGGGAGTACCGCTGCCAGTCGGTGGTTGTGGTCACGTCGCTCGACAAGGTCGGGAAGGCGAAAGTCTTGTCCAGGATGAAGAGGCGCACGGGGAGCCCGGGCCAGTCGGCATTCAAATACACGGAGAATGTGTACTCCTCGCCCCCCGTCACCGGGACCGCCAGCGGCCGATAGGTGCAGAGGCGCTCGTAGGCGATCCGACGCCGAGGATCGTCGGCGGGGCGCTCCCGGCGGCGCACACGCAGGCTTCTTCTTCCCTCGAAGAGTGTTTCGGCGTCCGTTCCCCAGGCTCCCTCCTCCTTGCCGACGAACCCCGCCTCCCAGATGGCGCGGTTGGTGGTCAGCCGCCAGTAGTCCGGCCAGCCGGCAACGCTCTCATTCTCAAACCCGGAGTTCAGGATGAGGTTCTTCCCGTGCGCCACGTCGCTCTGCCGCAACGTCTTGCCCGTGAGTTGCTCCTCCGGGCGCAAGCTCACCGACACGCCGAGTACTCCGCCGGAAGGCCAGCGCGCGGCGATCTCGTAGACGTGCGTGCCGTACCCATCGAAGTGATCGCTCAGCCGCCCTTCCTTCACGGGGATGGCACGGTCCTCAAACCACACCCGCGCCGGGCCGGCAGCCTTCTCCGGCAGGGTGAAAGTGGCCTCGGCGGCCTGCCGGCCGGCGTTCGCCGCGACCAGATAGGTCTTGCCCGCGTGCTCCTGCACGAGCGCCTGCACCGAGTCCCGCGTCTCGGCGGAGTCGTGGAAGAGCGTCTGGGCCGGCGCGGCCTCGGTCAAGACGGGCGCCAGCGCCTTCAGCTCCCCGGCGAGCGTCTTCATGGCCTCCCAGCTCTCCCGGGCGGTTGCGGGCCACATCCACCAGAGCATCCCCTTTGCGCCCCCGATGATCGCCAGGTAGGTCTGGATCCGCTGCTCGGCTCCCGTGACGGCGCGCGACGAGCCGCTGCACCACTCCACCAGCGGCACGTGCCAGTAGGGAACGCGGTGGCGCCCGGTGATGGCCGTCGCCTTCCGCACCGTCCTCAGAACCTCGATTGCCGGCCGCCAGGTGACCGTGTAGACATCCTGGCCGGCGATGTCGTAAGCCTCGGGCCACTCTGCCACGTAGGAGCAGAAGAGGTAGAAGTTGGGGCGGTAGGGGTCGCTGCGCGTGACGATCCGGGAGTATTCGGCGCAGATGTCACGGACGGGGAACTCCCCGGGCTCATCGGGGCCGTAGTAGGCCAGGAGCGAGGGGTGCTCCCGGAGTGAATCCAGCACGAAGGGGAGGGGATCCCCCATGAACCGTCGGAAGTTCTCTCGGAACCGGGGGCCGCGATAGTTGAGATCCCCCAGCGTCATCTTCCCGTAGCCAAACGCGTAGCGGGTCGGCCATTCGATGCCCCACAGACCTGCGTTTCGGCACGCATCGAAGTAGCCGGTGACGGCCCGCCGGCCCGCGGCCACCGACGTCTGCCGGGCTTGCGACAGCTCGGCACCGGCGCCGTCCCACCCGATCACCGTGTTGAACCCGGCCTTTGCGACCTCTCCCAGGTACTCCGGCGGCACCGCGTAGATCCCTATCGGGAAAAACGGCTTCTCATTCACCAGCGCCGCCATCCGCTCGTGGTCAGCCTTGACCTCGGGGACGGAGGAAGGCGCGGGCGGCTCCCTGCGCAGAACCGTCGTTTCCTCGACGATCACGCCGCCGCGACCGTCACGGATCCGCAGGGCGGCGGGGTGTTCGCCGAGCGGGATCCCGGCGAGTGGCTGCGAGATGACGATCCGGACCGCGTTCCCGAAGGCCGCGCGGGCCCGGATCTCCTTCACGCCCTTGGGCCGGACCTCCAGCTCAGCAGTGAGCCGCCCTTGCCCCGGCGAAAAGCCGAGCGCGAAGGTCGCCCGGGCCGCCTTCTCCCGGGTGTAGTAGCTCCGGTCCAGATACGCCTGCGCGAGTGGGGGGAACTCCCTCGAGAGCAGGTTCACCGAGGAGAGCGCATCCCTGCTCTCGGGATCGAGAACGCGGAGGCTCAGATTTCGTTCGCCGGGTGCTGCCATCCGCACCTGGATGGAGAAGGGAATCGCCTTCCCTGCGGGCAGACCGATCGCTCTCCGGGCGAGTGACTTCGCCCCGGACAGGGGCAGATCCTCGGCCTCCACCAGGACGCGCCGGAGCGCGTCACTCTGGTTCTGCAGCATGCCGGTGGCAACGTAGGAGTAGCCGTCTCTGTCAGCGGCGTACCCCTTCACGAGCAGCTCGTAGAGTTGTGGCCCTGTCGGTTGCGCGGGATGCGCCAGGGGCATCGTCCACAGAAGGCTGGCGCTCGCCACCAGGGCGGTCAGAAGGGCTCTCATCCTGGCACCTCCTACTAACAGGTCGCACGAGTGAAGGGTCAGGTTCGCGTAGGGGCGGACCGCGTGTCCGCCCTGGCGCACCGCGCGCTCGTATCCGCCCCTACGTGGAAACTGCCTCCATACCCCACCAACCTGCTCAGTCTGGATCGAAGAGAGCGGGATCCCGGCGACCGAGGTCACGGGCAAGGACACGAAGTCGGCCTGCGCCGACTTCCCGGAGCCCGCGCAGGCGGGCTCCGCGTCGGTGTAGCCTGCGACTTCAGTCGCCGGGCATCGGAGGTCTCGCTATCAGATCAGGATGCGCGCGGCCAGCGCACGGTCAAACGACCGCGCGGACCCATCGCCACCCCGGCCAGCACGGAGGCCGCCCCGTCCTGCTCGATGCGGCGCACCTGGCCCTCGGCCACCGTCGCCTTGCCCACAGTGCTTCCTTCAGGCAGGCACACGGTCATCTGGTCAATGAGCGTCGGCTTGTCCGAGGCGCTGGTGAGCGTCAGGGAGACGGAGCCCGCGTCCTCGGCGAACTCGATCTGCCCGTAGTAGAGGCGCGTCAAGAGCGGCACCTTCACCGGCACGCGCGCTGGCGCCAGCTTCAGCGTCCGGTCCAGCATGTTCACGTGCGCGCCGAGCAGCGCGTACATGATGTCCCAGACGATCAGGCAGTCGGAGTAGTCGTAGCCATAGAAGCAATCTCCTGTCTTGCTGCTGAAGAGGAGTTTGCCGCTCCACGGCTCCTTGACGTGGTCGAGGATCGTCTGAGACATCTGCTCGGCCAGGGCCAGCCCCTGCTCTACCATGCCGTGCTGCATGGCCACGGCCGCCAGCGGCCCCGTGCTCACCGGAGTGAACGAGTTGGACTGAGAGTCGCCACCCTCCTGGGGCTTGTGCGATGTGCTGTCGGCGGGCGAGCCGTCCGGGCGGCTGCCCATGCGGGCGCCCAGATTGCAGGTTTCGACGTTGAGCCGCCAGAGCGACTCCAGGGCCTTGCGCACCCGCTCCTTCGGGTGAACGTCCCCGAGCTCGAGAATGGTGGCGGCCAGTTGGCCGTAGGTGAACTGGTCGGCGAAGGAGATGTCCGACCGCTCTCCGGTGGCGGGGTTGTAGAAGAGGTCGTAGTAAGACCCGTTCCAGAGCTTGTTCTCTGCCGTGTCGGTGGCCTGCTTCAGAGCAGACTCGCACCACGCGCTGAACTCGGTGTCGCCGAGGCGCCGGGCCATCGTCTGGCCGGCCAGCAGGCCCGCGATCCACTGGTCGGCGATGTAGGCCGCCCCGCCCTGCATCGGGAAGGTATCCCAGCCCTGGTCAATCCCGTGCGTGTCCGGGACGCCGTCACCATCCTCATCCAGGGCCGACTTGCCCCACTTCAGCGTCTTCTTGATGACGGGGTAGAGGTCGGCGACGAACTCCGGGTCGCCGCCCCAGAGCATCTCCCACACGGTGGTGATCGGGAAGACGCTGACGTCTCCGGGGCTGAAGGTCCGGTACTCGCGGTGGGTGATGCTCTGAATGCCGAGGGTGGAGGGGATCTCGCCGCTCTCGAGCTGGGCGTTCGCGATGTTGCGCATCGCCCGCGCGTGCAGCCCCGGGAAGAGCGCCGCCATCACCGGCGCCATGTAGATGTCCAGGATCGTCGCGTGCATGCGCGGGCAGTTGATCGACTCGTACATGGCGTAGCGCCCGTCGGCCAGCCACCAGGAGATGTGCGGCAGGAGGTAGAGCGTCTCCGTCATCAGCGCCGCCGTCTTCGGCGGCAGCGACGA
>JACQGM010000206.1 GCA_016199585.1 Armatimonadota bacterium
AGAAGATGGTGGAGAGCCGGGTGAGCGACCGGGGCAACCAGGTGGAACTCACCTTCACCGTGGGCGCGCGCACCTATGCCATTGCTCTGAACAAGACGGGCGAGGTGGGCGGGCACATCAAGATTACCGAAGGCGCGAAGGTGCTGGTGGACCGGCCGCTGACGCAGGAGGTGATGGAGCAGCACGGGCTGGCGCTGAACGCCGGAAGGTAGGGCCGCCCGGACCGTGTGACCCCGCATCCGGTGACCTTGGGTGCCGGAAGGGCTGTTCGCTGGCGCCAGGCCGCCCTTCGCTGTGGCGCCAGCGGACAACTCGCCGCAGACTCCTACGACGCCAGCAGCTCTCGGGCCTTGGCTGCCAGGCGTTGGGCAGCGAGGTTGATCATCCGATTGCCCAGGGCAGGATTGGCGGCGGAGATGTGTGCGATCTTCTCCGGGCTGGTCCTCTTGAGTTGCGAGGGAATAGGGCTCTGCGCAATGCGCGCGGCGCGCGCCACGTCCACCCAATCGGGTCGGAACGCCATGAGCAGGGATGTCTCCCACATGGTGCCGTGCCCGAGGGCGAGGGGATCTTCCTGCGCCAGTTGCCGGTTGGCGTCTTCCAGCAGCCGCACTGTGCCGCCACCCCAGAACCGCATGCTCCCGATGTGACCTTCGTGCTCCTTCTCGATCCTCTGCAGCAGAAGGTCCGCCGGCCAGTGGCCGCCGTTGGCCATGCAGACCCGAACGCCCATATCCGCCAGGGATTCCAGCACCTCAACGTAGATGCGCTCGCACAGCTCGCCGCTCACCCACAGGCTGGGCGGGTAGAGATCCCTCGTGCCCGAGCGCAGCTCCTCGCGCGAGTACCCGGGAATCCCGGCGGGGGCGAAGGGGATGGGCGGGAACACGATGCCCCCCGAGATCTCGGCCGCCCGGAGACAGGTCTCGTATGCGGTGTACGGATCCGACCCCAGAGCGTTGTGGAGGCCGTGGTCCTCCATAGCACCGCAGGCCAGGTAGACGATGGACGCTCGCGCCATCTCCTCGTTGAACTCCTCGGGAAGCAGCTCTTCCCACCGGTGTGGTTGACGCATTTGGCTCTCCTCCGTCTCGTTTCGCTCTTCCCATGTTTCGCGCCCCAGCATGGGGTTCCTCCCCAGAGCCAGTCAAGCATGCGGCAACCGCAACCGCAGGGCAGGAAAGAGGGTGAGAGGCAGAGAACGGCATACCACCGTGCGACAGACCTGTGGTAGAGGTGCTCTCCACAGGGGAGAGAAGGGAAAGCAGGATGCGAACGATCACGTCGGCCGTGGGCCTGGTGATGGCCGGCGGTCTGGGGTCCAGCGCGCTCTGCGCGCCCCAGCCGCCGGATTTCAGCTTCGTGCTGCAGAACATCAAGCCTACCCACCCACGGCTCTTCCTGAACCAGGAGATGCTGCAGAAGATCAAAAGGGAGAGGCTAACCCCGGATCAGCAGCGATGGCTGGATGCGCTCAGGAGCAAAGTGGATGGCTACCCGGCCCCACCCCCCATCGATGACAAGCTGGTGGCGCACATGCTGAGCGAGGAAGGGGGCCGGCGCTATCTGCCGCAGCACCCGCCGCGGGTCTTCGAGGGTAACTGGGGGTACTGGTCCGCCCACGCCGCCTTGGCCTACCTCCTCACCGGAGAGAGGCGCTACTACGACAAGGCCGTGACGCTTCTGAGGCACGCGGCCGGCATCTACACGGTCATCTTCGAGCACGAGCGAATCCCCTGCGGCATGGCGTTCGAGAGGCTGTCGGCGCTTTCGTGCTACGATTGGCTCTACAACGATCTTCCTCAGCAGGAGCGCGAGGCGCTCGGCAAGTCGCTCTTCGCCTCGATGGGATCCTTCTACCGCTGGTGGATGGGCAGGTCCTACTACACGGACGAGCTCCTGGGGTGGTACCTGGGACTGGTCTTCCTCGGCACGGGCGTCGAGGGGGCGGACGACGCCACCTGCACCAGCCTCCTGCAAAGGGAGTACGGTCGGTACGTCGATCTCTTTCGCATGCGCTCGGAAGGGCCCGACGGCATCGGATACTTCTACGGCGCCATCGGCTATGTCACCCAGCACATGAACGAGGAGGTCAACTTCCTGGACTGCTGGCGCACGGCCATCGGCGGTAACTTCCTCCGCTACTTCCCCACCCGCGCCTACCTGACCAACTACTTCCTCTGGAACACCATCCCCGCCGATCCGAGACCCCTGTGCCACGGTTGGAGCGATGTCTTCCATACCGACAACCGCATGGACCTGGGGCATCGGTCGTATCTCATTCGAGTGCCCGACCTCCACGCGGATCTGGCAGATGGGCTCAACCTGGAAGGTCTGCCGGAGATCGCGCAGTTCCAGTGCCCCCCGAGCTACGGGATGTTCCTCGGCACCGACAACTGGCTGAGCTGTGCGTCGCCGCTCTACTTCTCCCCACACCGGTCCAGCGACGAGCAGGTGCAGGCAACGCTGAAGCGCCTGCCCCGGGCACGGCGTTTCCCCGACCCGGTGGGCCACATCTTCATGAACAGCGGTTGGGGCGAGAACGACACCCATGCCCTGTTCATCGCGGGGAGGCAGTCGCCGCTCCGCAAGCACTACGACGAGAACCACTTCACAATCTACAAGAAGGGCTTCCTCGCCCTCGACAGCGGAGCGCGCGGCTTCAGCGTCAACCGGAAGCTCGGGCACGCGAGCGACCCTCGCCACGTCGGGATAGACCACGAAATCAACTACTACTACGACACCATCGCCCACAACTGCGTGCTCATCCAGATGAAGGGGGAGACGCTGCCCGGCTATTGGGGGCAGGAGTCGGAGTGCAATACCGGGGGAATGAACAAGAACTTCGGCGCGCAGGTGAAGGCATTCGAGACAAACGACCGCTACACCTACATCGCCAGCGACGCCACCGGCTGCTACAACGAAGCCAAAGCGCAAGAGGTCGTCCGCCAGTTCCTTTTCGTCTACCCCGATTACTTCGTCGTCTTCGACCGGGTGACATCCAGGACGCCCCAGCAGAAGAAGACCTGGCTGCTGCACACGCAGTGCGAGCCGCAGGTGCAGGGCGAGACCCTCTCGGCGGAGCAGGGCGGCGGAAAGGTGTTCGTACGCACGCTCCTGCCCCAGGCAGCCCGCTTCGAGAATGTCGGCGGGCCGGGCAAGGAGTTCTGGGCCGGAGGCAAGAACTGGCCGGTCCGCGAGGACTGGCAGCACCTCACCCCGGACCAGCACCTCTTCGGGTGCTGGCGGATGGAGGTCTCCTCGGCGGAGGAGAGCCAGAAGGGTCTCTTCCTCCACCTGATTCAGGTGGGAGACCGCCAGGAACTGAAGGAGATGACGCGCTCGCGGCGGATCGAGGAGGGCCAGGAGGCGGGGGTAGAGTTCCAGGCGGGGAAAGCGACGGTGCGGGTCCTGTTCAGCCGAGAGGGCGCGGTGGGCGGGCACATCCGCCTCGCCGAGGGGGACAAGGTGCTGGTGGACTGGCCGCTGACACAGGAGATCATGCCGCAGGCGGGCCTGGCGTTCACGGAGAAGTGATACACTGCGGGGCACCGGGATAGCCGGTTGGGCGAGGATCCCCAAGGAGGTGGTAAGATGGGATACCGAATGACAATCTGGGCGATGCCGCTGCTCGTCGCATGGACGGTTGGGGCGCAGGCGCAGGAGACCGCCGCTGCCGACTTGTCCTGGCCGAAGGAGTGGACGGCGTTCGGGCCGGTGGCTCCGGTACGAGAGGTGGTTCTGGGCGGGCTCCCGACCCGCGCATCTCTCCTTCCCGGCGATCGGCTGAAGGCGATACCTCGGGAACTCGTCATCAGGAGCCGCGCGCTCACCCCTCAGCGGGTGCTGATGCGTGAGAACCGCGTGGACCTAGGGCGCTGGTTCGACGGCGTGGAGCGCGGCCGCACCGTCTACCTCTTCGCCCGCGTGACGGTCGAACAGGACACTCAGGTTCAGGTCGGAACCGGGGCGGACTGGTTCGTGCAGTGGTGGGTGGACGGCCAGCCGGTGTTCGACACCCTCGGCATGGGCAACCAGGCATTCCCGATCGCCATCACGAATCACGTCTTCTCCGTACCCCTCACCAAGGGCGAGCACGTCCTGGCAGTGGCAGTGGTCAGCGGCAGCAACTCCTTCGTCTTCGCGGCCGGAGGGCCACAGGAGCTGAAGGCGGGAGAGAAGCCGAGGAAGTCGCCGGTGGAGATCCGGGCGGAGGCCGTCCGGGTGCTGGCCGACGAGAAGGCGGGGGCCTACGAGCGGGCAGAGGCGCTCCTGCAGACTGCGAAGAGTTACGCGGATGAGGGGAGCTACGCCCGGGCGCGCGCGGAGTACGCCAGGGTGGCGACCTTCCCCTCCCACGCTTCCTACCAGGGCGAGGCGCAGCTCGGCATCGCCGATACCTACTGGGCCGAAAGGGACTTCCCGGCGGCCATGCGGGCCTACAACGCCGTGATGGCCGTGGATGGCGGGCGGCAGGAGCACCAGGCGGCGGCCCGCAAGCGCCTCGATGCCCTTCAGGTCAAGTATCGCATCCGGCCCGCTCACCCGCGCCTCTTCTTCAACGACGAGACATGGCCCGCGGTGAAGGCGCGCGTGGATGTGGCCGAGCTGCGGCGGGCGGTGAACCGGGACGTTCCCGAAGAGATCGTTCCGAAGGACTGGGGCAACGTCTTGATGCAGGCCGCGCTCCTCTACCGCGTGACTGGGGATCAGGCCCTCCTCGACAGGATCCGCGCGATGCTGCGCGCGAGTCTCGCCTTCTACCACCAGGTGTACGCCTCGCACACGACGGATAACCCGAGCGGGGGAGCGATCCGCGCCGCCGCCATTGACTACCCCTTCACCCGGATCGGCTGGCTCGCCGCGTTCGATTGGGTGTGGAACGACCTCACCCCGCAGGAGCGCGAGGAGCTCTGCTCCAGCATGGTGCGCCACGTCCACGAGCACCTGTCGCGCTTCCCGGGGGTGCGCTACTGGCACATGGCGTTCTACAGCGCCGACAACATGTACTGGTATGCCGCCCTGGTGCTGCTCGGCCCCGAGCTGGATGGCCCGGACACCTTGAGGGCGATGGAGCTGCTGCAGGAGGGGTTCTTCGATCAGCAGCGGATGCTGAAGCTGCGCGGCGAGGCGCGCGCCGATGACGGCGACTTCACCACCGTGCAGATCGAGTACACCCTGGCCGGGGATCCCCACGCCGAATGGCACTTCCTGCACTCGTGGGAATCGGCGATCGGCAAGGAGATGCCCGCGGAGTGGCGCCACAGCCGCCTCTTCCCGAACTTCGTCTTCTGGAGCGCGCTGCCGGGATTCCGCCACTTTGGCCTCGGCTTCGCCTGGCACACATCCAACAACCTGGACCGGTACACGCTCCCCTACCACCTGGGCCAGCACCTCCACTTCTACGGGAAGACGGATCCCGAGCTGGCCGCGCTATCGCGTTACCTCCAGGAGCAGATGGGAACCCGCGGCGGATCCGGCCGCCTGGGCGCCGATCCCTACGCCTGGAGCGACCTCGAGCAGGCGCCGCCGGCGAAGGTGCCCGAGAACCTGCCGCTGGCCCGGCACTTCGAGGGCTCGGGCATGGTCTTCATGCGCTCGGGGTATGGACCCAAGGACACCTACGCCCTCTTCAACGCGGCGGGCGCCAGGTTCAGCTCGGACCACTACGACGCGACGCACTTCAGCATCTACAAGCAGGGGTTCCTGGCGCTGGACACCGGCACGCGCAACTCCTCCGAGCCGGGACACAGCGGCAACTACTACCCCCAGACGGTGGCCCACAACTCCGTGCTGATCTACATGCCGGGAGAGACCTTCCTCGGCGAGTGGGGAGAGCCGGTGACGGTCAACTCCGGCGGCCAGAAGCTGCGGTCACGGCGGGCCAAGCGCCTCGCGTTCGAGACCGGTCCCTACTTCGCCTACGCCGCCAGCGACGCCACCGAGACCTACGCCCCGGAGAAGTGCGCGCAGATGGTCCGCCAGTTCCTCTACTTGCCCCCCGACCACTTTGTGGTCTTTGATCGCGTGGTCTCTACCAAAGCGGAGTACCCCAAGACGTGGCTGCTGCACACGGGCAACGAGCCGATGATCCTGGGCAAGGAGTTCCGCGCCGACCAGGAACAGGGCCGCCTCTTCTGCCGCACGGTCTACCCGCTGGATGCGCCTCTGGAGAAGATCGGCGGGAAGGGCAAGGAGTTCTGGGTGGACGGCAAGAACTGGGCGCTCCCCGATGACTGGCCCTACTGGGGTCTCGTGAAGAGCGGCACCCCGGGGATCGGCGAGCACGAAGTCCCGCCGATCATGGGCCGCTGGCGCGTCGAGGTGAAGCCCGGCGCCGCCCGCACCGATGACTGCTTCCTGCACCTCATCCAGGCTTCCGACCAGACGGTGGAGAAGATGGTCGAGAGTCAGGTGCGCGACCGGGGCAACCAGGTCGAGCTCTCCTTCACCGTGGGCGCGCGCACCTACACCCTCGCCCTGAACAAGACCGGCGAGATCGGCGGGCAGATCCGCATCGCCGAAGGGGACAAGGTGCTGGTGGACCGCCCGCTGACGCGGGAGATCATGCCTCAGGCGGGGCTGGCGCTCATGCCGTAGCGCGTGCCGGGGGTGGATGGCTCCGGCCTCCCGACCCGGTCGTCCCGACTGGAGAAAGACGAAGGCTGATGGAACCACGGACGAGCATCCTGGGAGAGAGCTGGATCGGGAATCGGCTGGGGGTAGACGAGAACGTGCCGGATCCCTGGACACCCCTCGCGCTCCACGGCGACCGGGTGGTCCTCTGGAACGGCGTCTACAACTTCGCGGGCTCCCCGGCCGCATCCGCTGGCGCGGAGTCGGGAGAGGATCTGGGGAGGGTTCAGGATACCTTGTCGGTCGCCGTTCCGGGGCGGCGCTGCCGGATAGTGGCGGTTGCCGCTGAGTAGGCGGTCGCGCCGGGGCGTGGCTCGGCGCCGCGAGAGGAGAGTGCGATGAAGAGGATGACGGCGTGCGCAATGATCATGTGCGCGGGATGCTTCGCTGGCGCGGCGGCCGGAGAAGGAGCGGCGCCGCCGGAGGCAACCTGGCCGACGGAGTGGATGGCTTTCGGCTCCTACACGATCGAGCGGATGGGTGCGTACGGGGAACCGATGGTCGCGGACCTGCTGCCGGGCGAGGCGCTGCGCGCCATTCCGGCGGAGCTGGCGATCGGGGACCGACGGTTCGAGGCGCAGAAGCTGCGCCCGGAAGAGGGCCGTCTCGACCTGGCGCGCCTGCTCCCGCCGGGCCGGGGCATGGGCGGCCGGACTGCCTATCTCATGGCGCCGGTCACGGCGGCGGCCGACACGACCCTCCAGATCGGGGCCGGGGCCCAGTGGTGGATGCAGTGGTGGGTGGACGGGCGGCCGCTCTTCGGCACGTTGGGGAGGTGCGGAAACGGTTCCTTCCCGGTTACGGCACGCGACCACGTCTTCCGTGTGACGCTCACGAAGGGCGAGCACGTCCTTGCCGTGGCGGTGGTCGGCAACAACAACGGTGCCTTCGAGCTGGCGATCACCCCTCCGCGGGAGCTGGCGGCGCACCCGTTGAGCTTCCGGGCGGCGATGGACGCCGGGAACCGGCACCACAGCCGTCCCCACTGGTCCGTGCCGATGGACTTCGCGGGGGCTCGGTCCCGCTTCCAGGAAGCCCTGGAAGCTGCCGCCACCGATGAGGAGCGGGCAGAGGCCCTGTTGGCGATGGCGGA
This sequence comes from Armatimonadota bacterium, assembly GCA_016199585.1. Classification (GTDB taxonomy): domain Bacteria; phylum Armatimonadota; class JAAZEB01; order JAAZEB01; family JAAZEB01; genus JACQGM01. The sequence goes on from JACQGM010000206.1 coordinate 7,730, forward strand.
GGATGGTCTGCGCGATGTCCGGGCACTGAGCGCCGCGCGCGCGGCGATCCGCGGGGAGTTCGCCGCGGCCGCCGCGCTGACAGGCGCGCGGGCCGACCAGAAGGCGCGCGCCGCCCTCGGCATCGGCGAGACGTGGCTCCTGGAGAACGACTGCGCGCAGGCGCGGGAGGCGTTCGCGCGGGCGCAGCGCCTCTCGGAACGGCCGCGATGGGCGCCGGTGGTGCAACTCGCCGTGGCTCGCTCGTACCTCCAGGAAAGGAACAACGCCGCGGCGCGGAGGGAGCTGACGCAACTGATCGCCCGCGCGGACCTGGAGCCCTCCCTCCAGTTCGACGCGCGCCTGCACCTTGAGGCCCTGGAGGTGTCCTCCCGCGTCCGGCCCGACCATCCGCGGCTCTTCTTCAACGCCGATACGTGGCCGGGAGTTGAGGCGCGAGTCAAGGCTGACAAGGAGGCTTTCCAGCGCCTGGAGGAAGAGGCCCGGGCCCTGCCGGAGGAGTTCGAGGTCAAGGACTGGGGTGCCCGGCACTACTTCGACGGACGATACCATGCGGATCTGATGTCGGCGGCGCTCGTCTATCGCGTCACCCGTGAGCCGGCGCTGCTCGGGAAGATCCGGAAGATGCTGCGCGCCACCGTAGACCACTACGTGGCGCGGGCGGATTTCAACGCCCATGTGGAGACCCGAGTGGGCTGCCTGGCCGCGCTGGACTGGGTGTGGAACGATCTGCCGGCGGCCGAGCGCGCCGGCCTGGCACACGACCTGCTTCGCCACGCCTACGGCCGGCACATCGAGGACTTGCTGCCGGGGGGACGAGGCGCCGATCGCGACTCCTTCTACTACATGCCGATGATGCACTGGTACGTCGGCCTGGCAACGCTGGATCCGGCGATGGACCCCGTGGATTACCTGCGGGCGCTGGCCGAACTCGGGCGCGGCTACGACAACCACGTGAGGGCGAGTTTCAGCGGCCGCCTGGAGATCATGAAGGACCGCTGCATGGTCACCCGGGTCGAATACGCTTTCATGGATCTGCCCACTCCCTGCTGGACGTTCCTGCACTGCTGGCGCTCGGCGGTGGGGCCGATCCCCGAGGAATGGGCCTACGCCAGCGGCATCGCCCCGAGCTGCGTGTTGAGGAACGCCCTCGGGTTCACGGACACCGTCCGAGGCGGCAGCGGCTTTCGGAACTTCGGGTTCGCCCATGCCTGGAAGAACACTGGCGGCGGGGGCCTCCTCTACGACAACCTGGGGCAGTTCATCTACTTCTTCTCCGACAGCCAGCCGGAGGAGGCGGCGATTGCAGCCTGCCTGCGACAGAAGATGGCGGCCGCGGGCCACGCCGGCACGGGCCACTACGTGATCTCCCCCTTCGTGACCGACCTCTCCGGGGCGCCCGCTCCCCGGCTGCCGGACGGCCTGCCGATCGCGCGCCACTACCCCGCCAATGGGCTGGTACTCATGTCGTCTGGTTTCGACCCCGAGAGATCGACCTACGCGCTCTTCTGCTGTGGCGGCGGAGCCCTCTCCGCGAATCTGTCGCCGGGAGGTGACCATTTCGATACCGGACACTTCACCCTCTACAAGAAGGGCTACCTGGCCGTCGACAGCGGTACCCGCGCGCAGTTCAACCCGAGCCGGGCATACGACAGCGGCAGGAACTACGAATGGCAGAGTGTGGCGCACAACACCGTGCTGATCCGCATGCCGGGCGAGGTCATGGTGTGCCAGAACAAGCCGATCGAGTCCAACAGCGGCGGACAGCGCGCGCTCCCCGTCAACGCCACGGTGCCGGCGTTCGAGACCGAGCGCCTCTTCGCCTACGCGGCGACCGATGCGACCCGGGTCTATCACCCCGACAAGTGCGCGCAGATGGTGCGCCAGCTCATCTACCTCCCGCCGGACCACTTCGTGGTGTTCGACCGCGTCGTGTCGAAGAACGCCGAGTACCCCAAGACCTGGCTTCTGCACACGGCCAACGAACCGGTCCTCACCGGGAAGGAGTTCCGGTCGGACCAGGAGAATGGCCGTATCTTCTGCCGCACGCTCTACCCCTTGGATGCCGTGCTGGAGAAGATCGGCGGGCCGGGGAAGGAGTTCTGGGCCGACGGGCGCAACTGGCCGATCCCGGTCGATTCCGCCGATATGCTGCGCCGCATGGGCATGGCCGACGCCTCGGACGTGCCGGAGCAGATGGGCCGCTGGCGCGTCGAGGTGACGCCCGGCGCTGCCCGCACCGAGGACTGCTTTCTCCATCTCATCCAGGTCTCCGACCAGACGGCGGCGAAGATGGTGGAGAGCCGGGCGAGTGACAGGGGCGACCAGATCGAGCTGACTTTCACCGCGGGCGCGCGGACCTACACCATCACCCTGAACAAGACCGGCGCGGTCGGCGGGCACATCCGCATCGAGGAGGGCGGCAAGAGCGTGGTGGAACGCGCGCTGACGCGGGAGGTCATGCCTCAGAGCGGCATCGCGCTCATGCGATGACTCGGTGATGCGGGAGAAGCGGGGGATGAAACCGCAGCCCAGGGCGAACGGTAGGGAGTGTAGCACTTCGCTCGGTCCCCGCGCCCCGGACGGCGGGGCGCTCGGTTCCGATACGAATGCGCGGAAGTGCCGGCGCGCTTCAGGCACGATCTCCGGAAGGAGCGAGCGATGAAGACCTCTATGAGTTGGTGCGCGGTTCTACCGACGGCCGCCGGGTTGCTCGCGGCCTATGTTGCCCCGGCAAAGGCGCAAGACGCGCAGCAGAGCCGGACGCCCTTCCAGGAAGCGTACGAGGCCGGCAGGCAGAAGTACTCACCCCGGTGGGGCAACCCTTTCGACTACAGGGGCGCTCGCGCGGATTTCCGCCGGGCACTCGGCCTGGCGGCGACAGATAACGAGAAGGCAGAGGCCCTGCTGGCGTTCGGTCGCGCCTTTGTGGCAGATGCGGAAGCCGCGGATGATGCGGCCGCCCGGGCAGAGCTCCGGGCGGAACTCGCCGGGATCCTGACTTCGGACGCGCTGGCGCCCGAACAGCGAGCGGAAGCATACCTGACGACGGCCGAGGCCTACCTGGGAGACATGGATTACGGCCGAGCCCGGGATGCCTGCGACCGGGCGCGGAATGCTGCTGACGACCCCCTCTGGGCCTCACGGACCCAGATGCTCCTCGCCAGGTCATACCTGCAGGAGCGGCGCTACCCGGCAGCTCAGGGAGAGATCAGGCGGCTGCTGGAGAGAGAGGGCCTGGGGGAGCAGTTGAGATGGGAGGCGGAAGCGCTCCTTGGCGCCATCGATCTGCTGCCCCGGATCCGCCCGGAACACCCTCGCCTCTTCCTCAGCGCCGATGTCTGGCCGGCGGCGAGAGCGCGTGCGTTGACGGTAGAGAAGCCCCTCTTCGACCAGATGGTGGCGGGAGTGAATGCCCTCCCCGTCGAGCAGATCCAGTCCGGCAACTTCGCCCTCCAGGCGATGCAAGCCGCGTTCGTCTACCGGGTCACCGGCGATCAGGCTGTGCTGCGCAAGGTCCGCCGGATGCTGCGGGTCACCGCCGACTTCTTCGTGACTGTCTTCCATGAGCGCCGAGACGGCCTGAGTGACGCGGCCCGTTCGCGGGTTGCGTGGGCCGCAGCGCTGGACTGGGTGTGGGATGACCTGCCCGCTCCGGAGCGGGATGCCCTGGCCAACGCGATGGTCAGACACACGAGCGAGGTCGTCTCCGAGAGGAGGGTGGCGGGGCGTCTCGCAATATGGCCCCACTACTACGTGGGCAGCATGCTGTGGTACGCGGCCATCGCTTTGCTGGATCCCGCGGCCGACGACGTGGCGTACGCCCGCGTCGTGTCGTTCCTTGGCATCGGTTTCAGGAACCACCAGGAGCGCCTCAACGACCTCGTCCGGTCGGCGGGCGGTCAGGGCGTGTGGCAGACCAACATCGAGTACGACTTCACGGCGGTACCCGTTCCGATCATCGCCTTTCTCCACTCCTGGGAGCCGGCAACCGGCTCCGAGATACCGAAGGACTGGGGGGATGTCATCATCTCCCCCGAGTTCGTGCTGCGAATGGTCGTCGGCTTCGGGCCGGGCCATGTCATCAAGCACTTCAACTACGCCGGGCATTCCGGGGGAGTCTGGGGGTTCGGCAGGACCAGCTGCGACCCGCTGTACGACACACTGGGGGAGTACGTCAACTTCTTTGGCCAGTCCCATCCGCAAGAGGCGGCGATCGCCCGGTGGTTCCGGCGTCGGATGGTGGAAGGCGGCGCGGGGCCCTCTGAGAACGAGTACCCGGTCTTCCGATTCCTGGCGCCCGGTCTGGATAAGGCGCCTCCTGCGGTGCTGCCCCCGGGCCTTCCGTTGGCCCGCCACTTCGCGAGCGTGGGCCTCGTCCTGATGTCCTCCGGATTCGGATCCGACGACACCTACGCTCTCTTCTCCCAGGGCGGCGGAGTCGTGGGCAGAAGACACGACCATGACGCCACTCATTTCGCCATCTACAAGAAGGGGTACCTGGCCCTCGACAGCGGCGCGCGCAACGCGGTGCTGCACTCGTTCAACTACCGGCACCAGACGGTCGCCCACAACGCGGTCCTGATCCAGATGCCCGGCGAGCAGTTCCCCAAGAGCGTGAGCGGGCCGGTGATCGCCAACACCGGCGGCCAGAACCGCTATCCGGAGTATGCCCGGGCGTTGGCGTTCGAGACAGACCGGCGCTATGCCTACACGGCGACGGATGCCACGTCGGTGTACAACGAGGCGAAGTGCGCGCAGATGGTGCGCCAGTTCCTCTACCTGCCGCCGGATCACTTCGTCGTCTTCGACCGGGTGGTCTCCACGAAGGGGGAGTACGCCAAGGCGTGGCTGCTCCATACGGGAAACGAGCCGGTGATTGCGGGCAAGGAGTTCCGGTCCGATCAAGACCAGGGGCGTCTCTTCTGCCGCACACTCTACCCGCTGGACGCCGTGCTAGAGAAGATCGGTGGCCCGGGCCGGGAGTTCTGGGCCGATGGCCGTAACTGGCCCGTCGAAGAGTGGGGCGAAGGGGGGTCCCGCGATTGGTGGGAGCACACGCAGCGCTACATGACGCGCTACGCGGATGGCAGGACTGACCCGCGCGAGGCGATGGGCCGCTGGCGCGTCGAGGTGACGCCGGGCGCCGCCCGCACGGAGGACTGCTTCCTCCATCTCATCCAGGCCTCCGACCAGACGGTGCAGAAGATGGCCGAGAGCCAGGTGCGCGACCGGGGCAACCAGGTTGAGCTCACTTTCGCCGTCGGCGCGCGCACCTACACCATCGCCCTGAACAAGACGGGCGCGGTCGGCGGGCACATCCGCATCGAGGAGGGCGGCAAGAGCGTAGTAGACAAGGACCTGACGCGCGAGGTGCAGCGCCAGGAGGGGCTGGCGCTGAGCCGGTAGTCCGGCGGGCTGCCGGCGAGCGACTGGAGGAGCGAGTGCGGCAGTCCAGAGCCGTTGAGAGGGAGGATTCCCCGTGCAGTGGCTGAAGGTTGCGAGTCTGTTGAGTGTGTTCGGGGTCACGTCGGCGTCCGGCGCCGACGACGGGGCCAGGGAGACCTTCATCGCCGCCGGCAGGCACATGGCCGACAGGCGGTTCGCGGAGGCTCGCGAGGCGTACCGCGCGGTGACGGAGATGCCGGACGCCCCGGCGAGCCTGAAGGCGGAGAGCTGGCTTCGCATCGGCCAGTGCTTCGTGCGGCAGAACAGGAGGGGAGCCGAAGCCGCCGAGGCGTTCCGCAAGGCGGCCGGGATCGGCCTCGCGGATCCCGAGCGCTCGAGCATGAAGCTGTCGGCCGCGGAGGGTCTCTTCGTCCTCGGAGAGTGCGCGGAGGCGCGCGCCCTCGCCGCCGGGGTCCTGGAGGGGACCGGAGCGGCAGCGCCTTTTCGGGAGCGCGCACAGGTCCTGATCGGGAGGTCGTACTACCGGGAGGAGAACCACGCGGCCGCGCGAGCGGTGTTCCAGCAGATCCTTGAGGCGCCGGGCCGCGGCATCGAGGCGGAAAGGGCGGCGATGCGCCACCTCGGCATGCTCCGGGGCGCCGAGGTGGTGACGATGGAGACCAGGCTCTACCCCAGCTCACTGGACCCGAACCTGGTGCTCTCGGCGGAGTTCCACGTGCCCCCTGAGCCGAGGCCCCTCTGCCTCTTCTTCCACGGCTGGCACGGATCCGCGCGCGCGTCGAGAGTCGAGATGGAGATCGGGCCGCTGCTGGGAGAGTTCTTCCTGGTCAACGTGGACATGCGCGGGCGCGGCACCTCCACGGGCAAGCCGGACGCCTCCGGGTTCGAGCTGATTGACGGCCTGGACGGGCTGGAGTTCGCGCGGCAGACCTGGCCGGACCGCATTCAGGCGGAGGGCGGCGTCTACCTCGTCGGCGGGTCGGGCGGCGGCGGCAACACGCTCGCGCTCGCCGGCAAGGCGCCCGACATCTTCAGCGCCGCGGTTTCCTGGGCAGGGATCTCCGACTACGCCCGGCAGTACCGGCACGATGCGTCCGGCCGGATCCGTGATGAGATGGAGGTCTGGATCGGCGGGAACCCGGACACCAACCCGGAAGGATACGCCACCCGCAGCGGGCTGCACGTGCTGGAGAATGTACTCACGCAACTCTTTGTGTGCCACGGCACGAGAGACGCCACCGTGCCGATGCCCCAAGCGTACCGGGAGCGGGCCGAGGCGCTGGGGAGGACGAACATCCGGTTTCGGTTCAACGAGCTGGGCCATGACTCGATTGAGTGGGTGCCGGCGCTGGCGCACCTGCGGGCGAACAGGGCTATCCCCAGCCTCAGCCCGAAGGGGAGCCTGGTGGTGAGCAGCTTCCTCGCCTGCCGCTCCTTCTGGCTCGTGCTGGATGACCCCGCGCGGATGGGCCGGGCCGACTACGAGCTGGATGACCGAGGGGCGCTCTACGCGCTCCGCTTCACCCAGGATGCCGGACGCACCCCGGTTGCGTCTGCGCGCCTGAGAGTGTTCGGGGAAGGCGCAACCGTCGAGGCGACGGGTGGCGGGGAGAAGCCGGCGGTGGAGCGGATCCGCGATGCCCCCGGGTATGCCGATTTCCTGATCAAGGGCGGCGCTCCCTGGAAGGTGAAGGTAACTCACTGGCCGGCGCGAGCAGCGGGGCGCAACTGAGCCGGGCCCTGCGCGGGGCCCGCGCCCGACCGTCCTCTGCGGTTCACACGGGAGCCACCAGATGAAGAGCGTTGTCGCAGCGCTTGGTTTGGCGTTGGCGGGCGAAGTGGGAGCCCCCGGGGGCCGGCGTTTTCACGCGCCGTAGGAATCCGCTCAGTCTGCGTCGCACTGGAGAACAAACCCTCGGCAACGAGGGGGACTGCAAAGAGAGAGACGCCATGAGCAAGTCCCAATCCGCGCCCGCTCCCTACCCCGTCGTCGAGGTGCGGGGGTCGCCGCGAGAGATGGGCGTTCAGCACGGCCAACAAGCTCGCGAGCGCGTCGGCCTCATGCTGGAGCGCTATTTCGGCCAGTCAACTCGTCGGCTGATCGGCGGCGCCGATGGGGAGCAGCCCGTCGAGCGAGATGCCATTGAGTACGCCGAGTCGCTCCTTCCCCTGTCGGAGGCGTATGCCCCGGACTTGGTAGCAGAGGTACGCGGCATCGCCGAAGGCTCCCACCACGACTCTCGCGAGCTGTTCGCGCTCCAGCACTTCGTAGACTGGGGGGGGGCGCCCGTCAGCGCTCCCACGGCACCGGCGGGCTGCTCCACCGTGGTGGCGGTGGGGAGCGCCCACCGGCAAGGCCACACGCTGCTCGGCTGGAACGACGACATGTCGTCGGGCCTGGTGGGCGCCACCATCATCCTGCGGTCGTTCCCGGATGAGGGGCCTGCGATCACCGGCATCTGCTTCGCCGGAACCATCCCGGAGTGCGGTGCCACGCGGGAGAGGGCGGTCGCGTGCAACCACCTGCTCTCTCCCCATGGGGCGGAGGGGGTTCCCTACCTGTTCATCCCGCGAAAGGCGCTGCAGCAGCCAACCCTCAGCGATGCGATCCGGGCCATCGTGGACGCCCGCCGGATCGACGGCATGAACTTCCTCGTTGTAGACCGGTCGGGCGAGTACGTCAACATCGAGACGACCTCGCAGGAGTACTGGCTGACCGACACGGGTGACGACTGCTACGCGCACACCAATCACTTTCTGGCGCCCGCCTTCACGTTCCGCACCGACTACCGGGCTCACTGGCACTCCCAGTTGCGGCTGATGTCCCTGAATCGGTTCCTGAAGCGCCAGCGCGGCCAGATTGACCGGGGGAGCGTGAAGAAAGCTCTCTGCAGCCACCGGGCGACGCTCTGCAATCACGGAACCGGGATGACAGTGACGTGCATGCTGTGTGACCTCACGGCGGGCTGTGTTGCTTTCTCCAGCGGGCCGCCCTGCCTCGATCAATTCCAGGAGTTCACGCTGTAGCCCGCGGCGATCCGGGAGTGCCGCATCGGGTCGCCCTGCGACCGAGCGAGGGCGACCTCGTCCGCGGGAGGCGGAGGGAACTGGGCTGCAAGGAGCGCAGCAGGTGTGCAGTAGTGACCCTCACCGGAAGGGGAGAGAAGGAGGAAGATGAGAAGCATCACATCGGCCGTGGGCTTGGTGATGGTCTGCGGCTTGGGGTCGAGCGGGCTCGCCGCGCCTGAGCCGCCGGACTTTGGTTACGTTCTCCGGAACGTACGGCGCGCCCACCCGCGGCTCTTCCTCAACGAGCAGATGCTGCAGAAGATCAAGCGCGTGGGGCTCACGCCCGAACAGCAGCGGTGGCTCGCCGCCCTGAAGGCGAAGGTGGATGGCTACCCGGCGCCACCCCCCATGGATGACAAGATGGTGGCGCACATGCTGAGCGAGGAAGGGGGCCAGCGCTACCTGCCGCAAGATCCGCCCCGGGTCTTCGAAGGCAACTGGGGATACTGGTCGGCCCACGCCGCGCTCGTTTACCTCCTGACGGGGGAGAAGGAGTACTACGACAAGGCCGTGCAGTTCCTGAATCACGCCGCCGGGATCTACACGGTCATCCTGGAGAACGGTCGGATCCCGTACGGCCGGGCTTTCGAGAGGCTGTCGGCGCTATCGGCTTACGACTGGCTGTACAACGATCTTCCCCAAAAGGAGCGGGCGGCACTCGGCAGGTCTCTCTTTTGCGCGCTGCATTCCTTCTACAAACACTGGCTGGGCAAGTCCTGGTATTCCGACGAGCTCCTGGGGTGGTACCTGGGATTGGCCTTTCTCGACACCCATATTGAGGGAGTAGACGACGCTGCCTGCGCCGCCCTTCTCCGCCAGGAGTACGGTCGGTACGTCGAGCTCTTCCGCACCCGCACGGCAGGCCCTGATGGCATTGGGTATTTCTACGGCGCGATCGGCTATGTCACCGAGCACATGAACGAGGAGATCAACTTTCTGGATTCCTGGCGCGCCGCTGTCGGTGGCAACTTCCTCCGCCACTTTCCCACCCGCGCCTACCTGACCAACTACTTCCTCTGGAATACTATCCCCTCCAAGCCGAAGCCGCTGTGCCATGGTTGGAGCGATGCCTACCATGTCGACAATGCGATGGACACGGCGCATCGGGCATATCTCATACGAGTGCCTGACCTGCACGCGAGCCTGGCAGATGAGATCGGCCTGGAAGGCCTGACGGAGATTGCGCACTTCCAGTATATGCCAAGCTACGAGACGTTCTTAGCCACAGACAACCTGCTGACTGCAGCCTCGCCGCTCTACTGCTCAACAGAGCGGTCCAGCGACTCACGGATCCAGGCCGTGCTGAGGCGCCTGCCGCGCGCCCGCCGCTTTCCCGATCCGGTGGGTCAGATCTTCATGAACAGCGGCTGGGGAGAGAATGACACCCATGCCTTGCTCATTGCGGGGAGACAATCGCTGCTGCGCAAGCACTACGACGAGAACCACTTCAC
>JACQGM010000209.1 GCA_016199585.1 Armatimonadota bacterium
ACTCCCACACCCCCACACCCCCACACCTCCATGCCTCCTCGCCTCCACACCCCCACACTCCCAGGCTCCCCACAGCGCCGCGGCGACGACCGAGTAGTACACCACCTGGGGATACCCCGCGGTGATCTGGATCGCCAGCACGACGCCGACGAGCGCCCGGGCGCCCGGGCGGTGGGATGCGACCGCCCGGCGGACGGCCAGCAGGAGAAGGGGAACCCAGGCGGCCGATTGGGCGCTGTGCAGGGTGGGAAGGTGTACCACGAAGTACCCGGAGAAGGAGTAAGCCAGGCCGGCCAGTAGGGAGGCGGCACGGGAGCGGCCCAGGTCACGGCAGAAGAGGTACATGCTCCCGTGGGCGACGACGATGGCGAGGAGCGTATTGACGCCGTAGGCCAGCAGGGGCGGCAGGAGCGCGTAGAGGAGCAGGTGCGGCGGGTAGAGCACGCCCGCCTCGCCGAGGGCATGGAGCGGGTAGCCGCCGCCGATGCGGTCGGTCCACAGCGGCAGCCGGCCGGCGCGCAGCGACTCGCTCAACAGGAAGGCGAAGGGCACGTTGAGGTGCCATTGGTCGCAAAGGGGCGTGATCCCGGCGAGGAGGACCCGACCGCGCAAGAGGGGCTGGAACCAGAGGATGGCCGGCGCGGCGACGAGCAGGGCGGTCCACGCGCGCCGCCCTCGCCCCCGGGGCGCGGCCGGCGCCCCCTCTGCCTCGCTTGTCCCCTCACTTGTCATATGCTATAATCGGGCCATGTCCGAAGCGATCGCAATCAAGGAGGGATCGTCCACGTCTCCGGTTCCCCGGCGAGGCTTCCCGGAGCGCCACTACCCGGCTGCCGCTCTCCTCTTCGCGCTCTCCTTCGCCTTCTACGCGGCCACGATGGCGCCGAACCTGATGCCGGGCGATACGGGCGACATGGTGCAGGCGGCGGCCTCGCTGCGGGAGGCCCATCCTCCCGGCTATCCCCTCTACGGGATGATCGGCAAGCTCTTCGTCGCCCTGCCCGTCGGCGACATCCCCTACCGGATGAACCTGATGGCCGCCTTCCTCGGCGGCCTGGCGGTGGCCTTCGTCTTCCTGGCCGCCCTCCTGCTGACCCGCCACGCCGCCGCCGCCCTGGCCACGGCACTCCTCTTCGGGCTGAACTACCTCTTCTGGACCTACTTCGCCTTGGCCGAGACTTTCTGTCTGAACAACTTCCTCCTGGCGCTCATCGCGTTCCTGGCGCTCCTCTGGCGCGAGCGGCGTCGCCAGGCCCCCGGCGGCACCGTCGAGCGCCAGACGCTCGTGCTGCTGGCGTTCCTCGCCGGCCTCAGCCTGGGGAACCACCACACCATGGTGCTCACCTTCCCCGGGCTGCTGGCGCTCGTCGCCGCCACCGAGCAGCGCGACCCGCGGCCCGCCTGGCGCGTGCCGCTCCTCTTCGCGTGGCTGGCACTGGCCGGCGCCCTCGCCTGGGTCGGCATCGGCGCCTTGATCCCTCGCCCCTTCCTCCTGGCCGGCGCGGCGCTGCTGGTCGCGGCCTTTGTGGCCCTCGCCGACCGCAAGGCGCTGGCGCCGGCGCGCCTCCTGGCGCTGTGCGCCTGGTTCGGCCTCGGGGTCGTCCTTCCCTATCTCTACCTGGCCGTCGCGGGGATGGTGAACACCGACCATTACTGGGAGGACCCCACGACGCTGCAAGGCTTGCTGCGCCTCTTCACCCGCGCCAAGTACGGCAGCTTTCAGCTCGCCCCCGGGAAGGGCACGGCCGTCACCCCGAGCGCGCAGGCGCTCAGCTACTTCGGCGCCCTCGCTGCGCAGTACCTGTGGGCGGGATTCCTGCTGGGGGTGCTGGGTGCCGTGCTGGCCGCGTTCCGCGACCGCTCTTTCCTTCTCTACGCCGGCGGCGGTTTCCTGTTCGGCTGCACCTTCATCCTGCGCGCTAACATTGACCCGAAGCCGACCGCCTACGACGCCGCCACCCTGGAGCGCTTCTACCAGCTTCCGAACTTCTTCTTCGTGCTCTTCATCGGCTTCGCCCTCGGCGCCATCGCCGAGAGCGTGGCGACAGCCGTCAGGAGGCAGGAGGCAGGAGGCAGGAGGCAGGAAGCAGGAGGCCGACGGCAGAGGGCAGGAGGCCTGCTCGCCGCTTGCTTCCTCACGCTGCCGCTGCTCCTGGGGATCCAGAACTACCCGAAGGCCAACCTGCGGGGGAACTGGCTCTACCCGCGCTTCATCTACAATATCCTCGACACGCTGCCGCCCAACGCCATTCTGCTCACCTGGACCGACACGGTGGGCATGGGCGCGGACTACCTGATGGACGTCGAGAAGCGGCGTCCGGACGTCGCGCACATGCTGGTGGGGGTCCTCTTCACGGAACCCTACAACGCCACCGTGCGCCGCCGGTACCCTGACTTGTTCTGGCCCCGGCTGGAGGAAGGCCCCGGCTCCCGCTCCCGCTTCCTCGGAAGGTTCCTCGACGAGAACCTGAAGACACGTCGGGTGTTCTTTGACGGGCTCGGGATCACGATCAAGTTCCCGGTGACGCGCTACGGCCTCCTCTACGAAGTCCGCCCGGCGGGGAGCAAGCCGACGATCAGAGAGGTGGAGGCACTCAACGAGGACCTCTGGCGGCGCTACGACCTCCGCCAGGTGGATACCACGCTCTACCCGGCCAACTCGATGTGCTACTCGGTGGTGGTCTTCTACTACCTGCAGCAGCGGTTCATGTTGGGCACGGAGTACAACGCCTTCGGAATGCACCGGGACGCGCTGCGCCACCTGAGGGCGTGCGTGCCGATGGACCGCTACGGCTACGTCGCGCGCTCCTCGGCGTGGCACCGCCAGATGGGTATCGCCTACGTCGGTCTGAACGAGGCGGACCAGGCGATCGCGCACCTCCAGGTCGCGCAGAAGGAGGCCCCCGAGGAGCCGCTGACGTACGACATTCTCTCCCGGGCGTATCGACTCAAGGGCGACGAGCGGCAGGCGGAGCGCTTCGCCGCGGAGCACGCGGCTCGCCAGAAGGCATGGGACGCGCGGACGAAGAAATGAGAACACGCTGGGAGGTGATCCCATGGAGCAGCGTTGGTTGGATGATGATCTGGCCGGCGTGGTCGGCCGGCCCGGAGGGAGGGCGGCCGTGCTGGAGAGGCCGGAGCGAGCGCCGGAGCGCACGGCGGCGCAGACGCAGCCGCTCGCGCCCTTCATGGAGCACGGGCGGGAGACGGCCGTCGCCTTTCCGGGCAGCCAGGCTCTGGACGAGGCCACCGAGCAGCTCCTGGACGGCGTGCTCCTCGACTTCCTCGAGGAGGCGCCCCGGCACGGCTACCGCAACCTCGTGGTCGCGTGCGACCCCGAAGCGGGCTTCCTCCCGCTCATCGAGCGCGCCGTGAACCGCGCCGCCGAGGCGGTGGAGGAGCTGCGCGTCCGCTTCACCTCCGAGCCGCGGCGCGTGGACCTCTTCGTGGTGATGGAGCGCGCCGTCGGCCGCGGGCGCGGCGTGGCCGAGGAGCTGAGCCGGCGCCTGATGGCCCAATCCGCCGCCGAAGTGCTGGTGGTCGCCGGCGACGACGAGAACGGCCACCTCTTCTTCTGGGCGCTCTCGGGGCTGCTGGCCGCCGGCCGCTGCGAAGCCGCCGCCGAGTTCGTCGGCACGCCCCCGGCACCCGGCACCGACCTGGGGATCTCCGCGCGCATGTTCCAGATCCTCAGCCGCACCGCGCCCGCCTGAGACACCCGATCCCGAGCCCGACCGGACCGATCCGGTGCGAAGCCACCGCCCGCGCCACCCCCGGCAGGAACCAGGCCGGTGCGACGGCGAAGATCGGTGCGAGGAGGCAGCGGGAATGTCAACGACGGCAAAGCAAGTGGCGCTGGATTGGGTCTCGGAGCACCAGGATCTGCTCCGCCGGGTCCATGACCAGTTGTGGCATTGGGCGGAGGTGGGCCTGCAGGAGCTGAAGTCGGGCGAGCTGCTGGCGGGCATTCTGGAGGAGAACGGCTTCACGGTCGAGCGCGGCGTCGCCGGGATGCCTTCCGCCTTCGTGGCGACGTGGGGCTCCGGGAAGCCGGTGATCGGGATGCTCGCCGAGCTGGACGCCCTGCCGGGGGTCTCGCAGAAGGCGGTGCCCCACCGCGAGCCGGTGGTGGGGGGCCGCGCGGGCCACGGCTGCGGGCACAACATCTACGCCACCACGGCGCTGGGCGCCGCCCTGGCCGCGAAGGCGGCGATGGAACGGTCGGGCACCGGAGGCACCATCAAGTGCTACGGCTGCCCCGCCGAGGAAACGCTCATCGGCAAGGTGTGGCTGGTCCGCGACGGCTTCTTCGAGGGCGTGGACGCCTGTCTGGGCCACCATCCGGGCGGCATCAACGGCGCCGGCCTGGGCAGCGGCAATGCCATGAACTCGGTAAAGTTCGAGTTCTTCGGGGTGACCAGCCACGCCGCCGGCTCCCCGGAGAGCGGCATCAGCGCCCTCGATGCCGTCGAGCTGATGAACGTCGGCGTCAACTACATGCGCGAGCACGTGGTTCAGGAAGCGCGCATGCACTACGTCATCGAGGATGGCGGGCACGAGCCGAACGTGGTGCCGCCCTACGCCCGCGTCTGGTACTACGTGCGCGCCCCCCGACGCGACCTCGTGGACCGCTACTACGAGTGGATGCTGCGCATCGCCGACGGCGCCGACCTGATGGCGCGCACCACCCACAAGGTCACGTTCCTGACCGGCGTCCACAACGGCATCCAGAACCCCCGTCTCGCGGAGCTGGTGGTCGCCAACATGCGTGAGATCGGCGCGCCGACCTACTCGGAGGAGGAGCTGGCGTTCGCGCGCGAGATTGGCAAGTCCATCCCGCGCGAGCAGAAGATCGCGCGCCTGAGCGGCAGCCAGCTCCCCGATTGGGAAGAGTTGGTGGATGTGGACCTGAATACCCGCATCTACGACCCGCACGGGGCTGGGAAGAAGGGGGGCGGCTCGAGCGACGTGGCCGAGGTCGCCTGGAACCTGCCTACCATCGAGTTCAGCACGGCGGCGTTCGTGACCGGGGCGCCGGGGCACTCGTGGCAGCACGCCGCGTGCTCGGGGATGAGCATCGGGCAGAAGTCCGCCCTCTTCGCCGCCAAGGTGATGGCGACCAGCGTCCTCGACCTGCTCACTCAGCCGGACCTGCGCGAGGAGGCGCGGGAAGCTTGGCGCCGCCAGATGCAGGGGCAGACCTACCACTCGCCGATCCCGCCCGACCTGAAGCCGCCCCTCGACCAGTTGCGGCCGCAGGGAGGGTAGCCGGCCGTCGCGGCGCTCGGGGCGGAGATGTTCCGGCGCGGCGCCCGGCACGGCAGGTGCGGGGGTCGGCGCATCGCCCTGGATGGGGCGGAGAGGGAAGTGAGATGGCCCTGGAGGTCGTTGCGAAAGAGTGCGTAGAAGATCAAGACCTGGAGGCCGGGCTGGCGCTCAAGGCGGAGATCTTCTTCCGCACGACATTGGAGGACTGGAAGCGGGGCGAGCCGAGGACGGCCAGCATCGCCTTCCTGGGCGATGCCGTCGTCGGCTTCATCCCGCTGGCCCTGAGGCCGTTCAAGCTGGCGCCCGGGGTGGTCATCAGCACCGCCTTCGAGCACTGCGTCGGCACCCGGAAGGAATACCGGGGCATGGGCATCGGCACCGCGATGATCGAGGCGGCGAGAGGCTTCCTCGAAGGCCGGGCGCACGCCCTGTGCGTCTACAGAGGCCACGAGCGGAGCGCGGCCTACAACTTCTACGCGAAAACCGGCCACCACGACCTCCACTACGTGCGCCGTCTCCGCTCGGCGGGGAGGAGCTTCGGCCCGCAGGAGGGGGTCGAGTTGACCCGCGGTCTCCCACCCGTGCCGGATCTCGGCTCACGGATGCTGGCGGTCTACGAGTCGGCGCACTCACGCTACGGGGGCTACCCGGTGCGCGCCGAAAGCTCCTGGAAGAAGGCGGATAACCGCGGCTACTGGAACTTCTGGGCCAGCGAGAATGGCCGGCTGCTCGGCCACCTCCTGACGAGGGAGCGGAACGACATCCCCCTCACCGACGGGAAGCCGGGGAAGCCGATCCTGATGGTCATGGAGATGGCCGCCAGTGACCAGGATGGCGAGGTCGCCCGCAGGCTGCTGAAGGCCGCCATCCACGCAGCCGCGGAGAACGGCCTGGCGGGAGTCGTCGCACCGATCTGCGACTGCGGTCCCTTCGTGGATGCCTACCTCGACGTGGAGATGCAGCCGGGTCCCCGGAACAACATCGTGATGGCGCTGCCCCTCGATGTCGAGGGGATCGTCCACGGGGCCTGGAAGAGCCGGTTCGACCCGGACCTGGAGGTGAAGGTCTGGACGCCCCGCCGCGAGTTCTTCCTCACCACGTCCGAGCGGCCTTCCCGGGCCTCCGTGCTGCTGGAGATGAAGGATGACACCCTGGTGAAGTGGGTGATGGGGAGGCTCGACCTGCGCGCCCGCATCCGGGAGGGGTCGGTGACGGCGGTCGGGGCGAACGAGCGGATCATCAGCGCGCTTGCGGACGCCCTGCCCTTCACCCCCTGGGTCTTCCATCACCTCGATTACATCTGAGGGCGGCTGGCTCTCGGGAACGCCCGGAGACGCAGAGGGGGGTGGATCTCTTGACGACGCGCCCCCGGGCGTCGGGGCGGGGGGAATGGGTGACCCGCCCGGAGCACGCGCCGCCGGAGAAGCGGCTCTACGGGGAGCGCACCCCGGCGGTGTGCCGCCATCTGGCGGACGAGGTGGGCGAGCACTGTCGGATCGTGGTCGAGACGATCCTCTCGAAGCGGCCGGCGGACAACCTGCGCGCTGCGCAGTTGCTGGTGGGGTTGCGCGAGCGGGTGGGCGCCGAGCGCCTGATCGCCGCGGCCATCGCGATCGAGACGCCCCGCGAGACCCGGCAAGCGCATCGGCTGATAGAGCGTGGCGGCGCCGCGAAGCCGGGTCAGGCTATTCGCGACGAGCGCCGCGTCCCTATGGATCAGCGGCGGGCCGGCTCGCCCCATCGCCCGGTCGAGCGCGCCCCGGGTCTGCAGCTCGTCGGTGGTGAGCAGGCACACCACCACGTTCGTGACCAGCAGCACCAACGTGGCGAGCGGTATGGCAGCAGCACGGTGACTCCTCGACCCCGCCCGATGGTGGCCGGTCGCTATCCTGGCCGCCTGAGCAACCCCCACCAGCGGCCCGCTGAGCCCTGGCGGATCCGGGCACCTGCGTTCCTGATGCCACGTGCCAGCTACCCGAAGACCTCCTCCAGCCTCTCGGCTGCCAGCACCCGCCGGGCCCACTCCTGGAGCGTCTCCTGATCCGCCTCCGCGACGCGCAGGCGGTAATCCTCCGGCAGGGCGCCGAACTTGTGCTCCAACACGGCAACCAGCAGCAGCGCCTGGCCCTCCTGCCGACCCTCCAGGCGGCCCTCCAGGCGGCCCTTCTCCATCGCTCGACGCTCGAAGCTCGTTACGTAGGGCATCTTCCCTTCCTCCTCGTCGCGCGCAATCTCCTCATCGAACTCCAACTGCAGATCCACCGGCAGCGCCATCAGCCAGTCCACCAGCCGAAACAACTCCTGGCGCGCCGCCAAACTCAAGCCGATCTGCTGCAAGCGGCGCACCATCCATAGCTTCCCTGCCAGCCGCCGTGCAGGATCCCTCGCCGTCTCCTGCGTCATCAGGTGCGCCATCGTGACCACCGCCGCGGGATTGTCGCTCTCTTCCAACTCCTGCCACCGCCTGCGGAAGTCCAACAGCTTCACCGCCGGGAAGCGCAGACTCACCGCGCACCCGAGCACCTCCTGATGAAAGCGCCGCGGCCGCCACCGGGCACCGGGATCCGCCAGGACGGCGAAGGTTGCCACCGGACGGTCATCCTTGTCCAGGAGGCGGTAGTGGTACTGGTAGAGCCGCTTCGGGAACTCCTCTTCGCGCCGGCCCTGCACCTCGACGTGGACCAGCACCCACGTCTCGCCACCCTCCTTCAGGTGGACCCTCGCCAGCTTGTCCACCACGCGCCGGCTCACCG
>JACQGM010000027.1 GCA_016199585.1 Armatimonadota bacterium
CTCATCCAGGTCTCCGACCAGACGGTGGAGAAGATGGTCGGCAGCCAGGTGAGTGACAAGGGGAACCGGGTCGAGCTGGCTTTCACCGTCGGCGCCCGGAGCTATACCATCAGCCTGAACAAGACCGGCGACGTGGGCGGGCACATCACCATAGCTGAGGGCGGCAAGATGGTGGTGGACAAGGACCTGACCAGGGAGGTGCCGCCGCCTTCCGCCAATGAAGCGCGATAACAGGAGACGCATGCCATGCAGCTCATCAACAGCAGGTTGGAGATGGATATCGATTCCGAGGGCCGGATCCGGTCCCTCGGCAGCGCGAACGGGGAGCGCCGGACCCCGATTGACGAAGCGGCGCTCACCGGGGCGTTCATGATCGCCCTGCGGGATGCGCAGGGCAAGATCATCGAGGTGACACCGCAGGCTCCGCCAACGATGGAACGCCAGGACCGGGACGGTGCCCAGGCGCTGAACCTGACCTGGCAGGTCGGCGGGGAATGGGGCGAGATGACCGTCCGAGGCCGCGTCGAGCTGCCCGAAGGGTCGGCAATGAGCGCCTGGACGCTGGCGATCGAGAACCGCACTCCCCACGCCCTCTGGCAGATCAACTACCCCCGAGTCTCCGGGCTGACGGCGTTCAGCGGCGATGGGTCCGAGGATTACCTCGCCGCCCCCGTGAACCTGGGGCACCTCTGCACGAACCCGATCCGGCACGCGAACCGGAACCGCGACAAGATCGGCCCCGACCTGCGCGAGGAGTACGGAACCCTCGGCTGGCAGGGGGACCCGAACCACATCGCCTTCGACTACCCCGGCATGTGGACGGTGCAGTTCATGGCGTTCGGCCTTCGCGGCAACGGGGGAACCTACTTCGCGGCCCACGACGGCGACGCGCTGTACAAGCAGTTCGGGATGTACGGCGACGCGGGTGACGGACGACACGCGGCGCTGGTGATGAAGCAGTACCCGGAGGACCGCACGGCGCCCGGAGCCGACTTCGCTTCGTTCTACCCCGTCATGATCGGTGTCTACGACGGAGAGTGGTGGGACGCCTCGAAGCTGTACCGCCCGTGGGCGCTGCGCCAGGTCTGGTGCCGGAAAGGCCCTGTGAAGGACCGGGAGGACGTCCCGACGTGGGCGAAGCAGCACAACCTGTGGTACTGGAACTGGCAGTTCGTCCAGACCCCCTCGAACCACCCCGAGGAGCACCTGGCCATCGTCGAGCACTTCAAGAAGCGGTTCGGCTGCGACGTCGCCTTCCACTGGTACGGGTGCAACGGGGAGGGCACGATCACGGGAATCTGGCGCGGGCCGGATATCTACCCGGACAACTCGACCATCCGGCGCACGCTGACCGAGGCGGTTCAGCGGTTCCATGAGATGGGCGCCCGCTGCTTCCCCTACATCAACCCGCGCCTCTGGGTCGAAGCGGATGACGACTTCATCGCCATAGACGGCAAGAAATGGATCGCGGTGGACGAGAATGGGAAGTCCGCCGACGCGTGGGCGGAGGGGCTGCACACCATGTGCCCCACGGCCAAGCCGACCCACGAGGTAATGCGCCGGATCGTCAACCGGATGATTGACGAGATCGGGATGGACGGGGCCTACCTGGACCAGATCTCCGCCTGCAACGCCGTGCCCTGCTTCAACCCGGCTCACGACCACGGCCCGGGCGGGCACGACCACTGGTCGCGGGGAAACCGGGAGCTCCTGGAGAAGCTGCAGAAGGACGCCAAGGCCCGGTCGCCGGAGATCGCCTTCACCTCCGAATCCACCATCGAGTGCTATCTGGACCTCCTGGACCTCGATCTCGCCCGCGAGATCACGAGCGCGCTCGATTGGTTCGGGGATGACCAGATGATGCCGATCCCGATGTTCCACACCGTCTACCACGACTACCACATGACCTATGGCACGCGCGGCACTATCCGGCCGGCGAGGGGGAGGCAGCCGGAGGAGTTCGAGTGGTTCCGCTGCGGCGAGGCGCTGGCGCTGGTCGGCGGCGGGCAACTGATGATCAGCGGCGCGCAGAAGGGCGACGAGGACCGTCCGGGGATCCAACCGTACTACGAGTACATGAACACGCTGATCCGCGCCCGGATGGCGGCGACGCGGTTCCTCAACCTGGGCGTGTGGAAGCCGCCGCTGGCGCTGGAGTGCGCCAGGGTGGACGTGATGGTCCAGAAGGGCAAGCCGCCGAAGCGGAACGTCCCGGCCGTGCTCAACGGGTGCTTCGAGCTGGAGGGCGAGCTGTGCGTCGCGCTGGTGAATCACACCGCAGCGGAGCAGGCGGTGGCCTTGACGCTGGATCCCGCCGCTTATGAGCTGGGCCGAGGCCCGCTCCGTCTCTCCGCGATCCATCCCGAGGAAGAGGTGGCGGCGGAGGGGGTCACGGGGCCGGTGCGCTACCAGACGACGATGCCACCCGCGAGCGCGAAGATCCTGCGGCTGGCCTGATCCCCTCGGCGAACGGGACTGAGGTGGGCGGCAGGCAAGGGCCTGACCCCCTGCCGCCCGCACACACACACCGGAGACGGGAGCAGGAGGCACGATGGAGAAACTGCTGCTGATCACCGTGGACTGCGATCTGCGAACCGGAGACGTGGCCGCCCGCCAGGGCGTCCTGGACGCCCTCCTGGCCGTGTTCGCCGAGAAGGGCGCCGCCGGCCACACCACCTGGTTCCTGAATGAGAACGACTTCGCCATCACGAAGAACCACCAGGGGTTCCTCCATGAGGCGCTGCGCCGCGGGGATGCCATCGGCATCCACGACCACATTGACTTCCTGGACGGGCGTTGGGAGTACGCGCCGATCTACGACTTCTGCCTCCGCTCGCGCGATACCGTTCAGGCATGGCTGCGCGCGCACGGCTACCCGGACGCGCTCCCGTACCACCGCGCCGGCTGCCTCTTCCAGCACCCGGCCCAATACGAGGTGCTGCGTGACCTGGGCTACACGCTTCTCTCCGATCTCTATCCGGGAGACAAGAGCCCCAACCACACCGGACACCTCTCTTACGACAACCGCGAGGTGCCGGTGGGCATCTCGCCCTACCGCCACGATCCGGAGAACTTCGCGGACTACAAGTCCCGGCGAGGCCGCTTCCTGCACGTGCCGGTGGCGCACATGTACATCTTCCTGGAACACCGCTTCCTCGGGGGCTTCATCGGCGACACCGTCGCGCGGTGGCTGAAGGCGTCCGAAACCCGCGGCGTCGCGTGCGCGCCGATGGCCTGGTGCTTCCACCCCTACGAGATCCTCACCCGGGAGCGGACGAGCGTCTCCACCGAGTTGGTCCGATCGCTGGGAGAGAAGTTGGATGAGTTGACGCGCGAGTTCGGCGTGGAGTTCGCGAGCCTGGCGGAAGTCGCCGCCCGGTTCGCGTAGAGGAGAAGGAACATGGCAACGCTGGCCTTGAAGGGTGGAATACCGGTGTGCACGGCTGGTTGGCCGCGCTACCCCACCCTGGGGGCCGAGGAGGAGGCAGCGGCGGTTCGCGTGGTGCGCTCGCACAACCTGAGCGCCCAGTTCGGGGAGGAAGTGCGCGCGTTCGAGGCGGAGTTCGCGGCCTACCTGGGATCCGAGCACGCCATCGCGGTGTGCAACGGCACGGCGGCGCTGCACACGGCGCTGGCCGCGGCCGGCGTTGGCGCCGGCGACGAGGTGATCGTTCCGCCCTATACCTTCGTGGCAACCGCCACCAGCGTGCTGCTGCAGAACGCGATCCCGGTCTTCGTGGATATCGAGCCGCGCACCCAGGGCCTGGATCCCCGCGCCGTGGCAGAGAGGATCACGCCTCGCACGCGGGCGATCATCCCGGTACACATGAACGGCTATCCGATGGAGATCGAGGCGCTCATGGAGGTGGCGCGGCAGCGCAACCTGGTGGTCATCGAGGACTGCTCGCACGCGCACGGGGCTATGGTAGGAGAGAGGAAGGTGGGCACCTTCGGGCAGATCAACGCGTTCAGTTGCCAGCAGAAGAAGAACCTATCGCTGGGAGAGGGCGGCCTGGTGGTGACCAACGATGCGGGGCTGGCCGCACGGGCGCGCGGCTTCCACAGCTTCAGCGCGGCGCCGCTCTCCACCAACTACCGGCTTCCGGAGCTGCACGGGGCGATCGGGAGGGTCCGGCTGTCGCAGCTCGATGCCCACAATGATGCGCGCATCCGCAACGCGCGCTATCTGGACGAGGCGCTCTTCGGACTCCCCGGCATCCAGGCCCAGCGGCCGCGGCCGGGCACGAAGGCCGTCTACTACAACTACATCCTGCACATCGATCCAGAGGTTCTCGGCTTCGACAAGCAGACCTTCGTCAAGGCGCTTCGGGCCGAGGGGATCCCCGCATCAGGGGGCTACTCCCCGGTACACCGAGACGCCCTCTTCAAGCAGCGGAACGCCTACGGGCGCGGGTGCCCGTTCACGTGCCCCTTCTACGCGCCTACGGAGGCGGAGCGCCCGCGCTACGACGATGAAGCCTTCCCCGTGGTCGAGGAGTTGTGCCGCTCGCGCAACGTCGAGTTGAAGATCCACCCGCCGGCCGGCCCCGAGGAGATGGCGGATGTCGCGACTGCCGTGCGCAAGGTGGTGGAAGCCCGCGCCGAGCTCGCGGCTTGACGCAGGGGCGTGCTAGACCATCGCGGCCGGCCGGGTGCGCCGCGCGCCGCCGAGGGAGATGGGATGGAAGACCGGAAGCTGTGTTGGGGAATCATCGGTTGCTCGAACATCACCGAGCGGCGGGCGGCGCCCGCGATCAGGGACCAACCGAATAGCGCGCTCCACGCCTTTCTGAGCCGGAGCCCGGCGCGAGCTCGAGAGTTCGCTCAGACCTACGGCGCGT
This sequence comes from Armatimonadota bacterium, assembly GCA_016199585.1. Classification (GTDB taxonomy): domain Bacteria; phylum Armatimonadota; class JAAZEB01; order JAAZEB01; family JAAZEB01; genus JACQGM01. The sequence goes on from JACQGM010000027.1 coordinate 4,842, forward strand.
CCTGCGCTTACGACGACCCGGACGCCTTCTTCGCCGACGAGCGGATCGATGCCGTCTACATCGGCACGGAGCTGTACCGGCACTGCGAGGACACCCTTCGCGCCGCCGAGCACGGCAAGCACGTGCTGTGCGAGAAGCCGATGGCGATGGACCCTCCCGAGTGCCAGCGCATGATCGACGCCTGCCAGGCCAACGGCGTGGCCCTGGCCATCGCCTACTACCGGCGCTACTACCCCAAGGCGCTCAAGATGAAGGCGCTCATCGAGGCCGGCGCCATCGGGCAGCCGGTCATGGCCCACCTGGCCATGGGAGGCCCGTTCGACCCAAGCCCGGACCATCCGCAGGCGTGGCGCGTCGTCTCCGCCAAGGGCGGCGGCGGCGCCCTTCAGGACGTGGGCAGCCACAAGCTGGACCTCTTCTGCCTGCTGCTGGGCAGCCCCGTGGAGGCGAGTGGGTTCACTCAGCACCTTGTGCATGGCTATGAAGCGCCGGATGGCGAATCGGCGGTGGTGCAGTTCGACAGCGGCGCCCACGCGGTGCTCACCTGCAACTGGAACCTGGGGGTATCGGCGGATCAGTTTGACATCTACGGGAGCAGAGGCGCCCTGCTGGCATCGCCCTTCGAAAGTGACACGCTGGTCCTGCGCTCCCTTGCCGGCCAGGAGGAGTTCCACCTGCCGAAGGACCCGAACCCGCACCTGCCCCTCTTCGATGATTTCACCCGGCGCGTGTTGAGCGGCGAGCCGCCCGCTCACCCCGGCGAGGAGGGGATGAAGACGACCCAGGTGATCGCCGCGGTCTACGAGTCGGCACGCGCGGGGCGCACGGTGAGTATCGGCCCGCCTGCGAGCTCAGAGCCAACCCCCGGCGCGAACGCCGCCAGGTAAAGGCCCGGATGGATGGAAGGAGAAGGGCATGAGAACCCTCATCACGTGCGTTCGGCGGACGGGATGGCTCTCGGTCTGCCAGGGCGCCATTGTGACAGGTCTGTGTGCGGGGTCGGCCGTGGCTGCGGAGGCTCCGGCGCCGGCCCCGAGCGCGTCGAACCCCACCGTGCTGTACATCGGCAGTAGCTGCATCGGGAACCAGGTGCCGATGATGCTGTCGCAGTTGGCCGCAGCCACGACCCCGCCGATCACGATCCATGGCCGCCTCTACCTCCGCGGCGCCCACGGCCTCCCTCGGCACTGGGAGCGGCCATCCCAGCCGGCGAAGATGGGAAACCTTCTCTCCTACATCCGCTATCCCGATCTGCCGCGGCCGGGCCTCACAGCGCGGACACTGGCCACCTGGGGCGGCGAGCGCCGGGCGGATTTCGGCATTCTCGACGCCTACGGCCAGCAGTACGACGAGGACGAGCTCTACTTCTGGATCCGCCTCTACCGGCAGGCGCTCGTGAAGCGCGGCGTCAAGCCGATCATCTACCTGTGCCACATCGGTGGTCCTGGCTTCACCGTCAACTTCCTCTACCCGTTCAAGAGCGAGGCGGAGGGGCTGGCGAAGCTCGAGAAGGCCAACGCCGCCTGTGTGCGGGTGGCCGCCGAACTCGACCTCGAAGTGGCGCCCTCCCACCTGGCGTGCTACAAGGTCAAGCGCGCGCGCCCCGACCTGCCGCTGGATCTCGTCGGCTCGCCCGATCGAGACCACGCCGGCCAGAGAGGCTACTACCTGGAGGCGTGTACGATCTACTCCGTGCTGTTCAACCGCAGTCCGGAGGGGCTGCCCGTGCGCACCATCTACATGAAGCCTCCCGACCCGAACCTGAACGAGACCGTGGGCGCGGGCCAGGTCACGCTCGCCGAGGACGAGGCGCGGTTCCTGCAGCGGACCGCCTGGGAGTCGGTTCAGGAGTTCCGCCAGATGGTGGCCGAGCACAAGGCCGCCCTGGCCGCTGGGAGAGCCCAGCCACTGGCACCCACCGTGAAGCCGCGGATTCTGGTCATCGGTGCCCCGTTCGACGACACCATCCGCGACGCCTCGAAGAAGCTGGTGACCGGCTTCCGCAGCGCCTTGCAGGAGCGGGTGAAGCGGCAGACGGGGATGGATGTGGTGTTCGCCCCAGGGGGCCCCTGTGCCGCAGGCGAAGCCCTGATCGAACTGGACGATTGCCTGGGCGACCAGAAATGGGCGTTGGTGGCGTTCGGCTGGGGCGCGCGGGAGCTGGCTCAGCAGATGCCGCCCGCGGAGTACGAGAAGAACCTCCGCGCGCTGCTGGCGAAGCTGGAGCAGAACGGAAGCCCGCTCTGCTGGACCGGATTCCTGCCGGTGACGCCCCAGAAGCCGCCGGACCTGACGATGAGGGAGATGGAACTCGATACGCTCACGAACGTCAGTGTCGGCCGCGACGCCGGGCCGCTGATGGCCGTCGCCGAGAGGGTGCTACAGGAGCACGGCCTGGCGCTGGACCCCGCGTATGAGGAGAACGTGGCGGATTTCTTCACCCCCGGCGGCCGGCCGGCGGAGCGGGTGTTGACCAAGGCGGACTGGGTGCAGCTCGCGGGGTGGCTGGCGGAGAGCCTCGGGCGCCGGATGAGCGCCGTGCCATCCAGTCCGCCTCGGGCGGAGTGAAGGACTGGTGACGCATCGCATCCCCGGATGGCCGAGTCGCCGGTCTGACTGAGAGCGTGTTCGGAATGAGAGGGAAGGAAAGGAAAGAAGATGAAGTTCTCTGCAGTGACGATGGCCGTAGGGCACAGTCTCTCTCTTGAGAAGGCGCTCGCCACCATCAAGAGAATTGGGTTCGACGGTGTTCTGTTCATCCCCAGGTTCGGACCCGGCAAGGGCGAGACGGTTCGACCGGACGGCACCTGCCCGACGCTGTACCCCGACGTGCTCCGATCCGACCCGGAGCACGTGCTCAAGGCGATGGACAACGCCGGCCTGAAGATGGATGCGCTCTACCACCCCCTGTCCCTCGATGTGGAGAGCGATGAGGGAGTGGACCGATCCATCGCCGGCCTCAAGGAGACCGCGGAGTACGCCCTGGCTCTGGGGTGCAAGTGTCTGTCACACGCAATGCCGCGAGCCCCGCGCACGCGCATGCCGACCGAGGAGAAGGCCCCCCAGATCCGGCGCTTCGCGCGCTTGATGAACACCGTGGCGGAAGCCTACGCCGGCAGCGGCCTTCGGTTGGCCTACGACATCCACGCCCCTTGCTGGGTGAACGGGCTGGACGACTGCCGTCTCCTCCTGGACTCGATGCCGTGCGAGAACGCCTGCCTGCTGCTGAACGTCGGCCAGCTCGCCACGGCCGAGGCCTACGGGTGGCTCCTGGTGGAGGAGTACCCCAACCGCATCCCCATCGTCGGGTGGAAGGACCACAGCCTGGCCAAGGACCGCCCGCGCGAGTCGTGGTCCATCGAGCTGGGCACGGGGCACACGCCCCTGGCGCTCTATGTCCAGCGGCTCAAGCGGAACCCGGCGGATCGCGTCCATCTGGTGAACTGCGAGAACGTGCCGGACGAGGAGCGCGTGGGGGTTCTCACCCGCAGCCTGAAGCACCTGAATACCCTGTGGGAGGAAGTGGAATAGCGCGAGAAGAGAAAGGACGGTTCCAGCCATGTACAAGGTTGCCATTCTCGGGTATCGCGTGCAGGGAAAATCGCATCATGCGCCTGCCTTCGCCAAGCACCCGGACTGCAAGATCGTCGCGGTGTGCGATATGGTGGAGGAGCGCGCGCGCGACGGCGCAGACACCTATCGCGTGCCCTTCTATCTCGATGCGGATGAGATGCTCGACAAGGAGAAGATTGACATCGTGGACGTGCCCACGAGCGAGAAGTACCGCTTCGAGCTGGTGATGAACTGCCTCCGGCGCGGCAAGCACGTCTTCACCGAGAAGCCCCTGGCGGGCGAGCTGAGGGATCCCAACGTTCGGCCCGAGCACGTGGCCAAGGCTCGGGCCATGGTGGATGAGTGGCAGAAGCACGATGTCGCTTTCGGCGTTTGTTTCGGCCTGCACGGCGACCCCAACGTGCGCTGGGCGAAGCAAGTCATCCGCAACTGCGAGTACGGGGACCTCTCCACGGTGCTCGCGCGCTGCGCCGTGGGCTCGTGGAACCACCTCATTGACCTGTGCCGCTTCCTGGCGGGCGACGTGGACGAGGTGAGCGCCTACGCCAACGAGGGATGGCGCTCGCGCGTGGCCGCCGTCAAGTTCGCGAATGGTGCGGTGGGTACCCTGGTGGCGTGCGCCGACCTGGCGCTCCAGTACCAGATCAAGTGGATCGCCCGCAGGGGCGAGGTGCAGATTGACGACATCGGCGGCACGGCCTGGGCGCGCTCCAGCAGCTCGTACGAGTACAAGGTCTTCAACGGCCAGGGGAGCATCGAGCAGGGGGGCTACCCGGCCCTCTTCACCCACCATATCGCCGAGTTCGTGGACTCCATCAAGGAGCACAGGCCCTTCGACGCCGACGGCTGGGCCGGCCTGCGGCACATGGAGATTGATGCCGCGATCAGCGAGTCCATCCTGACGGGCCGGCCGGTCAAGGTGGATCGCTACATGCCCGAGAAGGGACGAACGATCTTCTCGCCATGAGCTGTGGCTGGATGCTCGCCGGCACCTCCGTCGCCCGTTCCGCGAGCGCGACATGGTGCGCCGCCTCCGCCGCCTGCGCAGGCGGCGGAGGTAGGCGGCTCTCCTCCCGGCAGGCATCCGCCGCCCTCCTGCCGAATACCCTCCCGCCAGAGAACTGCTTCTCGGGGGAGTGAGCGGAGATGAAAGATACACTCAACGTTGCCGTGGTCGGCACCGGCCTCTGGGGCCGGACCCACCTCCTCGCCTACCGCCAGCACCCGCGCGTGAACCTCCAGCGCGTCTGTGACGTGGACCCGGAGCGCGCCGCCAGGGCCGCCGCGGAGTTCGGCGGCACGGCGTGCGCCGACTACCAGGAAATCGCCGGCGACGAGCAGATCGATGCCGTGAGCGTGGCGACGCCCGACTTCCTTCACTGCCAGGTGGTGCTCGCCATGCTGAAGGCCGGGAAGCACGTCCTGGTCGAGAAGCCGCTCGCCACCGAAACGGGCGAGGCCCGCGAGATGGCGCAGGCCGCCCGCGCCGCCGGGAAGTACCTATCGGTGGACTTCCACAACCGCTGGAACCCACCGGTGGCGGCCGCGAAGGAGCGCATCCGGTCTGGGAGCTTCGGCGAGCCGGTGATGGCGAGCGCCCGCCTGGCGAACACGCTGAGGGTGCCGCGCCAGATGCTCTCCTGGGCCGGGCGCAGCGGGCCGCAGTGGTTCCTCTTCCCGCACATTGTTGACATGATCTGCTGGCTCTTCGACCGGCAAGCCGTGCGGGCGACCGCCTCCGGCCACAAGGGGATCCTGCAGTCCATGGGCATCAACGCCTACGATGCCATCCAGGCGCTGGTGGAGTTCGAGGATTGCTCCGCCACGTTCGAGACGACGTGGGTGATCCCGGAAACCTACCCGTTGGCCGTGGATTTCAACGTGACCCTCTTCGGCTCCGGCGAGCGCATCGGCCTCTCGCCCCTGGCGGCGAGCATGGACGTCGCCGGCGCGAAGCACGCCTGGCCGGTCACCGGCGCCCAGCAGGAGATCCACGGCACGCTGATCGGCTGGCAGTTCCTCCCGATCTGGCACTTCGCCGACAGTCTGCTGGCAGGCCGCGCCCCGATGTGCCCGGCCGAGGAGGGCTTCCACAACACCGCCATCATCCGCGCCATCGAGCAATCCATCGAGCGGGGCGACCCGGTTGCGGTGGAGGCGCTCTGATGAGAGACGAGTGTTGATTGCCATTAAGTGGCAGTCAACACTCGTCTCTCATCATGCCGTCCGCAGCGCGGCCAGCTTCTCGTCGTCCAGCACCACGCCCAGCCCCGGGCCGTCCGGCACGCGCAGGCAGCCGTCCTCCACGCGCAGGTCCGGCTCGCGCAGCAGGCCGCTCAGGCGGTGCTGGCCGGTGATCGCCGAGATGCTGTACTCCTGGGGAGTGCGGGCGGCGGGGCAGACGGCGGCGAAGTGGAGCATCGCCACGGTGCCGATGGTGGGCTGGGTGTTGTGCTGGGTGACGGGCGCGCCGAACGCTTCGGCCAGCACGCCGATCTTCTTCGACCGCAGCAGCCCGCCGGTCTTGATCGCGTCCGGCTGGATCGCATCCACCACGCGGTTGGCGAGCAGCGTCTTGAAGCGCAGCAGGTCCCACTCCTGTTCACCGCCGGCCACCGGCAGATCGAGGGCGGCGGCGACTTTCGCGGTGCTCTCGTCGTCGTGGTAAGGGCAGGGCTCCTCGAAGTGGAAGACGCCGTACTCCTCGAAGCGCCGCCCCAGCGCGATGGCGCGAGGCGCGGAATAGGCGCCGTTGGCGTCCACCATGATCGCCACGTCCTCGCCCAGCACCCGCCGGCACTCCTTCACCAGCGCCAGTGAGCGCCCCGGCATGGCGTCCTCGTCCTTGCCCCAGCGCTGCCCGATCTTCACCTTCACTGCCTGGAAGCCGTGCGCCTCCACCAGGCGGGCGAGATCGGCGGCTTCCTCCTCCGGCGTCGTGTTGCGCCGCCCGGAAGAGGCGTAGACCGGCACCCGGTCGCGGTAGAGGCCGCCGAGGAGACGCCAGACCGGCACGCCGAGGGCCTTGCCGGCGATGTCCCAGCAGGCGAGCTCGATGCCGCTCGTCGCCATCGCCTGCGTCTGCCCGGCGATCTTGTAGGTGCCGACGAAGAGGCGCTCGGTGAGCAGCTCCACCTGCGTCGGGTCGTGCCCGACCGCCAGTGGCGCCAGCGAGTGCTCGATGTGCGCCGCGACCACCGGGGCGTTCATCGGACTGCACTCACCGATGCCGGTGATCCCCTCGTCGGTGCGTACTCGAACGAATAGCGAGCGCCCCAGGATCAGGGGCTCGACCTGCGTGATCTTCATGGTGTACCCTCCTCGTTCTTGTCCGGCTGACGCTGCCGCCGGCTCCTGGCGCGCAGTTCGCCGCCGGCACCCCCGATTCCTTATCACGCGCCCGCCTTCCGCCCGGTTGCCCGCCCCGACAATGGCCGCTCAGGCGCGCGAGGGGTGTTGCGCGCCGCCCGACGGGGTAAGAGCCTATCGTACGGACCGTAGCCTAAATAGGATGGCGGACTGACGGGGCAGATTGCGCACGGGCCCCTGTGACGGAACCGGGCCGTGTAGGGGCGGACCGCGTGTCCGCCCGGGTGTAGCTCCAGCGGGCTGCCTGGCCCCTTGTGGGCGTTGAGGGGAGAGACGATGCGAAGATGGGGTGAGGTCATAGGGGGGTTGATGTTGGCGCAGGGCGCCGCGCTGGCGGTGGCGCCGCGAAAGGCGTGTCTCTTCTGGGATCGGGAGTTCATGCCGCAATGGATACGCGGCCGGGCGGAGCCGTGGGTGAGACTGCCGGACGCCACGCTGCGCGGGTTGGGCGCGGGGATGGCCGCCGTCTCCGGCCTGCTGCTGCGGACGGCCCGGCAGTGCGCGCGATAGGCCGGCCCGGTCAGCCGCGGTGACGGCCCGGTTGGCCGGTGTCCAGACGGCGGCTCATGCGGGGCGGATACACCCAGGTGGCCGTGGTGGGGGTCTGATCGGCGGCGAGGCGCCGCAGGGCAACCAGGGCGATATCGTCGCAGAGGTGGCCGCGGCTGTGTGCCACCGCCGCCCGGTACATCGCTTCGAGGATCTCCGCCGGTTCGTCGGCGCTGTGGCCGGCCAGCAGTCTCTCGATGCGCTCCCAGCCGAGGACGTGTGACCCGTGGCGCGCGTCGGCGAGGCCGTCGGTATGGAGGAAGAGGGTATCGCCCTCGCCGAGGGAGGTCTCCCGCGCGGTGTGCGGGCCGGCAGGGAGGCCGCAGATGGCGGGGCCGTCGGGCATCAGCGCCTGGACACGCCCTTCGGCCTGGCGCCAGATGAGCGTGGGTCCGTGGCCGGCGCTCGCGTAGGTCAGCGCCCCGGTCTCTCGGTCGAGGATGCCGAAGAAGAGGGTGACCATCACCTCGGGGTCGCCGAAAGTGGCAGCTACGGCGCGCACGCCATCCAGCACTCTGGCGGGCGAGTATCGCTCCTGCATGGCGAGCGCCAGGATGGAGTGCTGGACGCGCGCGGCGATCACCGCCGCTTCCAGGCCCTTGCCACCCACGTCGCCGATGACCACGCCCACGCGCCGGTCGTCCACGTGGAAGAGGTTGTAGAAGTCCCCGCCGACGTCGGCCTCGACGAGGGCGGGCCGGTAGGTATGGGCCACGGCATAGCCGGGGACGCACACTTCGTCCGGCACCATGAGGGCGCTTTGGAAGCGGCGGGCGATGCGGTGCTCGCGCTGATACGCCTCTTCCGCCTGGCGGCGCGCCTTGCGCAGCTCCTCTTCCATCTCCTTGCGCCGGGTGATCACCTCGGTGAACAGGATCAGGCCGCCGATGTCGCCATCATCCGTGCGCCAGGGGAGGATCTCCCAGCGGCACCACTCCAGCTTCCCGCTCTTGCGCCGGAAGGAGTCCTCGTCGCACCGGGCGCTCTCGCCGGCCAGGCAGCGGCGGTGAACCTCCTTCTGCTGCACGCGGACCTCGGGGAACACCTCGTAGTGGCTGCGGCCGATGATGCTTCGGTCGCCGAGATCGTAGTCTGCCAGCCAGCGGCGGCTGACGTGAACGTAGCGCATCTCGCGGTCGAGCATCGCCACGGCAGCGGGGGTGTGCTCGACGAAGAGCCGCAGCACTTCTTCGCGCGCTTGGAGGGCGTCCTGCGCACGGCGGCGCTCGGTGATGTCGGCGACCACCCCCATGATGCGAGGCACTCGCCCGCGGTCGCCTCCGATAGGCGCCGTGGAGATGCTCACGTCAATCGCCGACCCGTCCCGGCGCAGCCGACGCACCTCCACGCCGATGAGGGACCGCCCCTGCAGCGCCGATTCCCGTAGCCGACGGAACTCATTCTCCTTCTCCGGGGGGACGATGGGCAAGTAGCGGCCGAGCACTTCGCCGCGCGGCCAGCCAAACATCCGCTCGGCGGCGGCGTTCCAGCTCACCACGGTGCCCTCGGGGGTGAGGGTGAAGATCGCCAGGGGCGACGCCTCGATGAGCGCGCGCAGGGTCAGGTTGGCCTGGCGGAGGCCCGCGCTCAGCCACACCACCAGGAACGTGGCGGACGCGAAGGAGACCACGCGGACGACATCGGGAGCGTTGAGCGGGAAGGGATGGCCGCCCAGGAGGAGATAGAAGCCGGTGCCGGCGCCGGAGACGAAGGCGGCCAGCAGGCCCGGACCGAGCCCGCCGTACCACGCGCTGAAGACCGCCGCGGCGAAGAGGAAGGGGGAGACCATCGGCCAGATCAACGGGAAGAGGAGCAGCGTGAGCGACAACGCGGCCAGGCTGGCCAGCATGGCGATGCCGTAGCGCATCAAGGGTGAGCGAGTCATGCGGTCCCCACCTCGTCCAGCCGGCAGCGCGCGGCTCCGCCCGGGCGTGGGCGACCCCAGCGCCGTCTCTCCACGGGGCGGCGCGCGGGACTGCTGCGATGCAGAGCGTGTGGCGTGCGGGCAACCATACAGCCTAATCATACTGTACAGTCAGCCCGGAAGTCAAAAGACACCGCCGGCCCACCTGCCGCGTGGCAGTGCCCCACTCGGAAGAGCGCGACGTGTGGCCCTTCGTTCGAGCGGCGAGACCGGCAGAGAGCGTGGCTCTCAGCATCCGGCAGGCTGAGGAGCCGGCGGTGCCTGCAGAGTAGGGCCGGGAGAAGCAAGCGGCCGGGCATAGAGACTGGGGGCGGCTTGGAGCCGCCAAGCGCCCGCGCGGGCGCGGGGTTTCATCCCGTCCGAAGGACGGTTGGGTGCGCCTCGCAGCGCACGTATCTAGCGGGTTGAAATCCCGCCGGGAGGACCCGTGCAAGAGCAGTGCCTCCCGTAGGTGAAAGCAGTTGATCACCGTGAGGTGGGCGATGGAGGGCCGGAACCAAACACCGGCCCGGAACGAAAGTGAACGCGATTCGGCGGCGCGGACGGGCCAGCCTGCCTGACGTGGTGAAGCCCGGCACGGGAATCCGCGACGAGGTAGGCGCTGGGATGGTGGGAACATACACGTGGTAAGTGTTCGGCAGACCCCGGGTCACAGCACGCCGGA
>JACQGM010000211.1 GCA_016199585.1 Armatimonadota bacterium
ATGCGGCGGCCTCTGGCCTTGAGTCTGAGCAGACCACGGGTGTGATGGGGGGGTTGCGGTGTCGGGGCGGACCGGGTGTCCGCCGGGCCCCGCTGGGGCGGACAGGCGGTCCGCCCCTACACGGAAACCGCCCTTTCACTCCAGTGATCTGCTCAGACTCAGGGCATGAGGCAGCCTGATCCTGAGTCCGCGGCACCTCGTGTCCCGAAGCCGTGTGTCTTCACTCCGGGCGCGCGCGAGGAGACTCACACCAACATCCTCGCCGCACTTGGGCTGCCAGACCCGGACCTGTGCCAGACAAAGGCGACGTTGAGCATCGCGATCGAGCAGCGCATTCAGCAGCTCCGACTCACCCAGGTGCAGGCAGCGGAGCGCATGGGGTTGGGCCAGCCGGATGTCTCCGACATCGTCCGTGGGCGCCTCGACGGCTTCAGCCTGGACTGCCTGGTGCGCTGCCTGAACGCTCTCGGGCAGGATGTCGAGATCGTGATCCACCCCCCGAAAGACACACCGGGGGAGGTGCGGGCTACCTGGCTGTCGGGGTAGCGCGGGCGGGACACCCTCGTTACGCATTACGGATTACGGATTACGCTTCCGGTATCGCCAGGTCCTCCGCCCCCACCGCCGACATCGTCGCCTCCGGGCAGTAGCGGGCGATCATCTCCAGGGCGATGCGCGCCCGGCGCACCCGCTCGCGCGAGAGCGCCAGCACGGTGCCCTCGATGTGCGTGCCGCTCGGGTAGATGTCCGGCGAGTTGCGCAGGCCGAGTTTCACGTAGACGGGCGCGCAGGCACGGATTAGATCCGGCAGCTCATAGTAGCGCACGAAGCCGCCGAAGCCGTCCGGCACCTCGATGTAGACGTCCAGGGGAAGGGACACCGCCCGGCGGATAGACGCCATCTGCGCCACCGAGAGGTCGGCGGTGACGTTGACGGTGCCGGCGCCCAGCTCCTCCAGCAACTTCACCGTCGCGGGGTTCGGCGCCGAGAGGAGGAGCGAGGTCTTCACCACCAGGTTGGCGGGGAGCTTGCCAGCGGCCTTCAGCTTGCCGACCACGCTCAGGAGGCCGATGTCGGCGACGAGCACGCCCCGGATGCCGAGGTCGCAGGCGCGGCGAATGTCCTCGATGGCATAGACGAGCTGGTCCACGCCGCGGTGCTGCCAGCCGAGGCTCTTGCCGGCGGGGTTGAACGCCTGGGCGCCGGTCTCGAAGGGGGCGCGCGGGCCGACGAAGAGGGAGACCTCCATCCCCTCGCCGCGACCGATGCGCGCCATCTCGCGGATCTCGTCGTCGGTCATCAACTGGATGCCGGATCCCTGGCTCACCCGATGGACCGGCACCCGGTACTCCTTCGCCGCCGCCACGACGGCCCGCAGGGCCGCCGGCCCCTCGGTGCTCGGGATCTCGATCCGGTACTGCGCCCCGTCGGGGAAGCGCTTGCCCGAGTCTGCCAGATCCACGGCCTCGCGGCCCGGCAGTCCGATGCTTTCGAAGAATGCTCTTGTCTGTTCCACCCGGTTCTCCTCCGAGTAGCCGTCGTCGCTCCTGGCCCCGGGGCGCCGATGTACCCTTTCGTCCCGGCGCCTGATCCGCTCACATCGCCAGAGCGAGCTGGTGCGCGCTCATCTCCCCCTGAACACCCAGGCGCCGTCGGTACTCGTCGAAGTCATCGGCGCTGACCTGGGCACCGAAGGCGCAGTCCCACTGGTGCCACGCGGCGGACAGGTCATGGAACGACAGGCATGAGGCAGCGCGAGCCAGATCAATGCGCATCAGCACTTCCTTTGTGCAGGGCCGCTTCGCATCCGGGAAGATGAGGGAACGAAGCAGACCTCCCACCGTCTCGCTGTTGAGAATGGCGGCCGTCAGCAGGGCATCCGTAGGGGTGTCGAACCCCAGGAAGTAACACGTATCGTCAAGCATCACGGGGCGCCCCTGAATCGGGGGCACAACGCAAAAGAGCGGATCCCTATGGAACCCGGAGACCGCCACCTTGAACGGCTTGAACGAGTAGTCCCCGATCCCGAAGATGGCAAACGGCGCGCGGTTCCGGTAGATGCTGGAGCGGCGCCCCGCGAGGTCTTCGGCATGGCTGTTGAGGTACTCCCATAGCCTCGGTGCCTTCGTGCGCAGCTCCGCGGTGTCCTCGCCGATGTGGTACTGCGGAAGGATCACGGTCCTGGATGTGCCAGCAACCACGGGTTCTCTGAGATCCGAGCTCTTGAGTAGCGGAAACATGCGGTCGGGCTCAACGTTGACTGGCTCGCCGCTGCCGTTCCGGAAGCAGTCGCTGTGGTGCGTGAGTTCCATCACCGGTGCGCAGTCGTGCTTGACGCCCTGCCGCCACTCGAACGGACTCCGGCCGTCCAGTGGCACCACTGCACGGTAGCGATCGATATCGGACACAAACCGATCCCCCACCCACCCGAAGCACCGCACGGTCTCGTGCGGCCTTGCCAGCGCCCTGACTTCGCAGGACGGCTCGAAGTTCCCTGCCCCCATGCTGACCAGCAGCAGGGAGGCATCGACGGCCGCACCGAACTCACGCCTGGCATTGAACTGGTAAGCAGCCACCCGCCCGATGGGGAACCGGAAGCGGGGAAGGCTCTGGACAAGATTCCGTACCACCGAGTTCTTGCACAGCAGTGCCAGGGTACCCCGGCGGTGGGCAAACAACTCCAGCAACCGCAGCAGAACAAACTCGGCAGTGTCGAAGTTGCCCTTGCCCGTGATGGCGTCCAGCCCCCTCAATCCCTTGATGTTCCGCTTCACCGGCAGGTTGCCCGCGCCCAAGGCACCCATCCCTGCGTTGGTCACCCAGGGAGGATTACCCAGGACCAGGACGTGCTGAGCATCGAACACGTCTGGTGGGAAGCGATGGGTGAAGATGTCGTCGCAGACCAGCCTGATTCCCGGGAGGTTCCCACGGAGCCTGTGCTTGCACGCCAGGAGCCTCAGCTTGAGCACCCAGCCGTACTCGGGCCGCAGTTCCACCCCGTGCACAAGGCGGAGCCCAGGGAATGCATCCAGGGCCGCCATGACCAGGTTGCCGATGCCGAAGGTCGGCTCGATGAGCACATCGGGTGAAATCCCGGTGGACGCCAGGAGTTGGCATATCGCCCTGGCGAGGTGGGGTGGGGTCTGAAAGTCCCCCATCTCCGGCGCAGGCGAAGCCCTCTGAAGGGGAGCATCCCGCCGCAGCGCCCCCTGCACGCAGTGCAGGGCCTCATCGCTTGGGAAGAATCTGCGGATTCCCGTCAGGCGCGCCAGTCCCTCGTTCGCTTGCTCAGCGGTGTGGTAGCGAAGCACTGCTTCCGCCAACTGAGGCCGGACCGTCCGCAAGCGATCGCTCGCCATCGCCGCTTGGATGCACTTCATTGCGCTCACGTGATCTTCACGATCCCAGAGACTGCCTCGGTCAGCCCGACAATCCTGCCATACTGGAGCCGCCACTGCAAGGCGTTGGAGATGGTCAGATACCCCTGCGTGGGTGGTGACGCCATGATCTCATCGGCCAGGGTGTTGTGGACGATCTCGTCACCGGGGAGATTGCGATCGGACAGGAACGCGACGATGTCATCCCGGTTGCCGTCTCGATCCAGAATCTCCAACAGCCCCCGAGTCATCTGGTAGTCCGCCGTTCGTGTCCTGTCGATGAACGCGCAGGACACGAAGCCAAGTCTGGCTATGCCATCCTGCGCACTGTCCTGCTTGTCGTACACGAAGAGAAGCAGGTGGTACCCCAGCCCGTACACCTTCTGCCTGGGCGATGTGAACGGGCAGGAGGACTGCGGCTGGCGAGCAGAAGTCACCTTGATGTCTGTCTCGACCGATGGCAGGTCGATACCCAGAGCGGAACTGCCGAGCACGATTGTGTATGCTGCATCCAACCGGTCACGGAACCTGTGCTCCACGAACGTGCCGACCGCCTTCCCGTCCGTCACGCCGAACAACTCCGCATAGCGGTGTTCCTGGGCGCAGAAGGCCCTGGCTTCGGCCACCAGGTCGTCCAAGGTCAAGAACTGCTTCATCCCGGTGTTTCCCCTCACGAACGCACTCCCCCCAACTCCCCCCGCAGCCGGTGCGCCTCCTCGGCGAGAGTCATCCGCAGGGAGGGCACCGGGTGGTCCGGCCGGCGTGACTGCGCGCTCTGCTCCTCCAGCGCCACCCGCAGCGCGATGAAGACGGGACCCTCGGCGCGGAGGGCCTCGGGGAGAGCCTCGGCCAGGTCCGCCGGGTCGTCGAAGGCGAAGACGCAGCGCGTGCCCGCGGCGCGCGCCATGCCGGCGTAGTCCAGCGACCCCCCGCCCGGCACCGGCTGGTTGCCCGTCACCTCGTAGACGCCGTTGTCGAAGACGAAGTGGACCAGATTCGGGGGCGCCGCGGCCGCGATGGTGACCAGCGTGCCGAGGGACATCAGGAGGCTGCCGTCGCCGTTGAAGACCCACACGCGCAGATCGGGGCGCGCCAGCGCCAGGCCGAGCGCGAAGTCGGCGGTGTGCCCCATGGCGCTGTCGTGCGAGGCGAAGTCGCGCGGGTGCTTGCTGATGATCCCCCACGGAACCACCGTGCCCTGGGTGGTGACCACCACCTCTTCCGTCCGCAGCGCCAGCATCCGGCGCACTACGTCCTCTCGTCGCAGCATCTTCACTCCAGGGCTTCCGGGATCAGGAGGGCACGGGGCCGCGATTCCCGCTCGGACGCGGCGAAAGCCCGCTCCAGGAGCGGCAGGTCCTCCGGTCCGGCCAGCGTGTCGTAGGCGACGCCCCAAGCGCGGAGCGTCGGCTCCAGGAAGGTGGCGGCGGTGTCCACGCGCCCGGCGCCCGGGGCGAGGCTGCGGCGGCCCCGGAAGCCGATGAGCATCACCAGCGGCACCGCCATGTTGATGGCGGTGCCGCGCAGGGCGTCTCCCGCCTCCAGGAAGCCGGTGTTCTGAAGGAGCACCACCGGGCGCGCGCCCCCGACCCAAAGCCCGGCCGCCACCCCGAACGCCTCCCCCTCACGGCAGACCGTCACCAGCCGGATCCGCGGGTCCCCTTCCAATGCCAGGAAGAGCGTTCGCTGGATGTTGTCCGTCAGGCCCACCGCGTGGGTAACGCCCTGCCGTTGAAACACGTCTATGATCTGTTGAGAACGGACCATCCCCGCCTCCCCTCGCCTCAGCGCCACGCGGGCCAGCGCGCCGGAGCGCCGGCCGTCTCGCCAACCAGGTCCGCCACGTCGGCGATGTACATTCGGCGTCGGCCCTCGTGGACGGAATCGAAGCAGACTTGGCGACCGTCGCGGCTCCAACGCGGGTGCAGGTCGCACCGGATCTCTCCCTCGATGCCGGGCGGGGAGTGGAAGCGCCCGATGTCCAGGCGCCGTCCCGTCTCCGGGTGGTAGAGGATAAGCGCGCGCTTGCGCTCCTGGCGGTCGGGATAGGTGTCGGTCAGCACCCACTGCGCGTCCTGAGAGTAGGAGCAATGCCCGTCCTGTGTCAGCACGCCGTCGCCGAGCACGCGCTTCTCTTCGCTGCGGTCCGTGAAGAGCCAGTAGCGGTCGCCACGCCCGGCGACGCGCGCCCAGGCGAGCACCCTGTCCGGGCCGCACCAGTCGAAGTGTGAGGTCATGTCGTCATCGGCCAGCAGGCAGCGATCCGAGCCATCGGGGCGCACGGTGTAGAGGCGGGTGTAGCCGCGTCCTTCGACCTTCCAGCGGTGGAGGAAGATGAAGCGGGAGCCGGTCGGGTTGAACTGGAGATGGTTGACGCGGTGCCGCGCGCCGCCCGCCATCCGCTCGTCCGGATGGTAGTCCGCCAGCTCCGCCAGGGAGACCACCAACTGCGACTCCCCGGTCACCAGGTCCACCCGGAAGACCCCGTCCCCCTCCGGCGCCGGGTCCGCGAGCTGCGGGTCCGGCACTCCGGCGTAACCGTACCCAGGGCGCTCGACGTGCAAGCGCGCGAAGTTGAGCGTCACCGCATCGCGGCCGTTGGGGGAAACGGAGTAGACCGGGTGGGGGATGACCCTGCGCCGGCCGGTGCCAACGTCGAGAATCACGGACACGAGCTGGCCGGCCTGCAGATCGTTGAAGAGGATCTGCTCTCGGTTGGCCGGCGGCAGCCAGCGGAGCATGCACCCCTGCTGCCAGTTCCACGCCCGTGTCTCGGCGACCGGCTGGAAAGCGCCGCCCGACTGCGCATCCACCAGGCCGATGACCGCCACGTCGCTGCCATCCGGCGGGCGGTTCATGAAGGGGGTCTCCATCGCGAGGAGATACCGACCGGTGGCGTCCCAGGGGCACTTGTCGTAGTAGCCGAAGAAGTAATGGCGCGGCCCGGGAGCGGCGGCGCGCATGGGAACGGCGTGCTCTGCCATGGCTTGTTGTTCCTCTCAGCATCCCGATTCGGCATTCACCGAGGGGAACCCTCCTTGGTCTCAGCACCAGAGCGTCTTGCCGGTCGCCGCACCGCGCCACCGGGATCGGTGTTCACCCTGGGTTGACACAACGGCACTCTGACGGTAGAATCCTAGCGGTGTCGGCAGGCGTCCGGCATTCCGACAGGAGGGGACAGGTAGATGGACTGGAGAGCGTACATCCATTCGGATCCCCAGGTACTCCTGGGCAAGCCCGTGGTGCGGGGCACGCGGCTGGCCGTTGAGTTCATCCTGCGCCTCTTCGCCGCTGGTTGGAGCGACCAGCAGGTGCTTGAGAGCTACCCCTCGCTAACCCGCGAGGCCCTGCAAGCGGTTTTCGCCTTCTCGGCGGAGTGTATGGCCGAGGAGTCCCTCTACGCGATGCCGAAGAGCGGTGCCTGATGCGGTTCCTCGCCAACGAGAACTTCCCTTTGCCGAGCACTCGACGCCTGCGCGCCGTCGGACACGATGTCTGGGCGGTCGTCGAGGATGCGCCCGGGTCCACTGATGCGGCCATCCTGGCCAGGGCCGCTTCGGAATGGCGCATCATCATGACATTCGACCGCGACTACGGGGAGTTGATCTTCCGGCTGCGCCTCCCTACCCCCGCAGGTGTCGTCTACTTCCGCTTCGATCCGGCCACCCCTGATGAGCCAGCCGAACATCTGCTCGGCCTCATGGCGATTGACCAGATCAGGTTGGACGGCATGTTCACCGTCGTGGAACGACACCGGGTGCGCCAGCGGCCGCTGCCGTAGCACAGCGCCTGCCTCCCGTACCTCCTCCGGCCCTCCCTCACGCCTCCAGCACCCCCTCCGCCAGCCCGCTCACCATCGGCGCGGGGCGCCGGCAGGTGCTCTCAACCTGGATGTGCATCCCTTCGCGCGAGGCGTCGTGGAACGCGTGCATCACGTCGAGGGCATGGTAGGCCAACTCGCCGTTGGCGCGGTGCGCCCGGCCGGAGCGGAGGGCGCAGGCCATGTCCGCGACCCCCAGGCCGCGGCTCTGCGCCTCGTGGCCGTGGGTCAGAGGGACCTCGCTCCACTCCGTCTCGCCCGCCCGGCGGATATGCACCGGGCCGCCGAAGGTGTTCGGGTCGGGCACGCTCAGGGTGCCCTCGGTGCCGTAGATCTCGATGCGCGGGAGCTGATGGGCCCACACGTCGAAGCTCATGATCATCGTGCCGACGGCGCCGTCGGCGAAGTCCATCACCCCGGCGATGTGCGTGGGCGTGTTCACCTTGATGACCGTGCCCGCCTTCGGCTCGCTGGTGATGAGGCGCTCGGGGAAGGTGATCTTCGCGGAGCCGGTGACGCGCCGGATGGGCCCGACCAGGTTCACCAGGGCCGTCAGGTAGTAGGGTCCCATGTCGAACATCGGGCCGCCGCCGGGCTGGTAGTAGAAGTCCGGGTCGGGGTGCCATCGCTCGTGGCCGTGGCCGAGCATGAAGGCGGTGCAGGCCACCGGCGCGCCGATCGCACCCTCGTCGATGAGCTTGCGGCACGTCTGTCCGCCAGCACCCATGAAGGTGTCCGGCGCGCACCCCACCCGCAGCCCCTTCTCCTTCGCCAGCGCCAGCAAGCGTCGACCATCCTCGCGCGTGACCGCGAGCGGCTTCTCGTTGTAGACCGATTTGCCGGCATCCAGGGCAGCGAAGGCGACCTCGGCGTGGGCCTTCGGGATGGTCAGGTTCAGGACGATCTCGATCTCCGGGTCGGCAAGCAGCTCGGCGACGGAGCAGGCCCTCGGCACACCGAACTCCTCGGCCTTCGCCTGCGCCCGCTCCGGGATCCGGTCCGCCGCTGCGGCGATCTCCAGGATCTCGAACTTCCGCGCCGCCTGGAAGTAGACGCCACTGATCTTGCCGCAGCCGATGATGCCAACCTTGACGGTGCCCGTGGTCATGTGGTGCTCTCCTCTTCGGTGTGATGTTCGACGGACGTGCGGTAGAGCCCTACGCCCCCGCCGCCGCTCGTGCCGGAAGCATGAAGCCCCGGGGAATCCTTGGCTGTCCGCCCGGCGATCTCCTGCGCCTGTGCCCTGAGCGGGGACGTCCAGCCGGAGGAGAGGGGTTGACACCGTCCTCCGCGTGGGCTATGATACCCCTGCTGCACGGCGCGCCGGTTCTGCGGCAAGGGGGTCGAGACGCGCCGCTACCCCCTGCCCTTCCCCGGCGCGGAGAGGGGGTTCTCGTGGCGTGCCCCGTGATCCGCCACACCCTGTGCAAGTCGGTGCTGATCCGCTCGGGGCTTGGCGACTACTCGCTCAATTGCTACACCGGGTGCGCCCACGCCTGCGTCTACTGCTACGCGCGCTTCATGCAGCGCTTCCACCCCCACCCGGAGCCGTGGGGCGAGTTCGTGGATGCGAAGGTGAACGCCCCGGAGGCGCTCGCGCGCCAGCTCCGTCGGGCCAGGCCGGGGTCCGTCTTCGTCAGCAGCGCCTGCGATGGCTGGCAGCCGCTCGAAGCGGATCTGGAACTGACGCGGGAGTGCTGCCGCCTCCTCCTCACGCACGGCTTCCAGGTGAACGTCCTCACGAAGAGCGCCCTTGTGCTGCGCGACCTCGATCTCTTCGCCGGGCGCACGGCGCGCGTCGGCGTCACCCTCACCACGCTGGACGAGGGCCTGCGCCGGCTCTGGGAGCCCGGGGCTTCGCCGGTGGCGGATCGCCTGCGCGCGCTCCGCGAGGCGAAGCGCGCGGGCCTCCCAACGGCCATCATGTTCGGCCCGCTGCTCCCCTTCCTCTCGGACGACGCGGAGTCCCTCGACGCCCTCTTCTCACGCGCTGCCGAACTGGACGTGGACGCGATCTGGTGGGACGGCCTCAACCCGCGGCCGCGGGTGTGGGAGTCGGTGGCCGCCCTGCTGCGCCGGGAGTACCCGGAGCTGCTGCGGCGCTGCGGGAACGTCCTCTACGACGAAGGGATGCGCGCGGCCTACCTCTCGGCCCTCCGCGAGCGCGTGCTGGCCGCCGCCGAGCGCGCCGGGGTGCGAGAGCGGATGGGGTGAGGGCGGGGGTGTGGAGGCATGGGAGTGTGGGGGTCGGAGGGTGTGCGTGAGGGTTCCCTCACGGCGAGTGTTGCCCGCTTTCAGGGCCGCACTCGGGCCGCTCGGGGACGCGCGCCGGGCGCGCGGGAGCACGGCGCCCGTGAAGGAAGGAGAGCGCCCCGAGGCGGCGAACACCAGACACGATAGGCGAGCGAGAGGCCCCCCCTGCCCGGTGGCAGCCGGGGCGGCCCCGACCGGTTTCCGCCCGTCGGAGGAGTTCCATGCTCATTGACTTCCACACGCACATCTGCCGCGTGCCTTCGCCGATGAAGAAGAACGGCAGAGGTCCCTTCTCACAGGCACACGACCTGCTGCTGATGATGGACAACTTCGGCGTGGAGAAGGCCGTGCTCCTGCCGGTCGTCAGCCCCGAGCGCATGACCCAGTACATCACCAGCGAAGACATGCTGGAGGTCGCGGCGCTCCACCCGACCCGTCTCATCCCGTTCTGCAACGTGGACCCGCGCATGGTCGGCAACTCCCCGACCGCCGATTTCCGCCCCATCCTCCGCGCCTATAAGGAAGCGGGGTGCAAGGGAGTCGGCGAATACACCGCCAACCTCCCCTTCGACGACCCGCTCCAGATGAACGTCTTCCGGCAGGTGGAGGAGGTCGGGCTGCCGCTCCTCTTCCACATCGGGCCGACGCTCGGCGGGTGCTACGGGGCCTATGACGAGCTCGGCCTGCCGCGCCTGGAGAAGGTCATGAAGGCGTGCCCGGCGCTGATCCTCCTCGGGCATTCGCAGCCGTTCTGGTCCGAGATCAGCGCCGACGTCACCAAGGAGACCCGGGGAGGCTACCCGAAGGGGAAGGTGACGCCCGGCCGGCTGGTGCAGCTCATGCGCGACTACCCGACGCTCTGGGGCGACCTCTCGGCGAACAGCGGCTTCAACGCCATCACGCGCGACCCGGAGTTCGGCTACGCCTTCCTCGAGGAGTTCCAGGACCGGCTTCTCTTCGGCACCGACAGCGTGCAGCCGAACAAGGAGTTGCCGATCATCGCCTACTTCCGCAAGCTCAAGGCGGAGAAACTCATCGCCCCGGAGGCATACGAGAAGATCGCCTGGAAGAACGCGAGCCGCCTCTTGGGCCCGGGGCCGGAAGGGGCGGCCTGACCCCTGCAACTGCACTTGGCCGCGAATGAACACGAATGGACAGGGATCTCGCTTCCGCCGGGGGCCGCCGCAGGCCGCACGGGACCGGGCGGGAGAAGGGGAAGAGGCAAAGAGGCACTTGCGGGCAGGAATCCGGCCTACGGGCTGAGAACTCCGCATCGTCCGGTTCAGTCCCTCTTCGGATGTCGTGGGATTCCGGGATCAGACACCAAAGCACACAGGACCACCCTGAGGCCGGCGTGACAGGTCGTTCCTTCCGTGCGTTTCCGTGTGTTTCTGTGGCTGCACTTCGTTGTCTCGGATTCCCGGGGAGCGTTTGCCCATGGCCGGAATCCTGGAAGGCAAGACCGCTATCGTAACGGGGGCCAGTCGCGGACTCGGGCGCGGCATGGCCGGGGCGCTGGCGCGCGCCGGCGCGGACCTTGTCATCACCAGCCGCACCCGCGAAGCCCTCGACGGCACGTGTCGGGAGATCGAAGCGCTCGGACACAGAGCGCTGCCGGTGGTGGCGGATGTGACGATCGAGGAGGACCTGCGGGCACTGGCGCAGAGCGCCGTCGATGAGTTCGGCAAGGTTGACATCCTGGTCAACAACGCCGGCTGCAACATCCGCAAGCCCGCCCTCGAACTGACGTGGGAGGACTGGGACACGGTCCTCGACGCGAACCTGAAGGGCATGTTCTTCTGCTCGCAGGCGGTCGCGCCGCACATGATCGCGCAGAAGAAGGGCAAGATCATCAACATCGGCTCCGCAGCCTGCGTGTTCGCGTACCCGCACATCACCGCGTACTGCGCCAGCCGCGGCGGAGTGCTCCAGCTCACGAAGAGCCTGGCGGCCGAGTGGGGCCCGCTCGGCATCAACGTGAACGTGCTCGCTCCGGGCTGGTTCCGTACCCAGCAGACCCGCGCGCTCTATGAGGACCAGGGCTGGGTCGATCACATCCTCGAGCGCATCCCCCTCGGCAAGATCGGCGAGGCGCCGGATCTGAACGGCGCCGTGGTCTTCCTGGCGTCGGATGCCTCGGACTACATGACGGGTCAGTTGATGCTCATTGACGGCGGGTTCACCGTGGGCACGGCGCGAGCATCCAGTGGGAGGAAAGCGGAATGAGCGAGGTAGTCGCGGGTCAGCTCAAGCTGCCGGACGCCTGCCAGGTGTGCGTGGTCGTGCGTGACCTCGACGCGGCGGTGGCGTACCACGAGAAGGTGCTGGGGATGGGGCCGTTTGTCCGCCCCGAGATCGAGTACAGCGATAAGGTATACCGCGGCCAGCCGATCCCGGACTCGAAGTGGCGGATGGCGTTCTGCTCCCTTGGGCCGATCGAGCTGGAGTTGTCGCAGCCCGTTTGGGGGCCGAACATCTACGACGACTTCCTGAAGGAGAGGGGCGAGGGCTTGCACCACATCGGCTTCGACGTGCCCAATCTGGACGCGGCGCTGGAGTCCTTCGCGAAGCTGGGGATTTCACCGATCATGGTCGGGCGCACCCCGCACGGCGGGTTCGCGCACATGGACACATCCATACACGGCCTGGTGGTGGAGATCTTCCAGCGCCCGGGCCGGCGGGCGTAGAGGAGACCTGATTTGTGCCAAGTGGTCATCACGGATGCCGGCTATGCGAGCTACAACCTGGAGAAAGGGGTGGTGGAGTCGATCGGCGGCGCGCTCGAGATCCGGCAGTGCGTCACTGAGGACGACGTCATCGCGCTGGCGAAGGGTGCGGATGGCATCATCGTCCGGCTGCAGCCGATTACGAGCCGGGTGATCGACGCCCTGGAGCGCTGCCGGGTGATCGCGCGCTACGGCACGGGGGTTGATAACGTTGACGTCGCCGCCGCCACCGCGCGCGGCATTGTGGTCGCCAACGTGGTCAACTTCGGCGTACACGAAGTGGCGGAACATGCCATCGCGCTGCTCTTCTCCTGCATTCGAAAGACGGTCTCCCACGACAAGCGGATTCGCGCGGGGGAATGGGACATCGCGCAGCGCGACCCGATCGCGCGCATCCAGGGCAAGACTCTCGGCCTGGTCGGCATCGGGGCCATCGGCCGCCAGGTGGTGTCGAAGCTTCGGGGCTTCGAGCTCCGCGTGGTCGCGTACGACCCCTATGCCACGCCGGAGGCGGCGAGAGAACTTGGAGTCGAACTGGCGGACCTTGACACGCTGCTGTCCAGATCGGACTACGTGACGGTACACGCGCCGCTGACGCCGGAAACGCGGCACATCATCGGGCGCGAGACGCTCGCGAAGATGAAGCCATCGGCTATTCTCGTCAACACCTCCCGCGGCGGCCTCGTGGACACCGAGGCGTTGTACGAGGCGCTGAAGAACGGGAAGATCAACAGCGCCGGTCTCGATGTCCACGAGACGGAGCCGCCTCCGGCCCACTACCCCGTCTACGAGTTGGACAACGTGGTGGTCTCCGACCACGCGGCCTGGTATTCGGAGGAATCGATCCGCACACTGCAGCGCTCGGCGGCGGTGGCGGTGGCGGCGGTGCTGTCCGGCGGGTGGCCGGTGTCGGTAGTGAACCCCGAAGTGCGCGAAGTGATCAGCGGCTCGGCAAGGAGGTAGAACCCATCGCCGCCGCGACCGACGGGGCCGCCGCCCGCCCACGGCGGCTGCCCCGTCACACGCCTTTCTCCCCTACTCCTCGAGCCGCTCCCACTGCCCCGAGAGGTTCATTACCCCGATGACGCTCGTCGGGTGGGTGACGCGGGAGACCACCTTGTGGTCGCGCTCGGCGTTGGGGCGCAGCTTCGTCACCTTCTCGAAGGGCGCGCGGAGCGGGATGATCCCGAAGCTCTCCTGGCGCGCCCGCTGAATGGCGCGCAGCGCCCCCGTGCGGATCAGGCGGCGCGCCCGCTCCGGTTGCAAGTGGCGCGCCGACGAGGTGAAGCGCATGTACTGCTCCTGGCTCAGGTCATCCCCCTTGCCCGGCTTCACGCCCCATTTCACGGCGACCGACTCGATGCCAGGCACCAGTTCGCGGGCCTCCTGCGCGAACGCCGCGTCGCCCGAGCCGAAGATCGCGCGCACCCCCAGTTCGCTGGCGCACATGGCGATCTGCCCGAACTCGCCGATGGAAACCCCGTTGATGGAGAGGTCGAGGTAGCCGGTGTTCTGCGTGTGCGCCATGTGCCCGAATTCGGTGCCCGCCTTGGCGTGCTGCCCGATGGATGCCAGGAAATCGAAGGAGGAGTCGAGACAGAGCGGCCAGGGGCCGGCGCCCCAGCCCCGGAGGTACTCCACGCGCGGGTCGAGCAGGTCTACATTGATGCCGCTGGGGCCGTGCCCGTCCGCCACTAGAATCTCGGTGGCTCCCCCCTCGAAGAAGCCGTCAACGGCCGCGTTGATCTCGAGGGTGAGGAACTTGCGTGCCAGGTCGTAGTAGAGCTTCCCGGGCCCTGTCCACTCGGCGAAGTTGAGGACCCCGGCCACGCCTTCCAGGTCCGTCATCACATAGACTTTCATTGGATCGCCTTCCCTGTCGGTGATACTTCCCTCCCATTATTACAACCGCACATGGGGAAGTTCCTCTCGGGTGAGCGGTGAACGGCCTCGCGGCCCGAGAGGGGATGCGCGTGGTGGAGTGGCTGCCGCAACATGCCGCGAAGGAGCTCGCAGGCTGGCAGCAGTGGTCGCTGGTTGGGGTGGGCCCCCATGGCAACGGCTGAAGGTGGCTGAAGGAGAGAGAGCCACTCGCGTCTGCGATCAACCGCGCGGCGAGGGGGCCGCCAGCCGCCAGCTTTCGTGCGGTCGTGATACTGGAGCAACGCCTGATCCGTGTCCGGAAGACGGGGCGCCGTACAGCGTGGCACACTATAGTCCGTGCGGCGCAGCCGCATCCAAGACCTCTCGCACCTTGCGCAGAAGAGCCCCGGGGGTGACTGGCTTCTGAAGGAAGGCTACTTCCCCGTTCCGGACCCCGTGGCGCAGAATCGCGTCCTCGGTGTGGCCAGACATGAAAAGAACTCTGGTCTGCGGCCGGATGCGGGAGAGCCGGTTGGCCAACTCGCGGCCGCTGATGCCGGGCATCACCACGTCGGTGAGCAGCAAGTGGAGCAGTCCGGCGTGCATTGCCGCGAACCGCAGAGCCTCTTCGCCATTGGCGGCAGCCACGACCCGGTAGCCGCTGAGTTCCATGGTGTGGGCAACGGCCTCGCGAACGTTCTTCTCGTCATCCACCAGCAGGATGTGCTCGGTGCCGCCGGGCGTCCCCTCGGTG
>JACQGM010000215.1 GCA_016199585.1 Armatimonadota bacterium
CGCGCGCGACACCAGGATCAACCGGCTAGCGCCCGAGGCGGTAGTCAACGCAGCATAGAACCTGCTCGCGCTTCACAGAAACTGGCGGTTAGTAGTACAGGGCGATCGCTCCCATATGCCGGAAGCGGTTGTTGTCACGATCGCGGTAGTCGAGGTACGGAAGATCCTCAACGTCCCTCCCGATATTAGGAGAGGCATGGGCCAACCCAGGTTCCAAGTGGTAGCCAGACACGAACTCGTACCGCTCGAAGCCCGGACCGATACCAACAATGGCCGTGGTGCATACCGGCGCGTCGATCAGGGCACCAACTCTCGGAACAACGTACTCCTCCACGAGGGTGTGGCCGCCCAGCGGGTTGTTCACGGGCTTCATCCACCACTCGTTGCCATCCGCGCACAGTGCCAGGAAGACGCCGGACCCACCGGCCGGCGCTGGCCGCAGCGGCGCAAGGAGCTGCAGCGGCACCTCTGGATCCGTTCTGGGCAGCAACCTGCCCTGCCAGTCGGCGCGGGTTACAGGCATGGCGCACCAATCCTGAAGGGAGACCTAACGACGGCGCTGTCCCTGAAGTACCAAGTCCTCACAGGGCCTCGTGCGATCCAGCCGTGTTGCCAGCGCGGCCGCGGCGGCAACTGTGCCAATCGGCCGCAGACAGGCTTATCTTCGACGTTACCGGGCGATATCCTCCCAAGCGGCCGCCGCGCCGCCGCGGCCGCCGCCGCTCCCTCCCTCACCCCGCGCACCCCGGGCACACCAGCTTGCCCCCGGCCACCGTGAGGCGGTGGACGGGCTGGCAGCACGACTCGCAGGCCGGGAGCTCCAGGCGCTCCAGGACGGGGTCGTAGGCGAGGGTCAGCTCGCGGGTGACCTGCTTGCGGTCAATGAGGAAGCGGCCGAAGACCTTGGGCTGCGCCAGGAGGCGGGCGGCGGCGAGGCGCACGGTGGTGCGGAGGCGATAGCGCTCCGCCGTCTCGCGCAGCTTTCGCTCCTTCTCGTCGAGGGCGGCGGCGATCTTGGCGTCCAGGTCGCGGCGGCGCTCCGGGTCGTCGGCCTCGTGCTCATGGCGCACGCGGAGTTCAGTGGCGATGCCTTCATAGTAGTCGGAGATGCGGGCGACGTCCACCTCCAGGCGGCGGAGCACGCGCGCCTGGTAACTCTCCTGCAGCCGCCCGACCTCCCCTTCCAGCCAGGCGCGGGCGGTGTCGAAGGCATCGGGGATCGGCGCGCGGGGGGCGTCGGGGATCATCCAGGGGCGCCCTGTGGTCACCGCCAGGCCCGGAAGCGCCTCCGCCAGCTCCGGCGCGGCGCGGTTGCTCCAGAGGTTCACCGGCAGGATCACCACCCGCTCGCGGCGCTCGTCGGAAACGAGGGAGAGCCGGAAGTGGAAGACGGCGTAGGCGGCGTAGCGCGCTTCCTGGTCGCGCTCGTCGTGGCGCAGGCGGCACCCCCCGGTGAGCGTGATCTCGCTCTGCACCGTCTCCAGGAAGCCCTTCTTGCGCAGGCGGTCGGTCTGGATGACGCCGCAGGTGGTGGTGCCGTGGCGCGCGGCGTAGGCGATGAGCGCCTCCAGCGCAGGGGTGCCGACGGTGAGCAGCTCCGCCTCGGGGTGCGATTCCAGGGCCTGGCCGTCGAAGGCGAGCTCGATGAGGGAGTGCCCGCCGAAGGCGGGCTGGAGCGCCTCGGGCAGCAGCGCCTCCGCCACGGCGCCATTCGCGGCCTCGAAGACGCCCCCGGCCGCTTCGATGCACTCCGCCGCGAAGCGGCGGACCTCGGTGATCTCCTGGGTGCTCATTGCTCCGCCACGAACTCCTCCGCGAAGAGCGCCGCGTCGTAGGCTTGAGTGCGCTGGTACTCCTGGCGGGCGGCCACCATCCGGTCGCCCAGCGCGTTGAAGGCGTCGCGCGCCTTCTCGGTGGACTCCGCTTCCAGCCACAGATCGAGCACCAGGTCGTCGAACTCGCGCTCGTCCTCCAGGTTGCCCAGGATCATGCCGATCTCGCCGACGACGAGCTCGAACATGTTGATCTTCGTGTCGAGCACCTGGAGGATGTAGTCTTCAATGGTATCGCGCCCCGCCAGGTTGTAGATGTGGACCTCCTCCGTCTGCCCGATGCGGTGGATGCGGCCGACGCGCTGCTCGATCTTCATCGGGTTCCAGGGGAGGTCGTAGTTCACCAGGGCGTGGCAGAATTGGAGATTGCGCCCCTCGCTGCCGACGTCCGTGGAGAGGAGCACGGGGCGCTCGTTGGCGAAGAGGGCGATCTGCGCCTCCTTCTCGGCGCGCGACAGCTCGCTGGAGAAGAGCGCGGTGCCGATGCCCGCCTGGTCGAGCGCTTCCGCCAGGTATCGCTGGGTCTCGCGGAAGCGGGTGAAGACGATGGTCTTCTCGGAATGGCGGCGAAGGATGGTGAGGAGAGCATCCGCCTTGGCGAACGCCGAGACGGCGCGGGCCTGCTCGGCGAGCTGACGCAGCGCCGCGCCGTACTTCCCGTCGCCGGCGGCCATCTTCGCGAGCGTGGGCGCGAGGGCGCGGGCGCTGCTGCCCGCCTCGGCCTGGAGCGTAGCGGCCACGAGCCGCTCGCGTCGGCCGTCGCCCCACCCGGAGCGCAGGAGGCGCGCGACCTCCTCATAGAGCGCGCCCTCCTCCTGGTGCAGCTTCACCTGGGCCGTGTGGGCGTGCCGGCGCGGCAGGGCGATGTGAACCTGGCTGCGCGTGTTGCGCACCATCACGTCCATCAGCAGCTCGCGCAGCTTCACCTGGTTCTTCGGCATGCGCGGGTCGCCCCGCTGCACGAACTCCTGGCGGAAGGCGCGCACCGTCTTCAACTGCCCGGGCGAGAGGAGGGTGATCAGGTTGTAGAGCTCGTCCAGGTTGTTCTGCACCGGGGTGGCGGTGAGCAGGAGCACGTACTTCTTCGGGAGCTGGTTGACGAACTTCCAGGCGAGGCTGGTGCGGCTCTTCAGGTGGTGCGCCTCGTCCACAACGATCACGTCGAAGCTCTGCTTGAGGATGTGCGGGCTGTGGGCGGTGAGCTTCGCCGTGCTGATGGAGGCGATGATCCGGTCGAACTCCCCCCACGCCTCGCCGCCGCGGGCGCGGAACTCAGGGTCGTCATGGGTGACGCACTCGATGCCGAACTTGCCGGACATCTCCTCCTGCCACTGGGCGACAAGGGCGGGCGGCGTCAGGATGAGCACCCTCCGCGCCAGGCCGCGCATCATCAGCTCCTTCAGGATGAGGCCGGCCTCGATCGTCTTGCCCAGGCCGACCTCGTCGCAGAGGAGGGCGCGGCCGCGCATCCGGCGCAGCACCTGGCGCGCGGTGTCCACCTGGTGGGGATACTCCGTCACGTCGCGGATCGCCTGCAGACAGAGGAGGGCGTCGAAGCCCTCGACCAGGGAGAGGCGCTGCGCCTCGAGGTTGAGCCGGAAGAGGGGCTCCGGCTCGAAGCGCTCCTCTGCCAGGCGCGCCACGATCTCAGCGGCGCCTTCATCGAAGAGGATCGGCGCCGGCTCGGGAAGGTAGGCGAGCGCCGGCGAAGGCGCGGCCTCGGGCTTCCCCTGCTCATCCCCGGTCTCGCGCTGTGCCGCCTCCGGCTGCCGCGGCGCGGCAGCCGGCGCCTGCAGGCGCGTCAGCAGCGCCTGCGCCTCCCACACCGACCGCCGCTCGGTCAGGGTGAGGGTGTCGTCCAGGGCGCGCGCAGCTTCGAGGAGGGCCGCCAGGCGGCCGGCGGGGTCGGTCAATCGCTCGGAGCGGCGCAGGGACTTCTCGGCCTTCGCAGCCGCCGTGGTCAGCGGCGCGGCTTCCTTCTCCGCGGCGCGGCGTGCGTTCTCGATCTCGAATCGCGCGGCCTGGCGGGCCAGGCGCGCGCCCTCTCGCTGATCTCGCCCGTAGTCGGTCAGGTACTCAACGTCCTGGCTCAGTTCGCGGTAGGCGTCCTCGGCCTGGCGGAGGCGCTGGCGGGCGTAGTAGAGCGTCCCTTCGCGCTGGGCACGGATCTGGTCGGCGCGCTTGCGCGCGCGCTCGGCCGCCGCCGTGACCACCCGCACCAGCCGCTGCTCCGTCGCGGCCGCGGGAACGTCCGCCTCCTGGCGCCGCGTCGATGTCCGCCTCGTTGCGCCGGTCACTCCCATACAGACTCCAACATCGTGTAAGCCAGCATACGTCACCCACAAGATACGGCAATAGGCATGGGACCATTATAGCAGGTCTCCGGCGGCGCGGCAATGCCCTGCGCCAGGTCACCGCGCGCCCGCTCCTTCCGAGGGGGTGCTCGCCGCCGCCGGTCCCCCGGCTCGCGCCCCCTCCCGCCGCGATCTCCGCCGGGGGCCGATCCCATCGGCGTTTACCCGGCTTTCGCGCCGGGGTATATGCCGCTACGAGTCCGGCCCGCCGCTCGCCGCCGCCATCGGGGGAGAGCGGCGGGCCGATGGGTGCGCAGCGCAGCGCGCTGCTCTCGGACCCGGAGGTGTATGGATGGCAAAGAAGAGGCTGATCATCTTCGCGCTCTCGGCGGGCCTGCTGGTCGGTTCGGTGGGCACGGCGAGGGCGCTTCTGGGAGGAACGATCGGCACGGCGATCAAGGTGTTCGGCATCGGCTACGCCGTGCGCGTGTTTGGCCCCCAGATCAACTCGTTTATCAATAGCGTCACCCTGCAGCGTGGGCTGCAGCCGGCCGGCGCCACGAAGGTGGTGCCGATCCTCTCCCTGGGCCAGGGGCTCTACGTCGGCGCCGCCCAGGTGGTAGGGCCGTCGGCGCGCGTCGGTGAGGTCCAGGCCGTCGGCCAGGGGCAGATCAGCATCGGCGATATCCGCCTGAACGGGCTGTTCCCCGTCAACCGGGCGCTGCCCGTGGGTGGGACCCCGGAGACGGTCGGCGGCGTCGGCGTCTCGGCCATCATCGACTTCAACGTCTAGGAGGAATGAGATGAGCAAGCGAAGAGCAGCAGCCCTGGCGTCGGCGGTGGTGGTCACGGTCGCCCTGGCTCTATCCGGCGGCGTCGTTCGCGTGCAGGAGGCACTCGCCCAGGCCGGCACGTTCCAGATCGCCGCGCGCGAGCGCGTCGTCGCCGGCCGCACGGAGGGCGAAGTGTTGGTCGGCAGCAACGTGATCCTCCGCATTCGGGCGGCCGCCGGGGGGCTGACCCCGACGCAGCGGGCGCAGACCATCGCCCGCCGCCTGCAGGACGTGCTCCGTCAGGAGGGCCTGACGCCGCAGGACGTCCGCGTGGCGCGGGTGGATGGCGAGTATGCCGTGATGGTGCGCGACGACCTGGTCATCACCGCGGATGCCTACCAGGCCGCGCTGAACCGCACCACGCCCCGGCGCCTGGCGACCACCTGGCGCAACAACCTGGCCGATGCCGTCGCCACCGTGGCGGTTGCCGGCTTTCGCGGCGATCTGGAGCGCACCTCTGCCAAGATCGTGCCGATCGTTAGCATCGGCTCGGGCGTGCGCGTCGGTGCCGCCCGCGTCGCCGGACCGGCCTCGCGGGTGGATGACACCAGCGTCATCGGCCAGATCGAGACGACGTTCCAGGATGTCGTCCGCATCCGCATCCTCGTGCCGCTCGGCAACATCTCGCGCCTCGACCGCGTGCCCGAGGTGGCCGTGACCGCGTACGGCGATATCCAGCTCTGACCCGGAGCGGTGGTTGGGTGGTGGGGTGGTTTGATGGCCGGCAACGGCGCTACAACCACCGAACTACCCAACCACCAAATCAATGGGTGGTCTGGATGAGCACCCTCAGCCTGCCCAGACCCGAGGGTCTGATGAGGGCCAGCAGATCATCCGGCCGGCGCGGCTGGCCGTCGGGCCAGCGCTCGCGCCCGGAGAGCCAGTCGTCAATGCCGAGACTCCGGAGCCACTCGTCCTGGGTGGTGACCGCGCGGGTGGTGAGGCCCGCGGCCTCGCCGGCGGCGCGAACCGCGGTGAAGTCCACGTGGGCGGTGATGTCCTGGGTGCCGACGCGGCGGTAGGGCTCCTCGTTGGCGGTGTGGCGGTAGTAGCAGAGGAGAGTGCCGCGCCGGCGCGCGGATGTATAGAGCGCGCCGGCCGGGTGGCCGTAGTCAATGGTGAGCAGAGCGCCCCGCGCCAGGCGCTCGGCGGCGGCGCGGTACCAGGCCGCGGCCGCCAGGCCCGCTTCGGCGTCCGCGCCCGGCGGCGGCCAGACGCCCACGCCCTCGAAAAAGGCGGCGATCTCCGGCGTGGAGAGCGGGAGCGGAACATCCGTGAACTCGCCGTCGCGCAGGCCAACGTGGATCTCCCGCAGTCCGTCGGGCGTCATCCGCACCCGATGAACCGGGAGGGCGTCCAACAGCTCGTTGGAGAGGACACAGCCCGTCACGGAGGCGGGGGGGATCGCCGCCAGGCTCTCCACCCAGCGCACGCGGTCCCCATGTCTCGCCAGGCGCTCTGCCTGGCGGCCGCGCAGGGCCGCGCTCGCCTCCACCAGGGTGCAGCGGATCGCATCCGCAAGCGCCGGGAAGCGGGCGCCGGCATAGTCCAGGATCTGCTCCGCGAGCGCGCCGCTGCCCGGACCGCCTTCCACCACCTCGAAGCGCCCGGGCGCGCCGAGCGCCTCCCAGATCCGCTGCAGCCGCCGGCACACCAGCGCCCCGAACGCCGGGTGGGTCTCCGGAGACGTGAGGAAATCGCCCTCGCGGCCCATCTTCAGGTCCGGGGAGGCGTAGTAACCGTGTTCCCGGTGGTAGAGGGCCAGGCGCATGAACTCGGCGAAAGGGATCGGGCCGCCGCGCTCGATGCGCTCGCGGATCTGCGCCACCAGGGGCGCGCTGCCCAGGGTGGCGCGCTCGCGCCGATGGAGGAACTCCAGCGCCGACTTCGGCCAGGTGCGGGGATCGTTGGCGTCAATCTGCATGTCCAGAGCGTAGCACGGCCTGCCGGGGCGAGTCAACACCCGGCGGCTCTCCGCGCGGCGCGCGCGCGTAGACCTCGGCGACGGTGTCTCGGTGGGCCAGGCGCCACCCCGGATCATTCCCCAGCGCGGCGCAGAGGCCGCTGCCGCGGTGGTAGACCACCGTGTCGATCCGGTAGCGGTCCAGCACGCCGCGCCATCCGGGTTCGAGGCGCTCCACGGTCAGGTAGTCGCGCAGCACCGCCTGCGGGTAGGCATCGGCGCGGCCGTCAATGAAGACGCGCTGGCGCGGATAGAGCCGCCAGACCAGGTAGCCCCCCCACCGGTAGGAGTTGCACATCCGCAGCGGGGGTTGGGTGCCAAGGTAGGTGGCGGCGGCGACCGGGAACGTGTCGCGCCGGACCGTGCGGGCGAAGGCATCGCCACGCGGCAGCCAGCCGATGAGCAGGAGCATGGCCGCCACAGCCGGGGTCCAGCGGGCCGCCGCGGAGACCGACGGCGACAGGGGAACGGCCGGCACCCTCTCCGCCGCGAGCGCCGCCAGGTGCCGCGCGAGGACCGGCGCGGCAGCGACGGCGAAGAGCGGCACGTGGCGCTGGTGCTGGAGGCTGAGGTGGCCGAAGGCGACCAGCAGGCCGAGATCGAAGAGGCTGGGGCGCACCGGGGAGGCGGCGAGGAGGACAACGGTCGCCAGCAGCAGCGCCTCGAAGCCCCAGAGCCACGGCGAGTGGAAGTTCGGCGAGAACCATTCCGTCAGCGTGTCCGTGAAGAGCGCGACGCGGCTCACCTCCAGGGGGAACCACAGGCCCCGCCAGTGGTTCGGGGTGACGAGTGAGACCCCGGCAGACAGGAGGAGGGCGACGAGGAGACTCGCGCGGCGCTTCGGCATCGTCAGCGTCGCCAGCGCGAGCGCCGCCAGGCCGGCGACGAACCCGGAGTGGAGGTTGGCCCATGCCCAGAAGAGCGGCACCAGGAGGAGCGCCTCGCGCCCGCCCGTATCCCGATGGCGGCGGATGAGGTGCAGGCAGGCGGCCAGCATCAGGTAGGTGAGTATCTGAGGCCGGATGTCGAAGGTGAAGCGGGCCGCGGAGGCCCCCGCCGCCGCCGCGGCCGCCGCGCACCACGCCCTACCGCTCTCGCGAAGCCCGGTCTGCGCCACGACGGCGAACACGGCCCCGATCACCAGCGCCTTGAGAGCGACCAGCGCGCCGGGGCCGAGGTGGTCGTGGATCGCGGCGAAGAGCGCCTCCGAGAGCCACTCGTGGGCCACCCAGGGATGGTCGGGGGCGGTGAAGGAGAAGAGGTTGCGCGTGGGCGGCCAGCCGTGCTGGAGGATCAGGCGGCCAGTCCTCAGGTGCCACCAGAGGTCGTGGCTCTCGAAGGGGGTGAGCGACAGGGCGGCGCCCAGCAGGAACACCGCAGTCGCCAGTGGCGCCGCGGCGGGGTCCCGGGAGGATGGCCGGGTCACGGCGTCCGTTCTCGGGCCTCTTCCTCGCGCTCCGCTTCGCCCCGGGATGCCTTGCGGTACTCCCGGATGCTGCGGCCGATGGTGAGCGCCTCCTGATGGCCGACGTGGATCATCCTCGAGTCTCCTCCCCGGACAGGGGTACTATAGCACACGGCGGCACCGTCGTCAACGGCCCCGGGGAACCGTAATCCACCACCTGTGGCGAGACGCGGCGGCGCGGGGCGGGCGCGAACACGCCGTGGCCCCTTCAGGCGCCTGCGCCTACCCCCGGCCCCTGCCTGCGCGTGCCTCTCCCGGTCAA
>JACQGM010000216.1 GCA_016199585.1 Armatimonadota bacterium
CCCTCTCTCCAGCCGACGCCGTGCTGGAGAAGATCGGTGGGTCGGGCAAGGAGTTCTGGGCCGACGGGCGCAACTGGCCGATCCCCTCCGATTGGCCGCGCTGGCGGGAAACCGGCGGGCAGATCCCGGACGCGGCGGGCCGCTGGCGCGTCGAGGTGCGGCCGGGCGCGGCGCGTGAGGACGACTGCTTCCTCCACCTGATCCAGACCTCCGACCAGACGGTGGAGAAGATGGTCGAGAGCCAGGTGAGTGAGGCGGGAGACCGGATTCAGGTGCAGTTCCGCGTGGGGCCGCGAACCTACACCGTTGGCCTGAACAAGACCGGCGAGGTGGGCGGGCGGATCCGCATCACCGAGGGCGGCAACGTGCTGGTAGATCGCCCGCTGACGCGGGAGATCACGCCGCAGGCGGGGTTGGCGCTGGTGGAGTAGGACCCTCCGATCGATGCGCCCGGCAACGGGAGACAGGGAGAAGCAGAGATGCAATCGTACATTGGCTCGCAATGGGTGGCGATGGTCGCGGTGAGCGGCCTGGCGGTCGGCGCATTCGCTGCCGGTGCGCCGGGGGGGCGGCCTCCGGAAGCCTCGGGCTACGCCGGGGCGATGGCGGCGGGAAAGCAGAAGTGCGCCTGGCGGAGCGTATCAGGCCATGAGCGAGCCGTCATTCACTTCGCCGCCGCCCGGGCGGATTTCCGTGAGGCCCTGGCGCTGGCGCAGACCGATGGCGAGAAGGCGGCAGCCCACCTC
The DNA here is from genome assembly GCA_016199585.1 of Armatimonadota bacterium. Lineage (GTDB taxonomy): Bacteria > Armatimonadota > JAAZEB01 > JAAZEB01 > JAAZEB01 > JACQGM01. The sequence continues at coordinate 747 of JACQGM010000216.1, forward strand.
GCGATCGCCGGCAGTCAACTCGATGACTACCGAGAGACGGACTATGCCGCCATCCGCCAGGAGTACGCCCGGGTGCTGGCGCTGGCAGGAGCCGCGCCGCGCGAGAAGGCGCAGGCCCTCCTCGGAATGGGAGAGACCTTTCTGAGGGAGAAGGAGTACGACCGGGCACGCGAGCAGTTCGGCCAGGCCGGGAGGATCTTCGCTGACGGCGACTGGCCGGCGCAGGTGCAGTTCGCCCTGGGCCGCTCCTACTTGCAGGAGAGGCGCTGCGGCGAGGCCCGCCGGGAGCTGGCTCGACTTCTCGAGATGGAGGGAGTGATCCCGGGTCGCGGCCTCGGCTGGGAAGCGCGGGCGCTGCTGCAGGCGATCGACCTGCTTCCGCTGGTGCGCGCCGACCATCCGCGTCTCTTCTTCAACACCGATACCTGGCCGGCGGTGAAAGAGCGGGCCCTGACGGTGGAGAAGGCGCTGCTCGATGGGATGCGGACCCGCGTGGACCGCACCTCGGCCGAGGAGATCGTCACGGGCAACTGGGGCATGGCGGCGATGGAGGCCGCCTTCGTCTACCGTATCACCGGCGACGCGGCGGTGCTGGAGAAGGTGCGAAGGATGCTGCGCGCAACGGCGGACTACTACCTGCAGCGCACCGAGAGTCGCGCTAACAGCGATCCCCGGATCGGCTGGCTCGCCGCCCTGGACTGGGTATGGAATAGCCTGCCCCCGGCGGAGCGAGAGAACCTGGCCTCCGACATGCTCAACTACCTTCACAGCATGTACGTCGAGGACCGGGCGCAGGGAAACCTGAACCGCATCCCCCACTACTACAAGAGAGAGGTCTACTGGTATGGCGGCCTCGGGCTGCTCGGTGCCCAGATGGACAACTATGACTGGCTGCGTGCCTTCACCGTCATGGCAGCCGGCTACGGGCACAGTCGGGATGCCATCGAGGAACGCCTGGCCACTGCTATGGATGACGGGGCCTGGCAGGTCAATCTGGGGTATTCGGTAGCGGCTCTCCCCAATTCCCACACCTGGAACTTCATGTACACCTGGCAGTCCGCCCTGGGAAGGGAGATTCCGCGCGGATGGGCGAACATCGGGGTTCATCCTGACTACGCGCTGCGCCAGATTGTGGACATGGGGCGCCCGCAGCACCGTGTCTTCCCCGTCACCTGGGCAGACCATCGGATCCACCACTTCGGCTACTCGCGCACGCAGAGCATGATCCGCGCCGACCTTCTCTACGATCACCTGGCGCAGTTCATCCACTTCTTCGGCGAGTCGCACCCGGAGGAGGCGGCGGTGGCCAACCATCTGCGCCGGCGGATCGGGGAGGAAGTGGGAACGTCGTCCGGCCAGTACCCGGTCTTCCGATTCCTGATGACGAACCTGGAGAAGGCGCCGCCGCCGGCCCTGCCCCCGGGCCTGCCGCTGGCGCGCCACTTCGAGGGCGTCGGGCAGGTCTTGATGTCTTCGGGCTTCGGGCCGGAGGAGACTTGCGCCTTGTTCATCATCGGCGGCGGCCGATCCTCCCGTGTCTATACCACGACGTCGAACCAGCTCGACGCCACCCATTTCACCCTCTACAAGAAAGGGTTTCTGGCTCTGGACAGCGGCGCCCAGAACGACCCGGTTCACGACGCCAACTACTACTACCAGACCGTGGCTCACAACGCGGTGCTCATCCGCATGCCCGGCGAGACGTTCTCCGAGGCGGGCATCGGGCAGGTCGTCTCCAACAGTGGCGGGCAGAACCGGCGGCACAACCACGCGCGAGCCCTGGCCTTCGAGACCAACCGCCTCTACGCCTACGCTGCCACCGACGCCACCGAGACCTACCATGAAGACAAGTGCGCCCGGATGGTGCGCCAGCTCCTCTACCTGGCGCCGGATCACTTCGTGGTCTTTGACCGCGTCGCCGCAAAGAAGGCGGAGTATCCAAAGACCTGGCTGCTGCACACCGCCAACGAGCCTCTGGTGGCAGGCAGGGAGTTCCGCGCCGACCAAGGCGCGGGTCGCATCTTCTGCCGCACCCTCTATCCGTTGGACGGGGTGCTGGAGAAGATCGGCGGGCCGGGCAGGGAGTTTTGGGCGGATGGCCGCGACTGGCCGCTCCCGGAAGACTACCGGTACTGGACCTACATCGGGATGGAGAAGGGCGGCGAAGTTCCCGAGCACCTCGGCCGCTGGCGCGTGGAGGTGAAACCCGCCGCCGCCCGCGAGGAGGATTACTTCCTCCACCTCATCCAGGTTTCCGACCGGGGCGTGGAGAAGATGGTGGAGAGCCGGGTGAGCGACAAGGGCAACCAGATCGAGCTGGCGTTCACGGCCAACGGGCGTGGCTACACCATCGGCTTGAACAAGACCGGCGAGGTCGGCGGGCAGATTCGGATCAGCGAGGCTGGCAACGTGCTGGTGGACCGCCCGCTGGCGCAGGAGATCATGCCGCAGGCGGGCCTCGCCCCGGGGGAGTGATCGGGGACTGGGATCGGTGCGCCCCCTCCTGGGCGCGACGGAAGGTGGTTCGGATGGACGCGCACGTCGGTTCGAGATGGGTGGCGGTGGTTGCGGTGAGCGGCCTGGCGATCGGTGTGCTCGCCGCTCAGGACCCCGGGGAGGCCGTCGCGACCACCGCCGGATACCAGGAAGCGATGGCGGCGGGAACGCGCGCGCTGGGGAGACTCCCGGGCACCAGCGGCCACGACCGCCCGAAGATTGACTTCGCGGCGGCGCGGCAGGAGTTCCGCAAGGCCCTGGCGCTGGCGCGGACCGACGGCGAGAAGGCGGCGGCACTGCTGGCCGTCGCCGACAGCCGCCTCAATGACTGCCAGGAGACGGACTACCCCACCATCCGCGAGGACTTCGCGCGGGTGCTGGCGCTGCCGGGCGCCGGCCCGGGCGAGTGCGCCCGCGCCGCCCTCGGCATCGGCGAGACCTACCTGCGAGAGAAGGAGTATGACCGGGCGCGAGCGGAGTTCGCCAGGGCGAAGGAGACCGGGGCCGATCCCGGCGTGGCGACACAGGCGCAGTACGCGCTGGCCTATTCCTATCTCCAGCAGCGACGTGCTGAAGACGCGCGCCGGGAGTTCACCCGGCTGCTGGAAACGGGGAGGCTGCGTGCTCCCCTGGAGTGGCGCGTGCGGGCCCTGCTCCGGGGCATCGAGCGGGTACCCCAAGTCCGTCGGGGCCATCCCCGGCTCTTCTTCAACGCGGAGACCTGGCCCGCCGTGAAGGCACGGGCACTCGGCATCCGCAAGGCCGAACTCGACCAGATGAAGGAGCGGGTGGATGGCATCGCCCTCGCGGATCTGGAGGGGAAGGACCGGGGCTCCCAGGCGATGGAGGCCGCCTTCGTCTATCGGGTCACCGGCGACCCGGCCGCGCTGGCGAAGACCCGCAAGCTGATGCGGGTGAGCATGGACTTCCATCTGGGCCGCACCGTGACGCGCGGCAGGATGTACTCGCTCGTCGGGCTCGCCGCTGCGCTGGACTGGCTCTGGGATGACGTGCCGCGCGGGGAGCGCGATGCGCTGGCGCAGGACATGGTTGGCTACGTCCACACCATGGACGTGGAGGACCAGGTTCAGGGGAAGGGGATACTGAGCGCCCGGAGCTACTACATCATGAGCATCCCCTGGTACTTCGGTCTGGCGGTCCTCGATGACGATCTGGACGACGTGACGTATGCCCGGGTCTTCACGGCGCTCAGCCGGGGCTTCCTGCAGTACGACGGCTTCCTGGCGGACGCCAGCGAGAAGGGCGGCGATGACGGCGCGATTCGGACCGCGCTGGAGTACTACTTCGCGGAGACGATGACCACCCTGTGGCAGTTCCTCTACTGTTGGCAGTCCGCCCTGAACGCCCCGATCCCTTCGCAGATGGCCTACTTCCTCTCGCCCGACTACGTGCTGCGAAACGCGTTGGGGTTCACGCCGAGGCTCCTGCACTTCGGCTACGGGAACTCCTGGCGGAGCCGAACCGGGATGCGCGCCGACTTGCTCTACGACCATCTGGCCCACATGCTCCACTTCTACGGCGAGTCCCACCCGGATCAGATGGGCATCGCCCGCACTCTGCGGGAGCGCATGGAGAGGGCAGGGGTAACCGGCGAAGGTCAGTACTCCATCTACCCGTTCCTCCGGGACCTGGCGAAGGCGCCACCGGCCGTCATCCCGCCGGACCTGCCGATCGCCCGCCATTTCGAGTACGTCGGACAGATCCTGATGTCGTCCGGGTTCGGTCCGAAAGACACCCATGCGCTCTTCTCCTGTGGTGGGAATCAAGAGTACGGGCAACTGGATGCTACACATTTCACCCTCTACAAGCAAGGGCATCTCGCCCTGGACAGCGGCACCCGCGCACAGGACCACGCCGGCGCCCCGGGAGCCAACTACAACCGCCAGACCGTGGCCCATAACTGCGTGCTCATCTACATGGATGGGGAGGAACCGCTCTGGAACGCGGTCAACAGCGGCGGGCAGCGCCGGAATCCGAGTGATGCCCGCTTGATCGCCTTCGAGAGCCGCCGCGCGTATGCCTACGCCGCCACCGACGCCACGCCGGTCTACTACGAGGATAAGTGCGCCCAGATGGTGCGCCAGTTCCTCTTCCTGCCGCCAGACCACTTCGTAGTGTTTGACCGCGTCGCCGCAAAGAAGGCGGAGTACCCGAAGACCTGGCTCCTGCACACGGCTAACGAGCCGGCCATCACCGGCAAGGAGTTCCGCGCCGACCAGGATGAGGGGCGCCTCTTCTGCCGCACGCTCTACCCGCCGGATGCGGTGCTGGAGAAGATCGGCGGGCCGGGCAAGGAGTTCTGGGCCGGCGGGCGCAACTGGCCGATCCCGGCGGACAGTCCCTATCTCCGGGGCTATCTCGGAACGGACAGCGCCGACAACATCCCGGAGAGCATCGGGCGCTGGCGCGTCGAGGTGAAGCCCGGCGCCGCGCGTGAGGATGATTGCTTCCTCCACCTCATCCAGGTTTCCGACCGGGGCGTGGAGAAGATGGTGGAGAGCCGGGTGAGCGAGCAGGGCACTCGGATCGAGCTGGCGTTCACGGCCAACGGGCGCACCTGCGCCATCGCTCTGAACAAGGCGGGCAGCGTGGGGGGACACATCCGGATCACTGAGGAAAGAAGGGTCCTGGTAGACCGCCCGCTGGCGCAGAAGATTATGTCGCAGAGCGGGCTGGCGCTGGCGCCGTAGCCCGGCGAGAGGAGATCGACCATGAGAGACGTGTTCGCTGTGCTGAGTCTGGCGCTCATCGGCGAGGTGAGTGCCCTCGGGGCCGCGGCGGCACAGCCGCCCGACTTCAGCTACGTTCTTCAGCACATCCAGCCCACCCACCCACGGCTCTTCCTGAACCAGGAGATGCTGCAGAAGATCAAGAAGGAAGGGCTGACCCAGACCCAGGAGCAGTGGCTGGCCACGCTGAAGGAGAGGGTGGATGGCTACCCGGCTCCGCCGTCCATGGACGACAAGCTAGCTGCCTTCATGCTCGGCGAGGAGGGCGGCCGCCGCTACGGTCCGACGGATCCGCCTCGCGTCTTCGATGGCGATTGGGGGTACTGGTCTGCCCACGCGGCGCTGGCCTACCTCCTCACTGGAGAAAGGAGGTACTACGACAAGTCCGTCTCACTCCTGAAGCACGCCGCCGGGATCTACGCGGTCATCCACGACAACGACCGGATCCCGTATGGCAAGGCGTATGGCCGGCTCTCGGCCGTTTCGACCTACGATTGGCTGTACAACGACATCCCCCAGCCGGAGCGCCAGGCGCTCGGGAAGGCGCTCTTCACCCCACTCCACTCCTTCTATGAGTTCTGGCGACGCCTGCGGAAGGGCGCCGGCGACGTCTACGCGGACAACCTCCTGGGGTGGCCCCTGGGGCTCGTCTTCCTGCGCTCGGGCATCGAAGGCGTGAGCGATCAACTCTGCGTGGATCTGCTGCGCAAGGAGTACGAGGAGCAGAAGGCCATGTTCGAGGAGCTCACGGAGGGGCAGGATGGCGTCTGGCTCTACGGCGCCCTGGGGTATTCCCCGCAGAACACCCAGACGGAGATCAACCTCTTCGACATCTGGCGCTCGGCCATCGGCGGCAACTTCGCCGGCTACTTCCCGAAACGGGCGAACCTGGCCGAATACTACCTCTGGAATACCATCGCTCCCACCCGCCGCCCGCCGCAGCACTACGGCTGGAGTGACGAGCACCACATCAACAACCTGATGGACCAGCGCTATTGGGACTACCTGAACCGGGTCCCGGACCTGTACGCCGGCGTGGGGGGGGAAGTGGACGTGAACGCGCTCACGGCCATCGCTCAGTTCCAGGCGCCCGTGGACCCCATGCGGTTTCTCCCCAAGAGCGCCAGCGAGTGCTGGCAGACCCCGGCAGCGCCGCTGCTGATGTCGGTCAAGACGTGCTCCCCGGAAGAGATCCAGAAGGTGCTGGCGCGGCTGCCCCGGGCACGGAACTTCCCGGACCCAATCGGCCACTTCTTCATGAACAGCGGGTGGGGCGAAAACGACACCTACGCCATGTTCGTCGCGGGAAGGCAGACGACCCGGCGAAAGCACTTCGACGAGAACCACTTCACCATCTACAAGAAGGGGTTCCTGGCGCTCGACAGCGGGGCGCGCGGGTACAGCGTTCGCCGGGAAGCCGGGCAAGAGAACGACCCTCGCAACGTCGGGATAGACCACGAGATCAACTACTACTACGACACGGTCGCTCACAACAGCATCCTCATCTACATGGAGGGGGAGAAGCTGCCCGGGTTCTGGGGTCAGGCGTCCGTGTGCAACACCGGTGGGATGAACAAGAACTACGGCGCGCAGGTGAAGGGCTTCGAGACCAACGACCGCTACACCTATATCGCCAGCGACGCCACGTCGTGCTACAACGAAGCCAAGGCGCAGGAGGTGGTGCGCCAGTTCCTCTTCGTCTACCCCGACTACTTCGTCGTTTTCGACCGGGTGGCCTCCCGGATGCCGGAGCAGAAGAAGACGTGGCTGATGCACACCCAGTTCGAGCCGCAGGTGCAGGGCGACACCTTCTGGGCAGAGCATCGAGAGGGCAAGATGCTCGTGCGCACGCTCCTGCCACAGGCGGCCCGCTTCGGCAAGACCGGCGGCCCGGGCAAGGAGTTCTGGGCGGGCGACAGGAACTGGCCGGTGCGGGTGGACTATCAGCGTTTCATGCAGCAGGATAACCTCTTCGGCCAGTGGCGCACGGAGGTCACCTCCGCGCAAGACAACCAGAGAGAGATCTTCCTCCACCTGATCCAGGTAGGCGACCGCCAGGAGTTGAAGGAGATGACACCCTCGCGGCGGATCGAGGAGGGTCAGCAAGTGGGCGTGGAGTTCCAGGCTGGGAACACGACGGTGCGCGCGCTCTTCAGCCGAGACGGCGAGGTGGGCGGGCACATCCGCATCACGGAGGGCAGTAGAGTCCTGGTAGACCAGCCGCTGACGCGGGAGGTTCAGCCGCAGAGCGGGCTGGCGCTGGCGCCGTAGGGGCTGCGCCAGGCAAGAGAGGGGAAGCTCGGGATCAGGACCTTCCCCCGGGGCGGGCGACGCTCGGCCGGGTTGGCGGATGAGCGGTGGCGGCGGCAGCGCGATGGGAGGAGCCATCATGAAGACACTTGCGAACAGCAGAGTGCGACTGACTTTCGACGACGAGGGGCGCCTGACGGCGATGCAGGATGCGGCCGGCACGGTCCGTATCCCGATTGATCCTGGCGCGGTGACGCAGGCATTCGCCCTCGTGCTGCGGAGCGCCTCTGGCGAGGTGGCACTCGTGACGCCCCAGGCGTCTCCGCGGGTCGCGCAACGGCCGAACGCCCTGGCGTTTGAGTGGCGCGTTGAGGGAACGTGGGGGCAGGTGGATGTGGTCGGGAGAGTGGCGCTGCCGCCGGACGCTCCCTTCGCCGAGTGGACGGTCGAGGTCGAGAACCATACCGACCGCGCTCTCTGGGAGGTCGTCTACCCGCGGATCAGCGGGTTGAGGGACCTGGAGGGCAGCGAGCTGGCGGTGCCCCGCTCGTCCGGGCAGCTCATCCCGAATCCGGTGGCAGCGGTCAACGGTCCGGATCGGCCCGTTCCCGATTGGATGCGGGCCGAGTTCGCGGACTTCGACGTGGAGGGGACCGCCAGCATCGCCTTCTCCTATCCGGGGATGTGGATGCTCCAACTCCTCGCTCTCGGCCAGCCGCAGACGGGAGGCGTCTACTTCGCCGCCCACGACGGGGAGGCGCTCTACAAGCGTTTCGGCCTCTACCCGGATGGCGGCGACGGGGAGCACGCCGCGCTCGCCATGAAGCAGTGCCCCGAGGACCGAACGGCCCCCGGCGGCCGGTTCGCCTCCTTCTACCCGACCGCCGTGGGCGTCTACCGGGGCCCGTGGTGGGGCGCCTCGGCCATCTACCGCGAATGGGCTACCCGCCAGCTCTGGTGCCGGAAAGGCCCGACCAAGGACCGCACGGACATCTCCCCCAAGGCGAAGGAGCTGGATCTCTGGTACTGGAACTATCGTTACTTCACCGACTCCCGCCCTCGCACCGTCGTGCCGGCGATCCGTTACCTCCGCGAGAGGATCGGGTGCAACATCGGTTTCCACTGGTACAGCTTCAACGGGGAATCGTTCGCCCGGTGGCGAGTGCCCTGGGGGCCTCCCGACAACGAGGATATCCGCAACGTGCTCGTGCGCGGGGTGCGCGAGCTGCACGAGCTGGGCGTGTTGGTCATTCCCTACCTCGACTGCCGGCTCTGGAGCTCCGAGACGAAGAGCTTCCAGGATGCGGATGGCATGAAGTGGATCACGCGGGACGTCAATGGCGAGGGTACCACGTGGCCGAGCCTCGGTCCGGCCTGGACGATGTGCCCCACTGCCCCGCCTTTCCATGACCTGATCAGTCGCCTCGTGGGCGAGTTGATCGAGAAGTGCGAGCTGGACGGGGCTTACCTCGACCAGGTGACGGCGTGCAATGTGGTGCCGTGCTTCAACAAGGAACACGACCACGCCCCGGGCGGGCACGACCACTGGGTGCGGGGATACCGGCAGATGCTGGAGCGGGTGCAGCGGGAGATCAAGCAGCGCTCGCCGACGAACATCATCACGTCGGAAGGCTACCTGGAGTGCTTCCTCGACCTCTTCGACCTCGACCTGGGTTACACGCTGAACTGGTTCTGTGCGGAGCTACCGGGGATGCAGCCGATCCCGATGTTCCAGAGCGTCTACCACGACTACCACCTCGGCTATGGCTCGATGAACAAGTTCCCGGAGGCGACCATCGAGAAGTTCCGCTACGCGGATGCCCTGCTGCTCGTCGGCGGGGGTCAGCTCGGGGTGTGCGGGGTCTTCGCCAGGGACGTGGAGCGGGGCGCGTTCAAGCCCCGGCTTGATTACGTGGAGATGCTTACGCGAGCGCGCATGGCAGCGCGTCCCTGGTTCAACCTCGGGGTGTGGAAGCCGCCGCTGGTCATGGAGTGCGACCGCGTGACGATCGAGATGGACAACAAGACGACGCCGCACATGGACGTGCCGGTGGTGCTGAGCGGATGCTTCGAGCTGGACGGGGAGCTGTGTGTGGCACTGGTCAACCACACGGAGCAGCCGCGGCGGGCGGTCTTCGAACTCTCCCCGCGGGCGTACGGACTGCAGGGCGCGCAGTTCGAGTTGTGGTCTGTGTACCCCGGGGCCGAGTCCAGGCTCACGCACCTGGGTGCCGCAGGTGGGCGGCAGGAGGTGACGTTGGGACCGGTCTCGGTCCAGTTGTGGATGGTGAGGCCAGCGCAAGGCGTGTGAAGGAACGCGAGCCGGGTCGCGGGGGCGTCCGCATCGCGGCGAGCGCGTGGGCTTCCCGGTGAGCCGCTGGCCGGCGCAGGGCACGGTCCCGCAGGCGCTCCTGGCGTCCGCTCGGTCGCCGGCCGCGTACGCTCCCGGAGTGCGGGTGGGTGCTGGAAGGGCACCCACCCGCACTCCGTGCTCGCCGGGACCCGGCGTTCCCGAGAGGGCGTCGCCGTCTCACCGGGGTCCGGGCGCCTCAAGCTCACTGCACGCCGTGCGGGCCCATCGGCCGCCCATCCGGGCCGGATACCGTGGTGCCGGCCAGGGCGCTGATGAAGGCGTTCAACTGCTCCTGCGTCTCGATGTGGAACGCGACATTCGCGCTGTTGGCCTGCTCGACGGCCAGGAGGGCGACGATTGCGGGCACCTTGTCGTCGGTGACGCTCGAGAGGAGGGCCTTCAGGTCGTCGCGGTTGATCAGAACGGTCAACGCCGCCTTGACATCGTTCTCGGTCACGTCCACCCCGCTGGCCTCAACTCCGGCAGCCACGAGGGCATTGGCGATCTCGAGGGCTGTGAACGTCCGGCCGTTGGTCGTCATGGCGGCGATGGCGGCGACCTGCGCCGGGCTGAGGTGGATGGAGGGCGCGAGGCCCAGGCGCAGCCGGGCGTAGGCCTGGGCAGCCATGATCGCCTGGTGGATCTGCCGCGGCTGCGGCGCGGTGCCGCCGCTCAACACGGCCTGCAGCTTCGCTCCCAGATTGGCGGTCAGGTGGGCGTGGGCCCGCTGGTGGAGCTGCACGTGCGCCGGCTCATTGTCCGCCAGGCTGGGGATGGCGCCCGGGTCCTGCGCCTCGGCGCCCTCCTGCGCGTCGGCCACCTCGTCGGCGATGGCGAGGATCGTATCATCGTCTGCGCCATCGTCCGCGACCGTTTCTCCGGCCTCGGCGCCGACCGTCGTCGCTTCATTCACCGTGCACGTGGTCTGGCCCGCCATGAGTCGCACCAGGGCGCGCAGCCGGATCTGCTGTCCGTAGGCTCCTTGCGCCCGTACGGTGACCTGGCACAGCGCGCCGGCGGCCACACCGCTCAGCGGCAGTGTGAAGGTGCCATCCTGGCCGGTGCCGGCGATCCCGAGCTGCACGCCGTTCTCCAGCAGCGTGACCGTGACCGTGGCGCCGCGCACCCGCTGGCGGGCGACCGGCGGCGCCGCTTCGGCGCGGCTGCCGATGGTGAAGAGGCGCGCGAGTGATAGCCCGTCCAGCGCGCCCGCTCGGGCCACCTGTCCGGCCGGAGCCTCCACGGTTCCGACGAGGCGGGTCTGCGTCCCCGGTCCTTCCGAGGAAGACCCACACCCTGTCAGCCACAAGACGCTCACCGAGAGCGCCGCGAGCGCGACGATGCGCGCAACCTGCACATGCCGTCCCATCGTACCCTTCTCCTTCCTTCCGAGCGCACATATCGGTGGCAGAGCGCCGGATTAGTGTGCCTGAAAATGGTGTCTACGTTCGTTAGACGATGCGCCCGCCAGAAAGGTTCCCGTTATGAAGGAGACTGGCGGGCTGCCGGCCAAACGCGCGCATCCTCGCACGGATTGGCGCCGCCTCCCTCTCGGCGCGGGGTTCGAGGGGCGATGGTGATCTCCTGTGGGGTGTGGAGTGCCCCCGGCGTTTGCGCGCCTCCGAGCGATGTGGTAGAATAGCGCGGGCGGGCTTGCCCGGAGTTGAGGAGACGAGGATGCAGGTGATCCATCACGAGCAGATAGAGGCGCGGCCGGTGACCACCGAGGGCGCGCACGGCGCGACGATCCGCGAGGTGTTCACAGCGGAGACGGGGGCGCCCACGTTCGCGATGCGGGTTTTCGAGTTGGCGCCGGGCGGGTGTACGCCCCGGCACACGCATCCCTGGGAGCACGAGGTCTTCGTGCTCGCGGGCAGCGGCTGCGTAGAGGGTCCCGAGGGGTGCGCGCCGCTCTCGCCCGGCACCGCCGTGCTCGTTGCGCCCGATGAGGTCCACTCGTTCCGAAGCGCGGCGGACCAGGGCCTGAAGTTCATCTGCCTGATCCCGGTCGAGCAGACTTGCTGCCGCTGAGGGGCGACGGCCCGTCCGGGAGCGGCCGACCGCCCGGGCGGGCGCTTGGGAAGCCTGCCGGATGAACCCTTTTCTTCTGGGCGCGTGTGCCGCCGCCGGTGCCGCGGCGGCGTACGCCGTGGGATGGGAGCGGTGGTGGCTCGAGGTGACGCGCCGCGACGTGCCGCTCCCCTGCCTCTCCGAGCCGCTGCGCGGCCTCACCATCGCGCACCTCTCCGACCTGCACTGCGGACCCCTCGCCCCCGTCCGCTTCATCCGCCTGGCCGTGGACCGCACCAACGCCCTCGGCGCCGACATCGTCGCCGTGACGGGGGACCTGGTTGAGGAGCGGCCATCGCAAGTCGCCCCCGTCGTCCGTGAGTTGAGCCGGCTGCGCGCTCCGTTGGGGGTGTGGGCCGTGCTCGGGAACCACGACCTGACCGCCGGAGAGCGCCTCTGCCGCGAACTCCTTGCGGACGCGGGGATCGGCCTGCTGCGCAACGAGGCGCGGCTCCTGGCGGATGGCCCCGCGCCGCTCTGGATCGCGGGCGTCCGCGACAACTCCCGCTACGCTCTGGACGACCTGGAGAGCGCGCTCGCCTCGGTGCCGCCGGCCGCCCGGGTGATTCTTCTGGCGCACTCGCCCGACATCGCGCCGGAGGCTGCCGAGCGGGGGGTGGACCTGGTCCTGAGCGGCCACACCCACGGCGGCCAGGTCTGCCTCCCCTTCTACGGCCCCGTTCTGACGAAGAGCCGTTACGGGCGGCGCTTCGCCCGCGGGCTCACCCGGGTGGGCCGCACCTGGGTCTACACGCATCGCGGCCTCGGCACCGTGCGCCTTCCCGCTCGCTTCCTCGCCCGGCCCGAGATCGCCCTGCACCGCCTCGTCCACGCCGACGAGGCGTAGGCGCTCCAGCCGCGCGGCATCCTCCTGGTCGCTCTCCGGCATCCCTTCTCCACTCGGCCTCGGGAACGCGCTCCGGCACGGGATCTGCACCGGTGCGGCGCGCACCCCGGAGTGCGCGCCGGTTCGGGCGCGCGCGTGCCGAAGAGCCGGCGAGTCGTTCTTCGCCGGCGGGGGGGAGCGCAAGGGGACTGGCAGCGATGGGGCAGAACGTGCCGTACTTGGGGACCGTGCCGGAAGCCGATGGTCGGAGAGCGACGCCGGGCGTCGTGTCTGCCCGCCGCCGCCTGCTGGAGGGACTCTCCTGCCCCGCGTGCGGGCGGCTCTTGGCGGTGGTGGCGCCCGCGCCGGGCCGGAAGGTCCTCTCTCTCGGGTGCCCCCCGTGCGGTCGGCGCTGGCCGCTGCACGGCTCCACGCCCGTCTTCGTGCCGCCGGCCGCGCCGCGCCTCGCGTCGGGCCCCGCCGCCCTGCTGCACGCGGTGGACATCGAGCGCTGGGACGACCTGCGCCATTCACTGGAGCGCGCGGATCATCACCTCTACGCCGACGTCTTCGACCGTGGCCGCGACGACTGGCGCTTCCTGCTGCCGCTGCCCCCCGCCGCGCGCATCCTCGTGATGGGTGCCGGGTGGGGACGGCTGGCTGCATCCCTCGCGGGAGGAGCCGCGTGCGTCTACGCCGTAGACGCCGACCCTGCCCGCGCCCGGTTCATCAACGCGCGCGCCGTCGCCGAGGGTGCCGCGAACCTGCTCGGCATCGCCGCCGTCCCACCCGCGCTGCCCTTCGCCGATGCGGAGTTCGACCTCATCGTGATCGAGCCGGACGCCGCCCGGGCGATCGCTCGGGACTCCCGGCGCAGGCTGGCGGACCTACTCCGATCCCGCAGCCTGTTGGCGCGCGATGGGGAGCTCCTGGTTCGCTGTCCGAGGGGGAGAGGGGCGCCCGGCGGCATCGGCCGCTGGCGCCGCCTGCTGGCGGAGTGCGGGTTCGCCCGCGCGGACGACCTGGCGGCCCTGCCGGACGCGGCGTCAGCGTCGCACGTGCTGCAGACGGCGCCCGGCACGCCGCTCGGGAAGGCCCTGGGGGCCTGCGCCCGGCACGGCCTTCCGCCGGAGACGCGGTGGGGCCGCGCGTTGGGGTGGACCTGCCGGCACATCCCTCCGCTCCCGGGCGCGGGGCGAGCGCTGCCGGGACACTGGCTGCTGGCCGCCCGGAGCGACGCTCGCGCCCCGTCCGTCCTGGCGCAGCCGTCGCTCCCCTCCGGGCCGTGGAGCGTGCTGGCGGAGCGCGGCGGGCCCCACCCGAATGCCCGGGCGCGCTTCCTCGCGTTCGACGGGGACCACGGACGCCCGCACTTCCTGGTGAAGGTGGTGCGCGACGCCGGCGATTCCAGCGCCGCAGACCGCGAGTTCGCCGTGCTCGAAAAGCTGCGGCACACTCTCTCACCGGAGCTGCTGGCATCCGTTCCCGCGCCCCTGGGCCGGTTCCTCGTCCACCACCACCCGGCGATGGCGGAGGGCTTCCTGGAAGGATGCCGTTTCGGGACCATCCTGCGGACGACCTCCAGGGGGCGGCGGCCCGCGGTCGCCGCCGACCTCCTGGCGCGGGGCATTCACTGGCTGGCCCGGTTCCACCAGGAGACGCGCCGCGACGTGGTCGTGACCAGGGAGATCCTCGACCGCCTGGTGCGGTGCGAGGTCCAGGCCCTGCTGGAGCGGCTTCCGCTGGCGCCACGGGAGCGCGGCCTTCTGGCCGGGTTGGCGACCGACGCCGAGATGCTGCTCGGCGAGCGACTGCCGCTGGTGTGCGCGCACGGCGATGGCGGCGCGGGGAGCTTCCTGCTCGACGGCAGCTCCGTGCGCGTGGTGGGGTGGGACCTCGCCCTGTTCGACCAGTTGCCGCTGGGCGATGCCTACGACCTGATCTATTCCCTGGCATTGGCCCTTGGGGGAGCCGACGGGGATCCGCAGGACGCGGGCGGCGCGCTCGCGGTGGCCTTTGGCGGTCAGGGGGTGTTCTCGCAGGCGGTCTCGCTGGCTCTGCACGGCTACTGCGCCCGCCTGGGAATCCGCACGGAGTGGGGGAGAGTCATCCTGCCGCTGCAGATGGCCCGCAAGGCGCGGCTGCACTGCGAGCGCTTCCGGTCCGGCGCGGAGCATCGCTGGTTGGCGGCGGGCATTCGCTACCTGGATTACCCGCTGGACTACCCGGCGGCCACGGCCGCGCTCAGAGGAGAGTAAGAACCTATCCGAATAATCGTAGCCTAGCCCCTTGTGGGCGTCGAGAACGGGCGCAAGGCCCCAGCCTACGCCACTGCTCGGATAGGCTCTAAGACAGGAGAAGGCGATGAGAATATCGGTGGTGACGTCCACCCGCAACCGCCCCGAGCACATCGGGCGAGCGGTGCGCGCCGTGCTGGAGAGCACGCACCCGGACTTCGACTACACCATCGTGGACCAGAGCGCCGACGAGCGCACGCGCCAGGCCGTCGTGGCGGCCGCCGCCGGCGACCGGCGCGTGCGCTACTTCCACCGGGCGGAGCCGGGGAAGAGCAAGGCGATGAACTTCGGTATCCTCCAGGGGAACGGGCCGATCGTCGCCTTCACCGACGACGACTGCGAGCCCCGCCCCGACTGGCTGACCACCGTTGCCCGCACGTTCCACGAGGAGTCGGTGGACATCATCTGCGGCAAGGTGAGCTGCGCCCCGCACGACCCGACACAGGGCTACATCCTCGGCTTCGACCCCGTCCGCCCGCGGGTGCTCGCGGGACCGTGGACCCGCATCCGCCACTTCGGGATCGGCGCGAATCTCTCGGTTCG
Source organism: Armatimonadota bacterium (assembly GCA_016199585.1). Lineage (GTDB taxonomy): Bacteria > Armatimonadota > JAAZEB01 > JAAZEB01 > JAAZEB01 > JACQGM01. Next base: position 16,332 of record JACQGM010000216.1, read on the forward strand.
GCGCGAGGTGCTGGAGCGCCTCGGATACCTGGACGAGATGATCGGCCCGGGCGGCGCCATCCCCTCCGGCGACGACACGGACCTGCTCTACCGTGCCGCGCGGGCGGGCTACCGGATCCTCCTCTCCCCCGAGCCCGAGGTGGTACACTACGGCTATCGCTCCTGGGGCAAGGAGAGCCACAAGCACGGCAGAGGCCTCTGCACCTCGCACGCGGTGCCCTACGTGAAGTACATGCGCCGGCGCGACCCGGCGGCCTTCTATGCCTACGCCAGGGACATCCTGGAGCAGATCCACTACGCCGGAGCGCGGGCGCTGCGCCGCCAGCGCCCCACGGGCGCCAACCGCCTCAAGTACATGCTGGCCGGGCTCCGGGTGGGGGCGCAATTCCCCCTCGACCCGGAGACGATGCGCTTCCGGCCGCCCGAGTAGCCGCCCGGCGCCTCCGAGCGCGTGTGCCGGGCAAGGGGCCGGCACACGGCTTGCGTCTCCCGGAGAGTGTGTGGTATACTGATCCTGACAAATCGGGCGGCCCCGCCCCGGGCCAGCTCAGGACAGGTACCTACGTGGCTCTCACAGTTCATAGTGTCCTTCACCGGCGCAAAGAGGAGTTCGCTCCGCTGCACGACGACTTCGTCGGCATGTACGTCTGCGGCCCCACCGTCTACGACCTGCCGCACCTGGGACACGCGAAGACGTATATCGCGTTCGATGCCATCGTGCGCTATCTGCGTCACCGCGGCTATCGGGTGCTCTACGTCCAGAACATCACCGACGTGGGCCACCTGACGGACGAGGTGGCGAACGAGGGCGAGGACAAGGTGGAGGCGCGGGCGCGCCAGCGGCACGTTCACCCGATGCAGATCGCCGAGACCTACACCCGCGAGTACTTCCGGGCGATGGATGCCCTCGGCGTGCAGCGCCCGGACATCTCACCGCGCGCCTCCGGGCACGTCCCGGAAATCATCGCCCTCACCCAGCGGCTGATCGAGAAGGGCCACGCCTACGAAGTGAACGGGTCCGTCTACTTCGACGTGGGTTCCTTCCCGGAGTACGGCAAGCTCTCGCACCGGGAAGTGGCGGCCGAACCCGAGGTGGAGAGCCGCGTGGAGACGGAGGAGAAGCGGCACCCGGCGGACTTCGCCCTCTGGAAGCGCGCCGACCCGGGGCACATCATGCAGTGGCCCAGCCCCTGGGGCATCGGCTATCCCGGGTGGCACGTCGAGTGCTCGGCGATGGCGAACAAGTACATCGGCCCCACCCTGGATATCCACGGCGGCGGCGTCGAGAACATCTTCCCCCACAATGAGGACGAGATCGCTCAGTCGGAGGCGGCCAACGACGCGCCCTACGTCCGCCACTGGCTCCTCACGGGGAGCCTGCGCATCGGCGGCCAGAAGATGAGCAAGTCGCTCGGCAACTTCGTCACCATTGACCAGGCGCTGGAGAACCACTCGCCCGAGGCGCTCCGCTTCTACCTGCTGCAGGCGCACTACGCCAGTCCGGTGGATTTCCAGTGGGACGCGGAGCGGCGGCGCTCGCCCAGCATCGAGGAGGCGCAGCGGGGTCTCGACCGCCTCTACGGCGCCTCGCAGGCGGCGCGGCGCTGGCTGGAGTCGGCGTCGGCGGCTGCCGAAGGCGAACCCACCCCCGAGGGTCGGGCGCTGGACGCCGAGCGTCAGGCGGGCGACGACCAGTTCCACGAGGCGATGGACGACGATTTCAACACGCCGCGGGCAGTCGCCGCCCTCTTCACCCTGGCGGCGGCCCTCAACCGCTTCACCGGCCAGGCAGCCTCGGCGTCCGGCGCCGACCGGCCCCGGGTGGAGGCGGCGCGCGACACGCTGCAGCAACTCGCCCGGGTGCTGGGCCTGCTGGAGCAGGGCGAGGCGGAGCCAGCGGCGGCGGTGCAGCTCGACGCCGCCCTGGAGCGGGTCATCGCCTGGCGTCAGGCCGCGCGCCAACGCCGGGACTTCGGGCTCTCCGACCAGATCCGCGACGACCTGCGCGCCGTCGGTATCCTCCTGGAGGACCATCCGGGGGGAAAGACGACCTGGCGGCGGCTGCACTGACCTCGACGGATCCCATCCGGGCACGGCGGCCGCGTGGGAGGCGGTTGAGCGTGCGGCGCGCGCTCCTTCTGCCAGGGCGCCCTGCGAGCGGCCGTGGGACGAACGGGCGATGGATCGGGCGGGGCACATCGCTTTTCGCGCCGCATTTGAGCCAGGGCGAGAGCATTTAATTTGTGAGCGAATGAACGCGGCATGGGCGGCGAGTGTCCGAGGAGAATACTACGTCCTTGGCCTGTCGAGGATGCGCTCATTGCGCGTTCTGGATCTCGTCCCACTCTGCA
>JACQGM010000013.1 GCA_016199585.1 Armatimonadota bacterium
AGGAACTCGCCCAGCAGCAGCCCCCAGAAGAAAGGCGCCACGCGGTAGTAGCCGCGCAGGCCGCCGTAGCGCAGCACCAGCGACTTGATCGTCCAGGTGATGATCGCCGTTGACCAGAGGAACGAGGAGACCCAGGTGCTGGAGATGGCATACCCCACCGGGTGCAGCGGGAAGCTGACCAGCCGCGTGCGGAGCGCCTGCAGGAGCAGCGTGGCGGCCGCGCCGGCCCCCATCGCCATCAGCGAGTCCAGGTGCGGCCCCGACACCGCGTCCATCATGCGGCTGGAGAAGGGCTTGTAGGCTTCCCAGCCAAACCACGCTTCCACCCCGGCTACCTTGCCGGTGCTCATCCCCTGGCTGTAGGCCGTGACGAGGATCGTGCCGAAGGCGGCCGCATAGCCCACCATCGCCCCCAGCGCGATGCCGGCGATGGTGAGCCGGGGCGAGCAGCGCCCCTCCAGGAGCGCGAAGCCCTCCAGCGTGGCCGGCTGCGGGCTGCCGCAGAGTTCCCGCCCGAGCCAGTGCGTCAGCGAGAGGCTGCTCAAGCCGCGAGCGCCCAGCCCGTCGTGCCCCAGAATGCTGTAGAGCACCGGCCCCGGCGCCGCCAGCAGGAGGCCCGCGGCCGGCGGCCCGTACTGCGCCCGGATACGCGCCAGCGACAGCGTCACCCCGATATAGACGGCTACGAAGAAGGCGGCCAGCGGCAGGGACATCCCCGCCAGGCAAAGCACGGCCAGGATCGCGGCCGTCCCCGCCGCCGCGCCCATCCCCGCGCGCGCGATCGGCACCAACGGGCGGTACTTCCGCCACGACTCCCGCCAGCGCCCGCGCATCGTCCAGAAGGAGAAGAACAACAGCGCCAGCAAGGCCCCGACCGCCTGCTCCCGCGCGAACGCCGCCACCATGTCGCCCGCCGGGACCCGCTGCTCTCCCATCAGCAGCTCGATGACGACGCCCTGGAACCGAGCCACCCAGTAGAAGAAGAAGACCGACCAGAGGAGATCCAACGGCATCAAGAACTCAAGTCCGATGAGAAAGGGGTTGATCGAGTAGAATATCGGGTTGAGGGCCACCCAGGGCCGCTCCAGGCCTGTCAGCCGAATGGCGCTCCGCTTCACGGTCAGCTCCGGGATCGTCGGGTTGATCATGTGGAGCTGGTTCACCACGTCCACGCCGGCGGCCAGCGTGAAGCCGATCCAGAAGAGGGGAGCACGGTAGAAGCCGACCCGCTCGCCGGTCATCGCCAATGGAATCTGGATCAGCGGAAACGGCAGGCGCTCCTGATAGCGCACCTGCCCGTAGACCAGCGCGGAGAGGGAGATCGCGATGCACACCACCCCCGCCAACAGTAACCCCCAGGCGAGGAACGGGGGCAGCCACGGCCGTAGCGCCGCCCAACGCCAGAGATCCGCGTTCCCGGCGTAGAAGGCGCGCACCGCGTCCGGGTCGGATACGGTGAGCAGCTTCGGGAGCTCAGGGAGAAGATCCTCGGACCAGCGCAGATCGGTACTCGCGAAGTGATAGGGGTAAGGAAGGATGGCCACCAGGTACTCGGCCATGATCGCCGTGCCGTTGCCCACCGTGCCCATGAGGAAGAGGAGCAGCAGCTCGCCGCGGCGCAGCGCGAGGGCGGGAAGCTTCCGGCGCAGGAGGGCGTTCGCCGGGGTCAGCAGCGCCAGGGCGAAGACCATGTTGTACTGCAGCGAGAGGATGGTAGGGAAGCCGCGATTCCACGCGATCTCCGTGTAGGTCATCCAGATCGCGTTCAGCGCGGTGAGGGCGGCCCCCGCGCCCAGGATGGCCAGCGGACGCACGCGCCCCTTCGTGGGCACCGCCTCGCCGGCCTCCACGGACGCCCCGCCGGGTGCAGCGCTCGATTCCGTTACTGCCCAATCAAGACCGGCTCGGTCTGCCATAGCTCGCTTCACCCGAGAGCCGGCGGAAACGCGCGCCGACCGCCGCCGGCCTGCGTTAGTCTAGCACATGGCAATCAGTCTGTCAATATCACGAGCAATTATTGTCTCATGAGAAACACCCGTCGCCGGCGATGCCGGGTGGCGCGCGGCGGCGGGTTCAGTACGGCCAGAAGACGTAGGTGGGCGTGCCGGTGAGCACGCCGTAGAGGCTGACCACGCTGCCGACGAGGAACTCGCCCAGCAGCAGCCCCCAGAAGAAGGGGGCCGCGCGATAGTAGCCGCGCAGGCCGCCGTAGCGCAGCACCACCGACTTGATCGTCCAGGTGATGATCGCCGTTGACCAGAGGGTGGTGGAAACCCAGGTGCTGCCGATGGCGTACCCCACCGGGTGCAGCGGGAAGCTGACCATCCGCGTCCGGAGCGCCTGCAAGAGCAGCGTGATGGCCCCCCCGGCCCCCATCGCGAAGAGCGAGTCCAGGTGCGGGCCCGAGACGGCGTCCTGGAGGCGGCTGGAGAAGGTCTTGAAAGCTTCCCAGCCGAACCACAACTCCACGCCCGCTACCTTCCCGGTGCTCATTCCCTGGCGGTAGGCGGTGGCGAGGACCGTGCCGAAGGCGGCCGCATAGCCGACCATCGCCGCCAACGCGATGCCGGCGATCGTGAAGCGGGGAGAGCAGCGCCCCTCCAGGAGCGCGAACCCCTCCAGCGTGGCCGGCTGCGGGCTGCCGCAGAACTCGCGCCCGATCCAGTGCGTCAGCGAGAGGCTGCTCAAGCCGCGAGCGCCCAGCCCGTCGTGCCCCAGAATGCTGTAGAGCACCGGCACCGGCGCCGCCAGGAAGAGGCCCGCGGCCGGCGGACCGTACTGCGCCCGGATGCGCGCCAGCGACAGCGCCACCGCCACGTAAATGGCGACGAAGAGCACCGCCACCGGCAGGGGCATCCCCGCCAGGCAAAGGACGGCCAGCATCATCGCCGCGCCGACCGCCGCGCCGATGCCGGCGCTCGCAATCGGCACCAGCGGGCGGTACTTCCGCCACGATTCCCGCCAGCGCCCGCGCATCGTCCAGAAGGAGAAGAACAGCAGCGCCAGCA
>JACQGM010000213.1 GCA_016199585.1 Armatimonadota bacterium
CCGTCCTTCGGACGGGAGAAGGCTTTCTGCGTCCGTGAGGACGCCCGGCCAGCGGCCCGGAGCACCCGGTTTCATACCGGGTGGCACCGCGGGAACGCTTATGTTAACGCCTATGGGGTTCTGCCCCTGCCCCCTGTCGGGAACGTCCGCCGCACCTCGCTACTGAGAAGAAAGCCATGCCTCTGGAGAGGAGAAACGTCATGGATCGAGCAGTGACGGCAATCGGTCTGGGTTGGGGAGTCGTGGCGACCGGCTGCCTGATGACGGCGCTCCCCGCGTGGGGAGAGGCCCCCGGCAAGGGTTCGAGGGCCTATCTGGTGGCGACGGACTTCGCCACCCCGGACTCGGTGACCGGCGGCATCCAGGAGGCGGTGGACGCCCTCCCGCCCGAGGGTGGCGAAGTCTACGTGCCCGCCGGCACGCACGTCATCGGACGGACCCTCATCATCAAGGATGGGGTGACTCTCTCCGGCGCGGGTCCCGGCTCGATCATCAAGAAGAACGCCGCCTTCAGAGTGAACCTCGTCGAGGACGCGAGGAAAGGCCATGACTACGTGGTGGTGGACGACGTGTCCCGGCTCAAACCGGGGATGGCGTTCTTCGCCGTGGATAAGAAGCACCGCGCCGGGATCTACTCGATGGCAAAGTTCTTCGCCATCGACCGAATCGAAGGGAGTCGCGTCTACCTCAAGCGATTCTACAGTCAGGGGGCTGGCGGCCTGGTCAAACAGGGGGATCGCGTTGTCCTCAAGCGACTTCAGGAGGGTGAGGGAGGGCTGGAGGACGACCTGACCGTTGCGGACGAGGCGTGCCTCGTCAACTGGTTCAGCATGGCTCGCCCCGGCGACCGCGTCACGATCTGCGATCTCGCCCTGAACGGCAATCGGGAAGAGCAGTTGCCGGAGCTGGTCAGGGCGTACGGGGGAGGCATCCATCACGGCATCCAGCGAGGGGGATCGCACTGGCGGATCGAGCGGATCCTGGTGTACGGCACCGCCCTCGGAATCAACGTCGGCGGCTACGACAAGGTGGTACACAATTGCGAGTTCTTCGACAACTGGTTCGACGGCATCCATTCCGGCGGCGGCATTCGGGTCGCCATCACCGGCAACCGCATCTACCGCAACGGGAACGGCATCCGGTTCTGCAAGGGTTATGACTTCAACGCCAACGTGATCGTGAGCGGGAACATCATCTTCGGGAACTACATCGGCATTGACTGGCTGGGGGGCGAGGACCGGAACATCACCATCAGCGGCAACCAGATCTACCGCAACTGCTTCGGCGGCATCGTCTCCGGCACCGGGCTCGGCCAGGGCAAAGAAGGGCGGACCTACGGCGCCCGGAACATCGTCATCAGCGACAACGCCGTCTACAGCAACTGCCAGGAGCGCGACTACCGGATCCGCGCATCCGGCGGCAGGGACCTGGCGCCCGCGGGGATGGTGCTGGTGAACTTGACCAACTCCGTGGTGACCGGCAACCGCGTCTACGATGAGCTGGGCGAGTACGTCCTTAAGATCCGCGAGCGCGCGGAGGCCGGACAGAAGCGCGTCAACGCGTCCTGGGGCTACGGCAGGTCCATCGCCCCCGCCGTGTTGATGAGCGGCGACCACATCCTCATCTCCGACGGGAGTCACCAGGAGTTCCATCAGGTCGTGGACCCAGGGACCAGACGGCCGATGGGAGACGGCGCCCCGCATCCTCTCCTGATCCTCGCCGACCCGCTCGCCTTCACCTACGAGCCTGAGAAGACGGAGATCCGAATCGTGGGATCCCAGCCCTGGGGCATCTTCATCGGCGGCCCCGAGGCCAGGGGCAACGTGGTCGCCAACAACGTGGTCTCCGGAAACAGCGTCGGAGGCATCCTCTGGGACGGAGAAGATACCGTCGTGCAGAACAACACCGGCCCGGTCGCTCGCCTGGATCTGGACCGGACGTTGGAGGAGAACTTCTTCCCCGCGGAAGGGAGAGCGGATCTGCCCAACACCGGCTTCGAGGCGAAGGGTGAGTGGGTGTTGAGCGAGAGCGCCTCCTTGGCCAGGCCGGGGAGAACGGGCGGCAAGCAGGCGCTGAGGCTGCGGGTCTCCCGGGATGGCGAGGTGGCCGAAGCGGTTTCCGCCCGGTCGGTCACGCTCCAGCCGAACACCGTCTACCGCCTCTCGGCCTGGGTCAGGAGCAGTGCCCTGGAGGAGAGCCAACCGGTGCTGCCTTCCCTGAGCCTGTGCGGCAGGGAGGGAGAGGCCCTCAGTGGCGGGCTCGACGTGCAGACCCGTCCGGTGGTGCCCCTCCGAAGGCATCCCCTCTACCAGCCGAAGCCCGCGCCCGGGGCCGGAGGAGAGGCGTGGGTGCGGACCGCCGCAGAGATCACGACGGGTCCGGCGCCGGTGGATGCCCGGATCTCCATCCGTCTGGAAGGCGCCCGCAGCGAGGCGTGGGTGGACGACATCGTGCTGGAGAGCCGGAAGCCGCTGGCGAAGGCGCCGGCGCCGGACAACGACAACCAGTGGAAGCGGTGGAGCCAATACTGGTAGGCGAGGCCGCTTGCTCGCGCTAGTCATGTTACCGTCTGTCCATTGACGGGCCGGACCGCCTGAGCCTGGTGCGCCCCACGCGATGCCCAAGGGCCAGTTGTGCCCGAACCACCGTGAGTTGCGCTGCTCAGGAAGTCTGGCGGAGCGCCAACGTTTCGTCTGCGACCGAAGGAGTACGGGAACGGTGTATCGTATCGCCTGTGCCGTCGCCGCTGCGCTCTGCGCGGGGCACGCCGCCTCGGCGCGCCCGGAAGGCATGGCTCCCATGAACCTGCTGAAGAACCCCCGCTTCGAGTTTCACTCCTTTGAGACGCACCGTCTCGGCAAGGCCACCAGCTACTTCTCCCACAACGTGGCGTTCTGGAACACCGACGCCTGGGGGGACATCCGGGTGCTGAGGGAGGCGCGCGCTCCCGAGCATATCCGGCCAGGATGGTCCGCCGGGAACCTGGTCTCCATCGCGCCGGGCAAGAAGCTGTGGCAGTTCTTCACGCTCCCGGAAACGGGGCTGGCCCACGGCGACCGCATCAGCCTCCAGGTCTACGGTTTCCAGGAGCGCCCCGGGGCTCTGCGAGCGCACCTCAAGCTCCTGAAGGTGGACAGCGACGACGGCACCTGGATGCCGCGCGACTTCGGCATGGCCGACCAGAGGGAGTTCGACAAGTTCCAGCGGGGCGAGTTGGTCGTCGCGCGGGACTATGTCGCCGAGACGGACGAGGTCGGAAGAGTCCAACTCACCATCGAGAACGCGGAGGTCGTCGGCCGCGTGACGGAGGGCGAGAAGGCCACGGCGCAGGACATCCTCACCATCGGCGTCCAGGTGGAATTGGAGAACACGGATGCCAGGAGCGCGGTCTGGGTGTACTCCCCCAGCCTGCGCCAAGGCGCCACGTCGCGCTTCCAGCCGCCGCCCGGGCGCGAGATGGTGCCGTACTACCGGTACCTGCCGCGCACCATCCAGAAGCTGTGGAAGGGCGAGGCGATCCATATCCTGATTCTGGGCGCCAGCAGCGCCGAGGCGGGCGCCAACCCGCCCCTCTACTTCTACGACGAGGACCCCACATCCCCCGCCTTCAAGCAGCCCCTGGCCGATGCCTTCTCCTTCCAGCCGGAACGGATCGGACGGCCGGAGTTGGCGGGGTACGTCCGGGGCTGGCGCGAGTACTGGAGCTTCTGGGGCCGGCTCCGCCTCGAGCTGATGCGCAAGTTCAACCTGCCTGTGAGCAAGATCCTCGTCAACGGCATGGCCAGCGGCTCGCAGACGTGCGCCTTCACCCACCCTGGGCTGGAGGCGTACTGCTCTCTCTCGATTCCCCCCTCCATGGCCGGCCACCCGGCGGGCAAGACCTGGCAGGAGCTGTACCCCGAGATCTTCGCGCGACGGGAAGGCCCCGGGCCGGACCTGGTCATCTTCGGTACCGGGGACGGCACACCGGGTGCGGTCTGGATCCTGGAGGGTCTGATACGCTGGATCCAGCGACACTACCCCGACGCGGAGTTCCTCTTCTCCCCGATCGACCGCGGCGGCGGCCTGGTGCCACACGTCGGCGACCTGGAGGCGCTGACGCTGCGGTATCAGATCCCCTACATGGACTTCAGCAGAACGAACTGCGACATCTACCGGTGGACCAAGTACGCCTCCGACCCGCACCCGCAAGCGATGCTGCACTACCTTTGGTTCAAGCAGGTCGAACAGGCATTCGAGTGCTGGGCGGCCGTTCAGCCCGGGCAGGCCCAGTTGCACCTTCCGGAGCGCCTGGGAATCCAGACCTACGGTTGGGAAGGGGACATCGCGAGCTATCCCCGCGGCCATGCCCGCATCCACGACAAGACGAGGCTCATCCTCGATGACACGGCGTTCATCTCGTGGGCCGACGCCAGAAGCGGCGTCGAGACCTTCGTGGACGGCGTGAGTCTGCCGCGCGGGGGAGGATGGATAGAGGGTGCGAACCGCCCGCAGAAGCTGCTCCGGGCCGGGACGAGTGGCTATGGCGCCCTCTCTCTGGGCGACCGGCACATCCTGGAGACCGCCGGGGAGGCGGCGGAGTTGGTCGAGGTGGCCTGCAAGGTCTGTCCCAACCGGCGCTTCATCGGCGCAGACTCCCGCCTCTGGCGGAAGGGCAGCCTGAGAAGCACTCCATACGCCTCGGAATGGGGCGCGCCGTTCGGGTCCACCCAGGTGACGCTGCCGCCGGAGAGCGCGATGGAGCTCGACGCCGTGGGCACCGACTTCTCGGTCGCCTACGTGGACACCCCCGACGGCGGCACGCTGCGGGTGGTGGTGGATAGCGTGGAGAAGCTCGTGCAGCCGACGGATCAGCCCTTCGCCGAGGCGGCGGGGGCGCTGGAGACGCGGAAGGCGCACTTCATGGAGAACCGGAAGGGCGTGCTCGGGTTCCCGTTCGGGCTGCACGCGATCCGGCTGGAGGCGCGCGAGCGCCCCGTGAGCGTCCTGGGGATCTTCACCTACGACTCCCGCGCCAACCAAACCGCTGAGCGCCGGATCGTCGCTGCCGCCGCACCGGGTGAGCGCGTGGACTTCTCGCAGCCGTTCCGCGCCAGACCCGTCGTCATCTGCCATGCCCCGCTGCAGGTGAAGGTGGAGGAGATCGCTCGGGACCACGTCACGTTCTCGGGAGCCGGGCCGGGGATCTTCGAGGCTATCGGCGAGTAGCAAGGGGCGGGCCGGCACGGAGCGCGGCCCCTACATTTGGAGGTACGCCACGCACCACGTGCCATCCGTAGGGGCGCCGCTCCGTCTGCGCCCGCGCCGTGCTACTGTCGCCGGGAGAGTAGCCGTATCAACGGAGGAGGAAACGAGGATGCGGATCTTGATCTGTACGGACATGGAAGGGATCAGCGGCGTTTGCATCTGGGACCAGACGCGCGACCAGACCACCGCCCACTACCAGGAGGCGCGCCGCCTGCTGATGGCCGACATCGCCGCCGCGGTGGATGGCTGCCGCGCGGGCGGCGCCGACGACGTGGTCGCGTCGGACGGGCACGGGGGCGGCTTCAACTTCGTGCCCGAGCTGATGCACCCGGGGGCGCGCTACCTCACCGGGCGGCAGCGCACCTCGATGACGCAGCGCGAAGCATTCTTCCGAGCCGTGGATGGCGTGATCCTCCTCGGCTACCACGCGATGGCGGAGACGCCGGACGGCATCCTGCGCCATACCCAGAGTTCCCTCGGGGGGAACCGCTACTGGTACAACGACCGGGAGTGCGGCGAGATCGCCCAATCGGCGCTCGTCTACGGGCACTTCGGTATCCCCGTGGTGATGCTGACGGGCGACACCGCCGCCTGCCGCGAGGCGCGCGAGTTCCTGGGCGAGGCGATCGTCACGGTGCCGGTGAAGGAGGGCTACTCGGCGCAGTTCGGGCTGCTGATGGCGCCCAAGGATGCCCACGACCGGATCCGTGAGGGGGCGCAGCAGGCGATGGGACGCATCCGGGAGTGCCGCCCCTTCACCATGGAGCTGCCGATCCGGGGCCGGCTGCGCGTCGGCGACAAGAGCATCGCCGATGCCCGCCGCACCACGCGCTCCCGCCGCGTGGATGACTGCACCTTCGAGACCGTCTTCGAGATCCCGCTGGAGATCTACTCGTTCTAGAAGGGAGAGAGGCCATGCTTCCCAGAATCGTTACCTTCATCGCCCTGGCGGAGCTCCCCGCCGCCCTCTGGTGCGCCGCCGCCGCGCAGGAGCCGTCCGCGGTGGGGCCGACCGGCAGTCCCCCGCTCGCGGCGGCCGGCCGCGCCCGGCTCGCCACCGACTACGCCAGCGAAGCCTCCGTCACCGCCGGCATCCAGGAAGCGATCAACAGCCTGCCCGAGGGCGGCGGCACCGTCTACGTGCCGGAAGGGGTCTACGAGATCCGGGCCGCCATCCGCCTGCGGCCGAACACGGTGCTGACCGGGGCGGGCAGGAACAGCATCCTGCGCAAAGGCCCCGGCTGGTACCTGCCGCTGGCCGAGGACGTGAAGAAGGGCGCGGATCAGGGCTACGTAGTGGTGCAGGACGCCTCCGGGCTTCGCCCCGGCATGGGCGCGGTGGTGAGCGATACCGCAGAGATGAACGGCGATGTCCTCATTGATCGCGTCGAGGGAAACAAGGTCTTCCTCAAGGCGTGGAACATCCACGGCCTCCAGGTCACCCCGTGGCGACCCTCCCGGGACTCGCTGGTGTCGCGCAAGGCGGCGCTCTATAGCGGCCATGCCGTCATCCGCGACTCCACCGCGTGCGTGATCTCCTACCTCGCTCTCGACGGCAACAAGGAGGCTCAGAAGATCGGGGGGCAGCCCCTCTACAAGGAGTACCCCTTCTGGGAGAACCGGCTCCGCTGCGCGCCGTACATGGGCGGCTACTCCCGGTTGGAGAACTGCTGGGTCTACGACGCCGTCGGCGTCTGCATCTCGCTCGGGTGGACGGCCACGGTGAGCCACTGCGACATCTGGGGCGGCTTCCAGGGGATTCACGCCGGCGCCGGCCCGAACTCCAAGGTCATCGCCAACGAGATCCACGACCACCAGCACCTGGGCATCATGCTCTGCCAGGGCAACTGGGGCCTGGTGATCTCCCAGAACCACATCCACGACTGCGGCGTCGGGATCGGCGGCCTGGGCGACCGCGAGTACAAGGTCTCCCGGGGGGGCGACCACTTCTGCATCATCAGTCAGAACGTCGTCTACCGCAACCGGGGCAACGGCATCGCCGGCGGCCACTCCGTCCTCGGCCCCACGGACTTCATCGTCACCGAGAACCTGGTGATCAACAACTGCACCACGCGGGGGCGGCCCTTGCGCTCAGCGCAAGCCCACCTCTCCTCCGACTCGAACATGGCGCCGGCCGGCATCTGCTTCTTCAACGCCCAGCGCTGCGTCATTGCCAACAACCGCGTGATGGATGACCAGGACTTCTACCGGCCGTCGCTAGCCGCCGACGCGAAGAGCGGTGACGTCGTTCTGAATATCGCGCGGGACCTTCAGGCCGGGATGCACGCCCACCCGATGCACTACGAACGTTGGGCAGGCTTTCCGGTGCGGGTATCCGACGGCGAGAAGAGCGAGCGGTGCCTGGTCCAGCGGATCGCAGGAGGGGGCGGGTCTCTGGAGCTGGCCGCGCCCCTCGCCTTCGACTACCCGAAGGGCGCCCTGGTGACGCCCGAGAAGACGCAGTTGTGGGGCATCCTGGTCACCGGTCCTCGCTCCGAGGACAACGTGATCGCCAACAACGTCTGTGTCACCAACGGGGTCGGTGGCATCCTATGGGACGGCAAGAACCTCGCCATCAGCGCCAACGTGGGACTGACGGTCGCCATGGACGCGGAGAAGTCGCTGGAGGAGAACGTCTACCCGACGGTGGCCCGCGTGGCGTTGGGCGGACCCGGCTTCGAGGGCAAGAGTGACTGGAGCCTGGGACCCTCGACCTCCCTCGATGCCCCCGGGCACTCGGGGAAGCGATCGCTCAAGATCGTGAAGCGCGCGGAAGCCGGGGTGGCGGAGGCGGTCTCCGGCGCGGTGGCGCTGGAGCCGAACACGCGCTACCGTCTCAGCGCCTGGGTGCGCACGAGCGCGCGGCGCGGCGACCAGGCCGCCCTGCCAACGCTGACTCTCGCAGGGGTGGAGGGAGAGAGCCTGGTGGGGGCGGTCCAGCCGGCGCTGCGCTCCGACTTCGAGAAGGTAGCGATAGAGCCGGGGCAGTGGATCCGGGTCACCGGTGAGGGCCTGGCCGGGCCCCGGGGTGGGAAAGCGGCGGTGCGGTGCCGGCTCGACGAAGGGGTGGTCGGTGAAGCCTGGGTGGATGATATCGCCGTGGAGAAGCTGGGGGGTTAGCACTGCGCAACCGCACTCAACCGCGAATGAACGCAGATGAATGCGAATGAACTGGGAACGGGCCTTCCAGGGTTCGCCGCCGGCCGGACTCTGCCGGCACCTCCAAGTCTGTTCGCGTGTATCTCGGAGCGTGTGCGAGAAGAGGGGGGATAGCGGAGAGAAACCACCGCAGAGGCATCAGAGGAGGCAGAGAACGCTGAGGTCTACATGAGAACTCGCCCCGATCCTCAGCGTCCTCTGAACCCTCAGCGCCTCAGCGTTCCCCCCTCTGCGTCTCCGGTTCGTCCCACGACCTCTCTCAGGCCGGCGGGTCACCCCAATCGGGGATCTTCAGCAACTCGCCCCCGCGCAGGGCGGACTTATGGGCCATGACCCCCGGCACGAAGTAGCGGAGCGCCTCCCAGAGGTTGATCCGCGGCAGGCGCCCCCGGCTCACGGAGTCCACGAACTCGTGCGCCAGGTACGCATGGGAGCCGCCGTGTCCGCCGAGATCCGACGCGAGGGGATCCGGCAGGGGCTCCTTCTCCCCACTCAGGTCGAGCGGCTCCCAACTCCTCGGCGTCACCCACTTGGCACCCGAGACATCGCTCACAAAGGAGCCGGCGGTGCCGAACATGCGGAAGCCTTCCCGCCCGGTGTGGCCCACGCGCCGGAACTCGCAGATCCTGGCCGTGGCGCCGTTGCTCATCCGGAAGAGGCCCACCTCGTTGCTGAACACCGGCTGGCCCCCAGGGGGCTCGACCGACGCGGGAGAATCAGGGCCCTCGTAGATGTGGCCCAGCGCCGACACCTCCGTCATGTGCGCCCCCATCACGGAGACGACACCGCTGACGGAATGCGTCGGGTAGTGCATCGGGCCGCTACGCGCGGAGGCGCGTCGGGGGTCGCGGGCCAACGTCTCCTCCAGCCGGGTGTCCGGGGAGAGCCTCCGGTTCCGGGCGACCTGAGCCAGGCCGAGGGACCAATCGTGGAGGTACTCCCCCTCCCCGTAGACGAACTGGCCGAAAGCGCCCTCGGCGGCCCGGCGCCGGCAGTAGATCGTCTCCTTGCGGAAGAAGGTGGTCTCCCCCAGCATGTAGATCATGCCGGTGCGCTTGACGGTATTCACCAGTTTGTCGCACCACTCCAGCAACTCGTCTCCATCGGGACCGTACATGACGGGCACGGCCGTGTAGACGTGCTTCCCCGCTTCCATCGCCTGGATCGCCTGGGCCGCGTGGTACTGCGGCTGAGTGATGATCACCAGTGCCTGAATGCTGCTGCGGCAGATGTCGTCGAGGCTGGTGTAGGTTTCCTCGATCTGGAACTCTCTGGCGCAGGTGGCGAGCCGCTCCGCGCTGAGGTCGCACAGGGCGATGCGGCCCACCAGAGGGTGGTCGCGGAAGGAACGGATGAACGCCTTCCCGAAGGCGCCGATTCCCACCATGCCGATGCTGATGCCCATCTGTCTGCATCCCTTCAAGCTGCGGCCACGCAGCATTTCGCGGCTGCCCTCGGATCCCCTCCCCGGGCAGCCCTGCGTGGGCAGGTCGCGGAGAGAAGCTGCCGCGACCGGCTCGCGCTATGCGGGCGGGCCGGACCGGCGCAGCCGGACGGCGGACTGCGCGGCTTCGGTGTCCCCGACCGGGGTGCCGGCCATGACGGCCACCTCCGCGGCGATGCGCTCGCACTCCTGCGCGGCGAGCTCACGGTTCAGCGCCTTCGGGCGCGCGCCCGCCAGACGCTCGAAGTTGCCGTGGTAGATCTTCGCCAGGGCGTCGTCCGAGAGGGAGATCCCGCGCACGATTCCATCTTCCGGCGGGCCCAGGAGGAAGTCGGCGCCCTCGGGCACGCGGTATTCCTCGTCGGTCTCCAGCCAGCGGGTGACGATCCCGGCGCGCAACCGTGCCTCCTCGGGCGGCTGCCCGCCGCTGATGTCGGTGCCGAAGAGGATGCGGTCGGCGTAGCTCTCGAAGAAGCGACGGGTGGCGGGCACGTCGCGCGAGAGGTTGTAGAGGAGCTCGATGCCGGGCGCGAGATCGAAGTGGGTGCCCTCGTAGCGGTCGAAGAGGGCGGCGGCGCGGGGCAGGTCGGCCGAGAGGAAGAAGAAGTGCGCGAAGACCACCGTCAGCTTCGGGTGGCGGCGCAGGACATTCTCCACCTCGGTGTAGAGCTGCTCCTTCGGCACGAAGCTCTCGTTGTAGCCCCAGCCGCGCTGCTTCGCCCAGGAGGGGGTCTTGTCGGGATCCCAGAACTCCTCGGGGTCGGCCACGTGCCAGAGGAGGGGGACCCCCGTCTCCTCGGCGTGGGTGAAGTACTCCTCGAAGTAGGGGCCGTCGAGAGGGATCGGGAGGCTCTTGCGGCTGGTGGGCTTCGCCTCGATCATCTTGATGCCGTCGGCGCCGAGGGCCATCAGGCGGTCGATCTGCTCCGGCAGGGAGGGAGGGCTCAGCTTCCCCTTGCTGAAATGGGCCGAGTGGTCGAGGCCCGCGAAGACGTAGAATCGCTCGGGGAACTCCGCCTTCGTCACCAGCGCCGCCGGATTGGCGTTCACCCGCTGGCCGCCGGTGGTACACACGATGTTCATGCGCTCAATGCCGACGCACTCGCAGATGCCGTTCAGGCTCGGGATGCCACTCAGGGAGGAGCCGTGAACGTGGCAGTCAATGATGGGGATGGACGTCGCCATCGTCTCACCTCAATCCTTCTTCTCCACCGTGAAGGAGGCGCTGCGGGGGGCCACCTCGAAGTGCAGCCGGGTCTCGCCTTCCGTCTGCTCCGAGCGCGCGGTGAGGACGCGAGCCTGCGCGTCCTTCACGACCACCCGTTCGGCCGGCCATGACTGCGGCAGTTGGATCTCCAGCGCCAGCGGCTGGTCGTACAGCTCCGGGTCCGTCGAGCAGGAGAGGGCGATCTGGACGCGAGAGGGTCCTTTGCTCTCGACGGTCAGTCGGGCGCCGCGGCACTCCGTCATGTACTTGTAGATGTCCGCCATGCCGGCGATCCACAGCACGTTCCGGTGCTCCTTCACCACGTCCAGGGCAGCGCGGAAGTTCTCCTCGGTGACACCCGTCCCCTTCACGCCGATGGAGTGGTAGTGGACCCGACACCATCCGCCGCTCGCGAGGTGGCGGTTGATCGCCTCCCGGATGGCAGCCACGCGGTTGCCGTACACGTCGTCCATGCCGAGCGAGCCGGACGACGCGTCGAAGAGCTGGTACTTGTCCAGGTAGTAGCGCAGCGTCTTGCTCGTCACCCACTGCGTGCCGCCACCCAGATTGAGGGCGACCAGCTTGCTCCGGTTCGGGAAGAGAGCCTGGATCACCTTGGCCGCTTCGCCGATGTCCCGCTCGGTGTCTTCCTCATTCTGAGAGCCGCGGTGGCGCAGCGAGTGATTGGCGAACTCCTGGTCGCCTTGCCGGGCAACGGCTTCCCACTCCGCCCGCTGCCATCCGCCGGGGTTCACCATGAACGTGCCGCGGAACCCGTACTCGCGCAAGATCGGGATCGCCGTGGAGAGGTGCGTCCGGTGCGAATCGTCGAAGCGAATGCTGAGGGCCGCGCGGCGGCCATCCGGCCAGTTGCAGACCGCCGCGCTCACGCCGGTCGCCTCGTCGCGCGCCCGGCGCTGCGCCTCGGGGAAGACCCCGGGGCGGCTCCCGCCCGGCTCAACCGCACGGATGGTGAAGGTACCCCCCGCGGCGGGCACCACCATCGCGAACCGGTTCCACTGGATGCCGACGTGCCGCGCGGGCACGGGCTGCCCGGTCGGGCCGAGCACTTCCGCGTCGAGGGCGGGCCAGGCGTCCGGCCCCGACTCGCGAAGCTCAACCTGGAGAGCCAGCGGGTTGGTCTCGCCCTTCGGGTCCACGACGACCTGCACCTCGTGGCGGCGGACGGGGCGAATCTCGACGGTGGCCGGGCCTTCGTACTCGGAGAACCGGACCGTCACCCCCGCGGACTCCGCCGCGGCTGCAGGCCTGGCGGCCGTACCGGCGGAGAACACCGACAGGATCGCCAACCACAGCCACGCTGAAGGGTGCTTCCTGGCCCGCACGGCCACGCCCGCCGCGGCAACGACGACCACCAACAGACTGCTCAGCAGGATCTTGCGCTGCATCTCATTGTCCTCGCTATCCAGGCGGCCACCCCATCGGCCGGCCGCCGAGAACGTGAAAGTGGAGGTGGTCCACGCTCTGCCCGGCGTCGCGGTTGACATTCGCGACGACGCGGAAGCCGCTCTCCGCCACCCCCGCATCGCGGGCCACGCGATTGGCCACACCCAACAGGTGCCCCACCAACGCCTCGTCCTCATCCAAGAGGGCGAGGAGGTTGGCGATGTGCCGGCGCGGGATGACCAGGATGTGTACCGGGGCGCGCGGGTGGCGGTCGCGCAAGGCCACCGCCCGGTCGTCCTGGTAGACGACGTCGGCCGGCGCCTCGCCCGCCGCGATGCGGCAGAAGATACAGCTACTCATCGCCGTTGACCACCCTCCCGATCAAGCACCCCGCGCGCGCGTCCAGGGCCTCCACCCCGACCATGCGCCCGTGGAGCGCCGCGTCGCCCGGGAAGCGCGCGCGGATGTAGCTCCCGGTGAGTCCCTCCAGCAGGCCGTCCCGGCCATGCGGACCCTCGACGAGCACCGGCACGACGCTCCCCACCCACCGGCGCGCGAAGGCGTCGGCCATCTCCTCCCCCAGGCGGATGAGCGCCCGGCTGCGCGCGTCCTGAACCGGGCGGGGCACCCGGTCCGGCTGCGCCGCCGCGGGGGTGAAGGGCCGCGGCGAGTAGCGGAAGACGTGCATCCGGCTGAAGGCGATCTCCCGGCAGAAGTCGAGGGTTCTGGCGAACTCGGCCTCCGTCTCCCCCGGGGTGCCCACGATCACGTCCGTGGTGATGCCCGCGTCGGGCATCGCCTCCCGGATGCTCGCGACCAGCGCCGCGAACTGCTCCCCGCTGCCGGGGCGGCGCATGCGCCGCCGGACGCCGTCGTCGCCACTCTGCACGGGAAGGTGGAAGTGCCGGCACACTACCGGGTGGTTCGCCGCCAGCTCGATGAGATCCTCCTCGACCTCCCAGGGCTCGATGGAGCTGATCCGTAGCCGCGCCAGGCCGGGGATGGCGGCGATGGCGCCGGCGCACTCCACCAGGCGAGCGCGCGGCCGCAGGTCCTGGCCGTAGGAGCCGATGCAGGTGCCGGTGAGCACCAGCTCGCGGAAGCCGCTCTCGACGCGCCGCCGGGATTCCGCCAGCACCTCGTCCAGCGGCCGGCTGCGCGCCTTCCCTCGCGCCCGCGGCACCACGCAGTAGGCACAGCGGTAGTTGCACCCCTCCTGGATCTTGAGGACCTGGCGGGTGCGGGTGGGGAGTGTGGGAGTGTGGGGGTGTGGGAGTGCGGGGGCGTGGGGGTGAGTAGGCATGAGGGTATGGGAGTACGGGGGTGTGGATGTGCCGGTAGCCTCCTTGCTCCCACACTCGCATACTCCCACACCCCGATCGCCCCTTGCCCCATCGGCCCCGGGTCGGGCTGCCAGCAGCTCCTCCACACGGCGCACCAGGCCGCTGCCGTTGAGGAGGCGCACGCCGGGGATGGCCGCCATCGCCGCCGGATCCACCGCCACGTAGCAGCCGGTGGCGACCACGACCGCCCCGGGCCGGCGCGCCCGCGCCCGCCGTGCCGCGCTGCGCGCTTCGCGGTCCGCCTCGGCGGTCACCGTACACGTGTTGATCACATAGACATCAGCCGGCTCGCCGAACGGCACCAACCGGAAGCCGGATGCCTCGAACTCCTCGGCCAGCCGGCCGCTATCGTACTGGTTCGTCTTGCAGCCCAGCGTATACAGGGCCACGCGACGGGGGGATCCATCTTCGGTCATCTCAAGACGCACCTCCCGCCACGCGCCGCCGCGTCCCTCTCACGTATCCCGCCCGCCGAAGAAACCGCGGACGATGGAGATGAGGAACGCCCACAGGCTCAGGTACCACACGGCGCGTCCGGCGCCGGCCGCGCCGGCGCTGATGGTGCGGCCGGCGGCGTGGATGACGCCCCGCGGCCGAAGGGGCGCCCGCTGGCTGGCACACTTGCGGCACTGGATGCCCACGGGGGCGGGAACCATGCACCGGGGGCAGATCGGAGCGCCGCAGCGGCTGCAGCGCACGCGCGTACTCACGCTCTTGTGGCGCTCGCAGTAGAACGCGCCGGGGTCGTCGGGCACGGGCACCGGCACGGGCGGC
>JACQGM010000014.1 GCA_016199585.1 Armatimonadota bacterium
CGGCCGACCGCCCTCGCGGGCGGGGAATCTACCTGCGTCCGGGAGGACGCTCAGCGGCGCCGCGCCGCTCGCCAGACGGGTATTTCCAATGCCCGGCCTTTGGTTGCGGCTATGCCCCTCTGCGTCTGCGACCTCCTCGTGCCCGCCCTCACTCGTCGCGAGGCGCAGCCGCTTGCAGATCGCCGCTCCCTCCTTGGCCGGGAGCGGGCGGGGCCGGCATCCCTCCACGCGCACGGGGATGGCGTCCACGCTCTCCACGCCCCGGCGCGAGAGGCGGAAGCGCAGGATGGCGCTCTCCCGGGCCTCGGGGCGGGGCGAGTCGAACACGAAGTTGCCCAGTGAGTAGGCGGCTACGGCGTGCGGGCCGAGCCACTCCACGCGCTGGAGCACGTGCGGGTGATGGCCGAGCACCAGGTGGGCGCCGGCGTCCACCGCCTCCTTCGCCAGGCGCTCCTGCTCCGCCACTGGGTAGGGCCGGTACTCCACGCCCCAATGGAAGGATGCCACCACCACATCGGCGCGGGCGCGCGCCGCTCTCACCGCCGCGCGCACCCGCTCGGGGGAGGCGAAGGCGATGGTGGGCCGGTCGTCGCGCAGGAAGCCGCCCTCCGGCAGGAACCGGCAGAAGCCCACGAAGCCCACCCGCAGGCCGCGCGCCGTCACCACCGTCGCCGCCTCGGCTTCCGCTCGCGTCCACCCCGCCCCGCACCAGCGGATCCCCCTCCCCTCCAGGTGCCGCACCGTCTCCAGCAGACCCGACCGCCCGCAGTCCATCGCGTGGTTGTTCGCCAGCGAGACGATGTCCAGCCCGGCACGCCGCAGGCACTCCGCCGCGGCGGGGTCGGCCCGGAAGGAGAAGGGCTTGGGGGTCTTGATCCCCTCCGCGCTCAGGGGGCACTCCAGGTTCCCGAAGGCGATGTCGGCCCCGCTGAGGATGCCCGCCACGTGCCGGAAGGGATACTCGATGCCGAAGCGCCCGATCCGCTCCCCTACCCCGCGGTCGAGCAGGATGTCGCCCACGGCGGCGAGCATCACCCCCGCCCGCGTCCTCGCGACCGGCGCCGCCGGCAGCCCCGCAAGTACCGCCAGCAGCACGCCGATTGCCATCCACCCGATCAGGACCCATCGCCGCAGCGTTACCCTCGACTCGCTATCACACACCACTGGCTCACCATCAGTTCGGGGGAGGGGCCGGCTTCCCATCGCCCTGGATGCACCCCCTCGCCCACGGACCGCCCGGCGATGAATCGCCGGGCTGAGAAACAGCGCCCGATGAATCGGGCTTGGCAGACCGCTGGCGCCCTGGCCCCCGCCCTGAAGCCCCTTCAGGGGGCGCCGTTCGTCAGCCCGGCGATTGATCGCCGGGCGTGCCCAACGCACGCCGGAGAGGTCTGCCGCTCCCACCATCCGGCGCGCAGCGAGGCCGGCTCCCCGTGGCACTCCTCGTTTCCTTCCCTGCTGCCCCGGGGCTGCCCCGCGGGACGGGTTCAGCACCCGCTCGAGTAGCTGATCACATCCATGCTCCCGGAGCCGTCGCCGGCCTGCGGCTTCGCATCCGGGGGCATGAAGCTCTTCGTCCACGCGGGCGGGCGCGGCGGCTTCTCCGACTTGAGCATCGCCTGCCACTTCTCGTCGGTGAGGCGATCGTCCAGCGGGTGCTGGAACTCGTAGTAGCTGAAGGCCGCGCCCCGGGTGAGCTGCAGCTTCCCCTCCACGGGCACGATCACCAGGATCTCGTTCGCGTGCCCCACGCCCTCTTCCAACACCTGGATCGGGTTCATGCCCCCGGTATGCACGTCGGCGACCACTGCCATGTCGCGATCAACCGGCGACGTGATCTCATACCAGTTCGACGCCTGGCCCTCGATGACGGAGAGCGTGAGCCGCTCCACCGAAGCCCCGATAATGCGGATCTGCTCGTACTCCTCCGGTGTCAGCGCCTCGTTCCGCAGCTCCTTCTCGGAAACGCGCCCGAGGAAGACGAGCAGGTCCTCCAGGTCCTCGAACTTCTCCTTCAGCGTGCGGTCGAGGAGGCTGCGCTGCTCCAGGCCCTCTCTTGAGAGGCGCGTGAGCCTCTGCATCCGCTGGTAGAACGCCACGTTCGGCTCGACGTAGCCCTTCGGCTTCGGCGGCTCCTCCCCGTCGCCGCCGCACTCCACGGAGATGCTCTGCTTGGCGTAGAGGATCGTGTCGTGCCGCAGCTCCGCCCAGGATGCCAGCGCGGTGTTCAGCGATTTGTCCTCCCAGGCCACGCTCCGCATGAACGAGGGATAGCCTTCGGCCGCCGGCCGGACGAGCGACTGCAGCGCCCATAGCCACCCCCGGTAGAGGTTGCGCGTCCACTCCTTCTCGCTCACCTTCGCGAACTCCGCCTCGAGCTTCGCGCGCTCCGGCCGGTAGCCCTTCCAGGCGCGGGTGTCGAAGAGCTCGGGGAAGCCGGTATCCAGCAGCCAGCGGGCGCGCGGGCTCCCGAGGACCGCCATCACGTCCATGCCGGCGGGGAAGTAGCGCTCCAGCGGCGTCGAGAGCCGCTGGAGCATCTCGGAGTCGGGGACATGGCGCTGGCCCATCAGCCGGAGCTGGCACGTCCGGGGATCCGGGAAGGGGAGCAGGTACTCGGTGAGCCGCACCTTCGGCTGGATGGCCGGCAGCCGCAGCGCCTTTCCGCGCGCGATGAAAGCGTCGAACTTCGCCGGGTCGGTGTAAGCGGCCACGGGAGCGTCCTTGCCGAAGACCTCGTTCATCAGCGCGCGGTACTCCCCGGGCGTCAGGTCATCGGAGAAGCCGACGTAGAAGGCGGTCGGCTCGTAGATGCGGTCCCACGTCGCCTCCAGGCGCATCTGGTGCAGGGCGCGCGCCATGAGGATCGCCATCCGCACCGTCTCGTCGGAGCGCACCGCCGGCGCCGGCGAGAGATTCACCTGCTTGTAGAAGGAGAAGGGTGACAGCCCGTACCACATCATCGCCCCGAAGAAGCGCCTCAGGGTCTCGGTGCGGGTGTAGTGCCCGCGCGGGACGAACTGCGAGTAGTCAATCTTGTAGGGGAATACCCCGCCGAGGTCGAAGCCCTCGTGCTTCTCGATCAGGGCCAGGTCCGCCTCGACCAGCGGCTGCGCCTCCGCCGGGATCGCCACCTCCAGGCCGAGCAGACGCGCCGCCACGCCGAAGTAGGCGACGTTGTGCCGCGCGGCATCCTTCAGCTTCGGGTCGGACAGGGACTTCCACGCCGACACACTCTGCAGGAACATCCCCTCGGTGAGGCGGCGCAGGAGCGGCGAGAGCTTCTCCGTCTCCACCCGGCGCAGGGTGAAGTCGAAGAAGACGTGGTAGAGCTGCAAGACCAGGTCGGTCGTGACGAAGGAGGGGATGTTGGCGTAGTCGTTGTTCTCGTAGATGAAGAAGAGCTGTTCGGCGTCGGTGGGCGTCACCACGAAGAGGTTCCGCGCCAGTAGCGCTTTCTGCGCCGCCGTGCCCCGGAACTGCTTCGCGTTGCCCACTTCCTTCAGCGAGGCCGAGACCGTGTAGGGCTTCACCCGCGCCGCCGCGCCGGCCCGCGCCGGCGCCCCCGCCACCGAGACCGCGCGGAGCGTCAGGGCCACCAACGCAAAGCACCAGAGTGCTCGTCTCATCGGGTCACCTCCCTGCTGATCAGACCGATCGGTCTGATCAGACCGATCCGTCTGATCCGTCTGATCCGTTCTACTCCGAAGCGCGCTTCACCTCCACCCGCCGCCCGTCCGCTTCCAGGATGATGCGGTCGCTCTCGGCGGAAAGGATGCGCGCCGCGCGCCAGGGGCCTTCCTGGCGGCAGGCGGCGAAGCCGAAGCCGCGCCACGAGTACACCCCCGCGCACCGCCCGCCGTCGCGCGTCACCTCGATGGCGAGCAGCTCATCGCCCGGCCGGCCGTCCAGCTCCGCCAGGGCGAAGTCCGTGAAGGGCCGGCTCAGCGCCGACCCGAGCCAGCGGGGGTAGGCCCGGCGCCCGTCCCAGCCGTAGACGAAGAGACAGTTGTGCGGCTTCGGGAAGAAGCGCGTCGCCTTGTGTACGCCCAGGACGATCTCCGGCTTCCCGTCGCCATCCACGTCGGCGGTCGCCAGCTTCCACGGCCGCCAGCGCGCGGGAATGCCGCGCCAGAGGCGCTTCCCCCCGCGCCGGATTGTGAGCGCCGGGTCGGCTTTCGGATCGAGGGTGAGCCGCTCCGGCGTGCCGTCGGCGTCCAGGTCGCAGGTGATCAGGAGGGGCTGAACAGGCACAGAAACCGGCGCCGCTCCTCCGACCGGCGACGCCCGGGGCAGCGCCACCACTACCCCCAGAAGCACGACCCTCATCACCAGGGTGAGATCCATCGCCGCCGGCCCTTCACCCGCCAGGATGGGTTTCGACGGCCAGGGCCGGGATCCTGGTGGGCGCAAAGGCCGGGCGAGGTCGGTCCCGCCACCGTGCGCCGTGGCACCATCCTTTCAGCGCGGCCGGCGTCTGCGACGTGCGCTTCATTCGGTAGGCATGCCGCCGGGCCGATACGCCACGGGCGAATGGGTCCTCCCCTCACAACTGCACCCGCTCCAGGATCCCCAGCATGTTCCGGCCCAGGATCAGCGCCTTCTCTTCCCCGCTCAGCCGCGCGTAGCAGAGCCAGCCAAACTGCGGACGCGGGTCGCGCATCGGGGCGTCGGTGCCGAAGATCACGCGATCCGCGCCCAACTCCCGCACCAGGTACTCGATGGTGCCCAGTGGCACCGGGGTGTAGGTGATCTCCGCGAAGACGTTCGGCCGGCCGCGGGCGATGGCGGCGCTCCGGCGCGCCGCCTCCCAGGTGCCGGCGCCGTGCGCCAGGAGGAAAGAGACGTTCGGGTACGCTTCCGCCAGCGCGCCCACCTGCCGCGGGTAATCAGCGCCACTGGGGTGGAGCAGGGCGAAGAGCGAGTGCTCATTGGCGAACTCCCACCAGGGCCGGAAGCGGGCGTCGTCGTACGGAACGCGCATGCTCGGGAAGTAGGGCTTCAGGCCGAGCATTCCCGGCACGGCGTGCCACCGCCGCGCGGCGCCGGCCACGTCGGTGACGTAGGTGGGATCGATGGAGACGTAGCCGGTCACGCGCTCCCGGTGGCGCTCCACGGCGTGCGCGGTGATGCCGTTGCCCACCTCGGTGTCCGCGCTGATCTGGAGCCACGACGAAAGGCAGGTGCGCTCGCAGCCGAAGGTGTCGTAGATCGCCAGCATCCGCGCGATGTCGCCCTCCGGCATCGGGAGCGTGCCGACGCCCTCACCGCCATCGTGTACCAGGTGCGCGTGCGCGTCGATCACGCGAACGCCTTCCATGGGCAGCCCCTGCTTGACGCGCGCCAGAATGGGATCGTCCCCGACCGCCTCCGGCAGCGGCGGCGGGGCGACGCCCAGGAGCCGCGCCAGGTTGCCCCCCGCCACGAGGGCGCGAGCGGCGGCATCGAGACGGGAGTAGTCCACAAACGCGCGCGCGGCGCCGGGGCTCTTCACCGGGACGTCGGTGCCCAGCAGGCACCGCTCGGCACCGAACCGCGCGACGATCCGCTCGATGGCCGCGTTCGCCTGGAACGCCGAGAACTCCAGGTGGAGGTTGTCGAAAGCCGCCAGCAGCGGGTAGACGTCCCTCTCCTGCCCCCAGACGGCCCTCTGCAGCAGGACGGGCAGCTTCGGAAAGGCCCCGCACAGCCACTCCACCTCGCCCCAGCTCGCCTGGTCCGCATCCAGGAGAAGCGGCAGGCGCTCTCCCTCCAGGGCGCGGAGGAGATCCCCGCAAGTGCGCTCGCTCAGGCGGTAGCGGTGCTGCTTCGGGCAGAGGCGCGCGGCGACGAACCCCCGGGCGCGCAGTTGGCCCACCAGCCGCCGGGGTGGATCCATCTCGCCGGCGTGGTGGGGCAGCAGCACGGCGCAGCCGAAGAGCCGCGGCTGGTCCGCGATCTCCTCCAGCAGGCGCCGGTTGCCGAAGGCACAGTCGTAACTGCGCGCCATGTTGTGCGTCACCAGCGCGCCGTGGATACCGCAGTGCTGCAGCTCATCCACAACGTCCGCGACGCGCCACTTCTCCAGCGGATCAATCGCCCCCCGCGGGCCAACCCACGCATTCGAGTCAAAATAGAGCGGTGCGACCGACATAGCTTCTCCTACTCGGGGGCAGAAACCGGCTCGCGCGGCGTGCCCCTGCCCGGGCACAACCCTCCCGAGCCCCCGTACCCGTCATGCTGAGGCGCCGCGCTGAAGCATCTCCGCCCGGCTCCCGCTACAGGTCCAGACTTGCAGTGGTCGTCCGGGACATCGCCCGGCGATGAATCGCCGGGCGTTCCCGGGCGGCCGGGTGCCCAACGCACGTGGGACTCGTCGCGCGTCACCCCTCACTTCATCCCGAACATCTCCTCTTTCAGGTCCAGATAGTAAAGGTAGTACTCCGGCTTCACGTTCGGCGGGCAGCGATGGTCGCAGAAGGGAATATAGCCGCCGCGCTCCACCAGGGGCACGAGCGTCTCCAGGTAGGCCCGGATCGCCTCGGGTCCCTTCGCGAGCTGGATCTTGTCCACCCCCCCCATGATTCGCAGGTCCCTGCCGAACTCGTTCAGCAGCTCCCCCGGGTGGGCGCAGCCGTTCACCTCGAAGGGGAAGAGGCAGTTGATGCCCGCCTCCAGGAAGCCGGGAAGGAGCGGGCGCACGTCGCCGTCGCAATCGGTGTACCAGAGGGTGATCCCGTGCCGGTGCAGGCGGTCGCCGATGCGCTTGTAGCGCGGCATCACCACCCGGTGGAAGAAATCGAGCGTGATCAGCGGGCCGTTCTTGAAGCAGATGTCCTCCCACCCGGTGGCGAAGTCGAAATCCACGTGCCCGAGCGCCTGGTCCAGGTAGTCCTCCACCAGGACGCAGGCGGTCTCGACCATGTCCTCGACCATCTCGGGGTAGTCGTAGCACGCATAGGCGAGGCCCTCGAAGGTGAGCATGCTGCGGATGCGACCGATCATCGAGCCGCAGCTCACCCCCAGGGCATAGTCACGGTCGGGAGGATGGGATCGCTTCAGCGCCTCGACATCCACCTTGCGCGCCGGATCCTCGCGGCGAAAGCGCTCCGCCTTGACGCGCTTCCAGTCGTCGGGGGTGACGATGCTCGCCTGGATGTAGTGCGGAATGGTATCGTGGCCGTCCTTCGGCACCTCGGCCAGGAGGCCATCGCCGTTGCGGATGATGCAGGTGGTTTCCGTCTCGCCCACGCGCTGTTGGGGGAAGACCGGGTGCATCCAGATGACGCCGCCGGCGCCGCCCAGGCGGTCGAAGTTGAAGAAGACGTCCGCCTCGGCGTTGTTGGTGATGCCGTTCTTGACGAAGATGTCCCACTGCTTGAAGTTCTCGGCCCAGTAGCCGAACTCCATGTTGAAGCAGCGGTCGAACGGCCGGTAGTGCATCTGGTTGTTGAACCGCTCGCGATCCGTCATCGTGCCCTTCCACCGGGGGCGGCACGGTGTGATCATCTGGCTCATTCCTGCTCCTGGCCGACCGGAGACGGGGAACGGGAGTCGGGCAGTCCCGCCGTCGCCCCTCTCGCCGTCACCCTCGGCGGCGCCCGGGGGTGCAGCGCTCCGGCCCGGGCGCTCATCCTGTAGTTCCTGTCCGGGGCCGGGAATCCTGCCGGCGGCACCCGTCTGCCGCGGAAGGGCGAACGGGAGCGGGCGGCGAATCTTCGCTCAGGAACAGCGCGACGGCCAGGCGACTGCCCGGCCACGCGGCTCCGCTCTTCAGCGTTGGCATGGTGGATGCCACCCCGTGATGGCATCCCGCGAGTGTGACCGTGCCGGACTGCCGCGGCGGGGCGAGAAGCCATGAGGAGGCGCGTGCGATGTCCAGCCCGTTTCCCGGTATGGACCCGTATCTGGAGGACCCGGCGATCTGGCCGGGGGTACACGACCGGCTGATCGTCTACATCGCTGAGGCACTGCAGCCGCTCCTGATGCCCAGGTGCTACGTGGACATCCGTGAGCGCGTGCATCCGCAGCGCGAGACGTTCCTGGAGATCCTCGCTGCACACTCGCGGGAGGTTGTAACGGTCATCGAGGTGATCAGTCCCTCGAACAGATCTGCGGCCGGCCGTGGCCGCGAGGAGTACCGCGCCAAGCAGGACCAGGTCCTGGATCGCAGCGCCGACCTCGTGGAGATCGGCCTCCTGCGCGGGAGCAACCCGGCGGCACTGGCGGCCGTGGGAGGGCCGCGAGCTCTGCCCCGCTTCGACTATGTGGTCAGCATCAGACGCTCGGGCAACCGCGGGCACGTGGAGGTCTCCCTCGTCTCAATCTGCGTGCGGCTGCCCCGCATCGGTGTGCCGCTCCGTCCACCCGACCCCGACGTGGTGCTGGATCTGCCGGCTGTCTTCACCCGCTCCTACGACGCCGGGGCGTACGCAGCGCGCATTGACTACAACCAACCGCCACCGGAGCCGCTTCGCCCCGATGACGCGGAATGGGCCGACGCCCTCCTCAAAGCCGCCGGCCTGAGAAGGGCGTGACGATGGCCGTCATCTACCTGGTGCGCCACGGCGAGGTGCTCTGGAACCGTGAGCCCCCCGCCTATTGCGGCATCACCGACCTGGAGCTGAGCCCGGAGGGCCGGCGTCAGGCCGAGTGCCTCGCGGCCCGCCTCGCCGGGGCGCCGCTGGCCGCCCTCTACTGCAGCGACCTGCGCCGCGCCCGCCAGACCGCCGACGCCATCGCCGCCCCGCACGCGCTGGTCCCGGTGGCGGACCCGGCGCTCCGCGAAGTGAACTACGGCGACTGGGAGGGTCTCTCCGAGGCGCAGGTCCGCTGCCGCTGGCCGGATCTCTACGCGGCGTGGCGGCAGGACGCCGAGCGCGTGCCGATCCCCGGGGGCGAGAGCTTCGCCGCGCTCCGAGACCGCGTTGTGCCAGCCATGACGGCCATCGCGGCCCGCCACCCCGCGGAAAGCGTCGCCGTGGTGGCGCACAAGTCCACCAACCGTGTCTTCTTGTGCGAACTCCTCGGGCTCTCGCCTTCCCACTACCGGCGCATCGGCCAGGAGAATGCCGCCGTGAACATCCTCAACTATGACGAGGGCCGCTGGCGCATTGACCTGGTGAACGACGCCTGCCACCTGGTGCCCGGCAGCCGCTGAAGGAGAGACCCGATGGCACCCCCTGCCTCATCCAGCGGGAGGTGCCGGCGGAGAATGTGCTGGCAATGGGCGTGTGGGGGTGTGGCTGTGGGATGTGGTGCCGCCCCTGGCTCCCACACCCCCACACCCCCACAC
>JACQGM010000228.1 GCA_016199585.1 Armatimonadota bacterium
ACTTCTCCACCGCGCGGATGAGGCCGATGTTCCCCTCCTGGATCAGGTCGAGGAAGGAGACGCCCCGGCCGGTGAAGCCCTTCGCGACCTGGACGACCAGGCGCAGGTTGGCTTCCGCCAGCTTCTGCCTGGCAGCGTCATCGTCCCGACGGGTGCGGCGGAACAACTCGGCCTCTTCCTCCGGTGAGAGGAGCGGCACCTTGCCGATCTCGTGCAGGTACATCCGCACGGAGTCATCAAGCGGGACCCCCTCGACGGCGGCCAGATCCTCGTCAGAGACGTCCGGCGCCGCGATGGCCTCCGAAGGACCCGGCTCGTGGTATCGGGGCTCGCCCAGCTCCGCCGCCGGGTGGCCGGGCACCACCAGCCACGGCCCGCGTACCGGCTCGCCGTTGACCAAGACGGCGCCCGGGGCGCTCCCCCAGGGGGTCTGCACCCACAGTGCGCCTCCCTCGAAGCGGATGCAGGATCGGTGTTCACTCATCGCTCTCGACCTCCGTGGCCCGCATCCGGCGCGGGGCGGAACCCGCGCCCTACGCCATTGACCGGCGCGGGGCGGAACCCGCACCCTACCCGATGCCCCGCGCGGGCTTCGTGCCAACTCAGACCGACGGGAACATCGACCCGCTAACCCGTGGGGCGCTTGTCCACCACGCGCCGGGCCTTCCCCTCGCTCCGCTCGATCGTCTTCGGCTCCACCAGCTTGACGGTGACCGTGATGCCAAGGGTGCTCTGGATCTCGTGCCGAATGCGGCGCTCCAGGGTCTCCAACTGCCGGATCTCGTCGGAGAAGAGACGCTCGCTCACCTCCACCCAGACCTCCAGGGCATCCAGGGAGCCGATGCGGTCCACCACGATCAGGTAGTGCGGCTCGGTGCCCTCGATGTCGAGGAGGACGCTCTCGATCTGGCTCGGGAAGACGTTCACGCCCCGGATGATGAGCATGTCGTCGGTGCGCCCGGTGATGCGGCCCATGCGCGGGTGGGTGCGCCCACAGGGGCAAGGATCCACGTTCAGCTTCGAGATGTCGCGGGTGCGGTAGCGGAGGATCGGGAAGGCCTCTTTGGTCAGTGAGGTGAAGACGAGCTCGCCCGGGGTGCCGGGGGGCACCGGCTGCAGCGTGGCCGGGTCAATGATCTCGGCGATGAAGTGGTCGCTGAAGACGTGCAGGCCGTCCTGGGCTTCGCACTCGCTGGAGACACCGGGGCCGATGACTTCGCTGAGGCCGTAGATGTCGGTAGCGCGGATCCCCATCTTCGCCTCGATCTCCTTGCGCATGTTCTCGGTCCAGGGCTCGGCGCCGAGAATGGCGTGCTTCAAGGGGAGCTCGCGGATGTCCACGCCCTCCTCCAGGGCGGTATCGGCCAGGTAGATGGCGTAGGAGGGGGTGCAGGCGAGCATGGTGCTGCCGAAGTCCTGCATGATCATGATCTGGCGCTTGGTGTTGCCGCCGGAGATCGGGATGACCGTGGCCCCGACGCGCTCGGCGCCGTAGTGAATGCCCAGGCCGCCGGTGAAGAGGCCGTAGCCGTAGGCATTCTGGATCATGTCGTGCGGGCTCCCGCCGCCGCAGCAGATGGTGCGCGCCATCAACTCGGCCCAGGTGGCGATGTCCTTGCGCGTGTAGCCGACGACCTTCGGCTTGCCCGTGGTGCCGGAGGAGGAGTGGATGCGGATCACCTCGTCCATCGGCACCGCGAACATGCCGAAGGGGTAGCCCTCGCGCAGATCGTCGGCGGTGGTGAAGGGCAGGCGCTTCAGGTCGGCAACTCCGCCGATGTCGCTCGGACGGATGCCGGCGCCGTCGAGCTTCTCACGGTAGGTAGCCACGTTCTCATAGCACCGCCGGACCGTGTCGCGGAGGCACTGTCCCTGAAGCTCCTGCAGCCCCTCCAGGGGCATGCACTCGGCTTCCTTGTTCCAGATCATGGTCGGCGCCATCCTTTCGGCGTATCGGATCAGCAGCCGGGGCGGCTCGCCGCGGCGCTGCAGGGATCAAAGCTTCAGGGGCAGGCGCGTGGCCCGTGCCGGATACGGGCGCCGGCGCCGGGCCTGCCAGGCCGGGGCGATCCGCCGCCCGGTACCCGCGGATTCCCTGCTCTTCGGTTCTGCGCGGGGGGCAAGGCTCCTGCGCGCGTAGGAGAGGCGGAGACGCCCGCGTTCAGTCCGGCCACCGGCTTGATCTTCAATCGCCTCGCCCCCTGCACGCGCTGGCTCAGTGCCGGCAGGTCGCGCATGGAGAGGTGCGGCACGGCGTGCGGCCCGTTGCACATGCTGCCGGGCACCTCACCCAGCGCGCGGGTGCCGGGCCGGAGCGCGGTGTGGGCGCCGGCGCCGAGATCCCACAGCCGATCCGCATGGACGTACTGAACGCCCTGGATGCGGTTCCGGGTGAAGGTCTCGCCGACGATGCCGTAGTTGCTCGTCTTGCGGTTGGGGTAGGCCGGGGTGATGCCGAAGGTGAGCCGGCTCCCTCTCCCGACGCGGATCCGGCCGGGGCCGAGCTTCGTGTCGTAGTAGGCGCTCTCCACGTAGAGGCCTGCGTTCGCCGCCCGGGGGTGGTAATACAGCTCCGCCCTGGCCGTGCTGTCGCTGGGCAGAGTGGCGTCCGCCCACACAGAGATGCGCTCGACGCGGTACTGCAGGTTCGACCTCGCCACCGCACAGAACCGGCTCTGAATGTAGCCGTGGACGGCTACGCGGGGTGCCACCACCGGGGCGCCTCGCTCGCCGGCGGGCGCGGCCTGGCTCCCGACGCCGGGCAGCAGCAGGGCGGCGATGAGCCCGGAATCGTGATCGTGCGTGTTGCCAATTCGGTTGCCTCCATCTGGTGACAGTGGCTCTGTGCCCCTCCGGGGCGCGAGGGCAACAATACCCTCGCAGTCGCATGCCGATGGATGTCCGGCAGGTCACGTCCTCGTGCCTCCTCATGTCGTTCTCGTGACCGTAAGCTCGACTTTATCCATTTCTGGCGGGACGGGAATGGCGTGGCACAAGGGTTTCTCACGCCTTTACGGGCCTTTCTTGCGCGTCGTTGCCCGTCGCAACAGCTTGCGACACGAACGAGAGTACCGG